>JBKJNF010000224.1:0-20220 GCA_046596155.1 Flavobacteriales bacterium | reverse complement strand
CATCATCGCCGCCCATGGTATGGAGCGGGGTATATGTGCTGTTGGAAATACTGAACTTGAACAGCTCTCCGGCAGCGTTTGCACCACCCGTAGAGGTTGTTCCATAAAGCAGGCCGTCCGCGGTCTGCACCAGTTCACCCGTGGGCTGCCAGCCTGTGGCCTCCGTGAAATTGTGAATGACGGAATAGGTATATGGCGGTCCTGACGTGAAGGAATAGATCACTCCACCTGTTCCCGTGCCTCCACTTTTCGCCGTGCCGTATAACAGGCCGTTCGAGGCTTCTATCAACCCGCTGTAAGGTCCGCCACCCGTGATCGACGGCAATGCGGCGAAGTCGTAACGCTTGGCGAAGGTGTTGGTCGTGGGATCGAATTCATAGATCGTCCCTCTTCCGTTCAATCCCCCTAGCTGACATGTTCCGAAGAGAAGGCCATTACCGGCTTGCACCAGTTGGCCCTTTGGCCGGCTTCCTTTTGCAGCAGCCCCCGTTGCAGCCTCGAAGTCGACGCGCTTCTCCAATGTGTTGGTGGTTATTGTATAGACCCATAGCGTGCCTGCGCCATTTGCACCTCCTTCAGAACATGTACCGTAGATGTTCCCATTGGCCGCCAGCATCAATCCCCTGATCGGCCGAGAACCATAAGCTGAGGTGGCCGTGGATGCGACCGTATTGAACTCCTTCAGGATCGCGTAAGCTGAAGTGGCCGGGTCATAACTGAAAAGGAGACCCACTCCTGCCCCCCCCCCGAATTCGGTGGCACCATAATAGAGTCCATTCCCTGCTTTCACCAATTCGCCTTTAGGGGCACTGCCCTCGATACGGTAGAAGTCGTACTTCTTGGTGTACACGTTCGATCCGTCGATCGTATAGATGGCCCCGATGCCACTGGCACCTCCCGCGGACGTCATGCCCCAGTAAGGTCCTTGAGGCAAAGCGATGACCGCAACAACAAGACCGATAATAACGCCAACGGTTCGTAACAGGTCGGAAATGCGCTGAGGAGAAACCTTCATATGTAGGGCACTTAATGTGGATGGCTAAATTACCATCTCCCGGGCGTCCGTCGTCAACGCGCTTCATTCGTGACCTGGAAACAGCACGGGGCCGTACCGTCTACATTTGATCGCCTTCAAGACCGCATGAAAAAGCTTGTACATCCCTCCGAACTCGCCAAGGCCAGCCATATGCGGCCCGGTGATCCGCGGATCAGTGTACTGGCGGAGGTGAGCGGACTGAACCGGCTCGAGCGCTTCTACAACGAACTAAAGCTTCAATCCGGAGAGGCCTTCATCGAAGGCTTGTTCCGGCACATGGATATCCGCGTGGAGGTGGATGCCGATGACCTGGAACGTATTCCGAAGGAAGGTGGCTTGGCCGTGGTGGCCAACCACCCTTACGGCGCCATCGATGGCTTGGCATTGCTGCATGTACTGGATATGGTGAGACCTGATGCCAAGGTGATGGCCAACTTCATGTTGCAGCAATTGGAGCCGCTGAAGGACCGCTTCATCGGTGTGAACCCGTTTGAGCAGATCCGCTCTTTGAGCAGTTATCAGGGCATGCGCCAAGCCCTCGAGCACCTTGCTGGGGGTGGATGCCTCGGTGTTTTCCCGGCCGGCGAGGTCAGCAGCTTCAGGACCGACCTGCAGACCGTCATCGACCCGCGCTGGAAGACCCCTGCGATCAAGCTGATCAAGGGCGCGGGTGTACCCGTTGTACCCATCTGGTTCGATGGTGCCAACAGTCTCATCTTTCAAATGCTCGGCATGATCCATCCCGAGCTACGCACACTTCGCCTACCAAATGAAATGCTCCGCATGCGCGGTCGCTCCGTTCGCCTCCGCATCGGTAAACCCATTCCTGCTAAGGATATCAGCGCCTTCGCTTCCAACGAACAGCTTGCTCGTTTTCTGCGTGCAAAGACCTATGCCTTGGGTAGTGGTGTACAAGTTAGACGCGAACAGTTCAGACCATTGCGAGTGCTCCGCAGGCCGAAAGGAGTGGCGGCAGCGCAACTCACAGCGGATCTGGAACGCGAACTCCTTGCGCTAAGCGACAAGCGCCTCAGTTCGCAGGGAGAATTCGATCTGTACCTCGCACCCAGCGACCGGATCCCGCATATGCTGCAGGAGATAGGCCGACAACGCGAGCTCACCTTCCGCGCTGTTGGCGAAGGCACCAACAAGCGAACAGATCTGGACGAGTTCGATCACTACTATGATCATCTCTTTCTTTGGGACAGGGAAAAGAAATGCCTCGCGGGTGCTTACCGCATCGGCGATGGCAGGGCCATCATGGACCGCTACGGCAAACGAGGCTTCTACATCAGTACGCTCTTCCGCATGGAACGACCCATGCAGCGCATCCTAAGTGCAAGCTTCGAGCTCGGACGATCGTTCGTGGTGCCCGAATACCAAAAGCACCGCCTGCCCTTGTTCATGCTTTGGCGCGGCCTGCTTTTGCATGTTACCTCACATCCCGAACATCGCTACCTGATCGGTCCTGTGAGCATCAGCGGCAGATACAGCCACTACTCCCGCAGCCTCATGATCGAGTTCCTGCGCGCCCATCGCTCCGATGCCATTCTGGCCCAAAGCGTACGACCCCGCAATCGCTTCCACGTGGACCTGGAACAGCGCGACGGCGATGCCTTGTTGCAAGCAAGCGGTGAGGATATCCGTAAGCTTGACCAGATGATATCCGATATCGAGGAGGATGGCTCGGCGATCCCTGTCCTGCTCAAACGCTACCTCTCGCTGGGTGCACGCATCATCAGTTTCAACAGCGACCCGAAGTTCAATGATGCGCTGGACGGATTGATGCTGCTCGACCTGACCCGGCTGCCCGAGAAGACCGTGGAGGACCTGCGACGCGGCATGAATGAGACCGTGCCTGGCGTCACAACGTGATCGGCTCCTGCACCACGTGAGTCTCGGTCATGCTGTCTTCATGCTTCATCAGGTCATGGTAATACAAACCCCAACGGCCCTTGTTATATTCCAACGCCGATAGGTTCTCGATCCAATCGCCTGAGTTCAAGTATTCGATGCCGCCATCCGCAACATTGATCCTCCGCATGCACGGCTGGTGGATGTGACCACACACCACCACCTGATGCCCGTCGTTCATCGCGATCTCGGCCATTGTACGCTCGAAATCGCTGATGAAGTTCACCGCGCTCTTCACACTGTCCTTCACCTTTTTGCTAAAACTCATGCGCGGACGGCCAAAGAAGGCGAGCGATACGTTCACGACGTGGTTGATGCGGATCAACAGGTCGTAACCGAAGCCCCCGAGCCTGGCTAGCCACTTCGCGTTCTTCATGGTGGCGTCGAAGATGTCGCCATGGAAGAACCAATGGCTCCTGCCGTCAAGGTCCAACACGAGTTGATCTATGAGCTGCAAGTTACCGAGACGCGCTGGGCTGTATCGGCGTAAGGCCTCGTCGTGGTTCCCTGTGATGTAGTGAACCGGCACCTTCGAGCTCCACTTGATCAGCTTCTTCACCACGTGCATGTGCTCCTTCGGGAAGTACTTCTTGTTGAAGGCCCAGATATCGATAATGTCCCCGTTGAGGATCACCAGCTCCGGAGATATGCTGCGCAGGTATCCCAACAATTCGGCAGCGCGGCACCCGTAGCTTCCCAGATGCAGGTCGCTCAGGACCAGGACCTCGATCGTGCGTTTCGTCATTCTGGGCTTCAAAGCACCTGTTCCAGTGCGGCCTGTAGGTTAATCCCACCTGAAGAAAATAAGGGACGTGCACGCACTTCCGGTGAAATGCCCCACCCCTCCCGAACTTCGCACCATGGATGAGAAAACTACGCTTGTGCTTGGCGCCAGCCCCAAGGAGGATCGCTATGCGAACATGGCGGTAAACAGGCTACTGGCCGCCGGCCATCCTGTTGTGGCGGTCGGCCGTCGCGCGGGTTCGATCGGAGAGGAACCTATCGGCACGGAGATCCCCGAAGGAAGGTCCATCCACACGGTCACGCTCTACCTGAACCCACACAACCAGGAACCGTGGGCGGACCGTATCCTAGCACTCAGTCCCAAGCGCATCATCTTCAATCCCGGCACGGAGAACGTTGGGCTTGAAAAGCGCGCTGCTGAACTGGGCATTGAGGTAGTTGAAGGATGCACGCTGGTGATGTTGGGGACGGGGCAGTTCTAAGGGATGTCACCCTCAGATCGCGCTGAGCTGTGCGAGGATCAACGCCGTGGCTTCTCGTACCTGGACCTCGGTGATCACCAAGGGCGGCGCTATTCGAAAGGCCGTCGGACAGCTCAGGAACCAGAACCCCAGGACACCCTTCGCTAGGCAACCAAGCACTACGCGCTGCACCATGTCCGCATCGCCCAGGTCCACGGCCAGCATGAGGCCTTCGCCGCGCACCTCCTTTATCTTCGAATGAACGAGCAGCTCCTTGAAGAAAGCGCCCATGCGCTTTGCGTTCGCGATCATGCGCTCATCGATCAACGCGTTCAGTGCGGCAAGGCCTGCAACACACGGCAACGGATGTCCCCCGAAGGTGGTGATGTGACCTAGCACCGGATCGTGCGTGAGCAGGTGCATCCGCTCGCGTGAACTGACGAGCGCACCCATGGGCATGCCGCCACCGAGCGCTTTGCCCAGTACCAAAATGTCGGGAATGACGCCGAAGTGCTCGAAAGCGAACAGCGTGCCAGTGCGTCCAAAGCCCGTCTGCACCTCATCGAAGATCAGCAGCGCACCCGTTTCATCACACTGCTTCCGCAAAGCCAGCATCCACGCGCGATCCGGTATCCGGACGCCGGCATCGCCCTGGATCGGTTCCACCATCACACAAGCAGTCCGCTCAGTGATCAAGGACAAGTCGCCCGGAGCGTTAAAGGCGATGTGCTCCGTATCCGGCAGCAACGGAAGGTTGCGGTAGCGCTTTTTCTTATTATCCGTAAGGCTGAGCGCCCCGTGCGTGCTGCCGTGGTAACTCTTGCGGCAGCCGATCAGCTGGGTTCGACCTGTCGCGCGCTTGGCGAGCTTCAGCGCAGCCTCTATGCCTTCGGTACCGCTGTTAACGAAGTAGATCGAATTGAGCGTGAGCGGTAGCAGCGAGGTGAGTTTGGCGGCGAACCGCACCTGCGGCTCCTGCACGAACTCGCCGTAGGGAATAACGTGCAGGTACTTGTCACATTGCTCCTTGATAGCGGCGATCACCTTTGGGTGCCGATGGCCCACATTGTTCACGGCCAGACCCGCCACCAGATCCAGGTAATGCTTGCCGCGGCGATCGTACAAATAGCAGCCTTCGGCCTTTACAATGTCCAATGCAAGCGGATGTGGGCCCGTCTGTGCCACATGCGCCAGAAAGTCGTCGTGCAATGATCCCATCGCTGCGAAGATCGTACAACAAAAAGCCCGATGCCTTGTGAGCACCGGGCTTTCGCGATCATTTTATCACGGTCTGCCGCCGGGCCTGCGGCCACCGCCATCTCGCCGGTCCTCCATGCGGTCTCGCATGCGCTTGATCAACTCCTTGTTGAAGTCGCGCTCGGCTTTGGCCAGTTTGAGGGTCTTTACCGCCCCGATCACTTTTTTGAATTCGGTGGCATATTTCCTCCGCAGATCAAGTTCCTTCTGGCGTCCGGCCAGTTCCTTGTCAATGGCGGCCGAAGCCTCAACGTCCGTTAGGTCGCTGTCCTTCTTGGTGGCTTTGTGCGCCTCGCGCATCTCCTTCCGCACCGCGTCGGACTCCTTGTCGTACTGGATGTAGACAGGCCAGAACTTTTGGGCCTCCTCGGGCGTCAGGTCGAGCCGCTGCGTGAGGAAGGCCGTTCGCTGGGCCTTGATCTCCTGCATGCGCTCCTGCGGAATGGCAGCCACTTCGTCCTCCTGTGCAAGGCTCACCATGGGCATGGCGATCAAGGCAATGGAAAGGGTCATCATGTTGAGCATCGTTCTCATTCTGTTGGTATCAGTTCGTTGTAATCAACTCCCGCGCCATCGAGATAGGCGATGAGTTCGTCGTCGTTCAGTTGAATTTCCACTTGCCCCATTGCCTCGGCGGGATCGGCCAACGGGGAGACGTCCTCGGTGAGGGCCAGGAGCTCATCATCGTTCAATTGGTCCAGTTCTCCATCGTTCAGCGGGGCGGTGGCGATGGAGTAAACTGGCATGGGGAGTTGCGCCGGACGCAACGCCCACCATGACCCAAGGCCGAGCAGGGCGACCACAGGGAGGGCCATGGCCACTCGCTTCCAAACGCTCCTTAAACCATCATTGGGGCGCCTCGCGGTCAGTAAGCCTTGTACCTCATGCGGAAAACGATCGAAGAAGCCCTCGGGTACCACAAAGGGGTCGGTTTTGGGCAGGCCGAACAGCGTGGGAGCGCTGCGCTTCATATCATCGGATGCGGTCGGGTCGTTCATGTCGGTCGGTACATTGGACGCTCAAAGCGCGTTCAGGTTTGATCCGCTTTCGTGGTATTTGATGAAGGCCGGCTGATCCACTGCTCGATCTTCTTCGTGGCAATATGGTAGCTGGCCTTCAAGGCGCCCACACTGGTGCCGGTCACCTGGCTCATTTCCTCGTACTTCATTTCCTCGAAATACTTCATGGTGAACACGGCGCGTTGCTTGGCCGGTAGCCGCATCACGGCACGCTGAAGCTGCTTCAGGATCTGGTCTCCGCTGAAGTGCTCGCTGTTGTCCAGGGTGGTGAAGAGCCGCTCAGTAACCGCTGCATCGCTGGTGAATAGTCCACGCCGCATGCGTTTAATGTGCGAGAGGCTCTCATTGTGTGCGATCCGGTAAAGCCAGCTGAATAATTGTGAGTCCCCGCGGAATGTGTCAAGGCCGTTCCAAGCCTTGATGAACACATTTTGGAGCACGTCCTTGGTTTCATCATGGTCCGTGACCATGCGCCGGATGAAGGCATAAAGCCGCTGCTGGTATTTCCGGACCAGGAGGTTGAATGCATAATGCCGTGTGTTCTCTTCGCGGAACAGGGCCAGCAGTTCGTCGTCGGAGTGCTCGCTCATGGATGAAGGAGCGAGGACGGGTTGCTTATTTCCGGGCCACTACGCGGTCCACGGCGCGCACTACATCCGGTGTGTCCAATCCGTATTTCGCCAGCAGTTGGTCCGCTGTTCCACTCTCGCCGAAGCTGTCGTCCACGGCCACATACTCCTGCGGTATGGGCATGGCGCGAGCAAGCACCTGGGCAATGGCATCGCCCAGGCCGCCGATCCGGTTGTGCTCTTCGCAAGTGACCACACATCGTGTCTTCCTGACGGAGGCTATGACCGCCTCCTCGTCCAATGGTTTGATCGTGTGCACGTTGATCACCTCCGCTCGCACGTTGCGCTTGGCCAGTTCTTCCGCAGCTTGCAATGCCTTCCACACCAAGTGACCACATGCGAAGATGCTGACGTCGGTGCCCTCCACCAAGCGCTGGGCCTTGCCGATCTCGAAGGGCATATCCGCCGGTATGAACACGGGCCACTTCGGACGACCGAAGCGGAGGTACACCGGACCTTCGTACGCCGCGATGGCAATGGTGGCCTGCTTCGTCTGGTTGTGGTCGCATGGCACGATCACTGTCATACCGGGCAGCATACGCATCATGCCGATGTCCTCGAGGATCTGGTGGGTGGCCCCATCCTCACCGAGCGTAAGCCCGGCGTGACTGGCGCAGATCTTGACGTTCTTACCAGCATAAGCGATGCTCTGGCGGATCTGATCGTATACACGACCCGTACTGAAGTTGGCGAACGTACCAGTGAAGGGGATCTTACCGCCGATAGTTAGGCCTGCCGCAATGCCCATCATGTTCGCCTCGGCGATACCCACCTGGAAGAAGCGCTCTGGATAGGCCTTCACGAAGGCATCCATCTTCAGCGAGCCGATCAGATCGGCGCAAAGCGCCACAACATTGGGATCCGTGCGACCCAGTTCGGCCAAACCCGCGCCAAAGCCCGAGCGGGTGTCCTTGTTATCGAGTACTGGATAATTCATGGTCGTGGTTGCAGGGGATCTGGCGATGGTTGGTCAAAGAGCGATGGTCACGAATTGCCCTCCCTTCACCGCGATGTCACGCTCGATGGAGAAGGCGGTCTGGTTCGCATTGGCGCTGCGGTAGATCACTTTGTAATCACCCGGCTGCAGGCGGAATCGGTTGCGCGCCTCGTTCGGATCGAGGTCAATGACCCAGACCAGATCTCCGCCAGTACGTTGGAATATGGCCCCTGGGCCGGGAACCGTTGCGCTGATGTTCACCACACCGCTTTGCGACACAATGACAGGTGTAGTGGTGCCTTGTTTGATCTGCACATCGGGGATCAGCAGGCGCGGCAATGTGAGGACCTCCAGGTCGTATGAACCCGTACGGTAGCGTTCCACGGAGTTCATGCGCTGCGCATTGAGCGTCGCCATTTCGCCATGCTTCCTTACCAGGCACTGGACCTCGCCGCCCAGTGCCGGTCCGCCTTCGACATGCAGTTCCAGATCGCCTTGGCCAGCTGCTAGCGCGATCACGTTGTGCCCGCCAGGTTCGATCGTAACATTCTCCTTCACACTGGGCGGAACAGTGTGCGCCACGATGCGATAGGTGAACACCGGATCGATCGAGAGGGTATCGGGTTCGCCACGCACATTCATTGTGTGCACGAAGTTGTACCGTTGTTGTCCGGTACGTTGATCGTAGAAGGTCACGGCCACATCGGTCTCCGTTGGCTTGGTGTCATCCGCAACCAATAGCAGTTGCGTGGTGGTGGTGTTCAACGCCTGGTCCACGACCACGGCCAGCACGCGCTGGAACATTTCTGGCGTCGTGGCATCGTAATAGTTGCCTACGCACTTCAAGTTGTACTTGCCAGCATCCTCTAGGCCGATGCCGATAACGAAGGGTTTCAAAATAATGCCCTTCGCCTGTAGCGCGCGGCTCACCGCGCAGGGATCCTCGTCGCAGGCCTCGATGCCGTCCGTAATGAGGATGATGACGTTGCGCGCCTTGTTGTCCGGGAAGTCCGTGGCGGAACGCTCCAGCGACCGGGCGATCGGTGTGGTGCCCAGGCAACGCACATCGGTCATGACGCGACGGATGGCATCCCCCTGTGCCGGTCCGAACGGCACCTCCAATTTGGTATCATCGCAATCCTGGTGGCCTGGTTCAATGCGGGTCTGGTGGCCATAGAGCCGAAGTGCAAGTTCCACATTAGGGGCATGCTCGATCGGCTTCAAGGCCTCGAGTAGGATCCGCCGGGCCGCGTTGATCTTCGGTTCATTTCCCCAGAACGCGTTCATGCTGTTGCTCGCGTCCATCACAAAGAGGATACGCGTGAGCTCCGGCTTCATTGCGCCCTTACCCTTGACCTGGGCCAGGACCGGCATCAACGACCCGATCAGGAAGAAGGACAGCAGCAAGGATCGCATATGGAGATCAGTAGTCCCCCAACGTTTCAGGAAGCTGCGAAAGGGCGCGGGCAAGTTGTTCATCATTGGGAGCGATGCCATGCCAATCATGGCTGCCCACCATGAAATCAACTCCCATGCCCATTTCCGTGCGCATCAGGATGCACACAGGTCTTCCTTTACCTGTACGGCTTTGGGCAAGCTTGAGCGTGCCCACCAACTCGTCCATGTGATTGCCATTACATTCAAGCACCTCCCATCCGAAAGCCTTCCACTTGGCCTTCAGGTCGCCCAGGGGCATCACATCATCCACGTCCCCGTCGATCTGGCGCCCGTTGTAGTCCACGGTGCTGATCAGGTTGTCCACCTTCTTGGCTGCAGCGAACATCATGGCCTCCCAGATCTGTCCCTCCTGTAGTTCACCATCACCATGCAAGCTGTACACCAACTTTTCGTCCTTGTTGAGTCGCTTTGCGAGTGCCGCGCCAATGGCCACACTGAGGCCTTGGCCGAGCGAACCGCTGGCCATGCGCACACCGGGAAGCCCTTCGTGCGTGGTGGGATGCCCCTGTAGTCGGCTGTTAATGCGGCGGAACGTGCGGAGCTCTTCCAACGGGAAGTAGCCACTACGTGCCAGGGTGCTGTAGAACACCGGGCTGATGTGGCCATTGCTCAGGAAGAACAGATCCTCGCCGATGCCGTCCATGGCGAAATGGGACGGGTCATGCAACAATTCGCTGAAGTAGAGCGCAGTGAAGAAATCCGCGCACCCGAGGGATCCGCCCGGATGGCCGCTCTGGCATCCATGTACCATACGCACGATGTCGCGGCGGAGCTGTGATGCCATCTGCTCAAGGTCGTGGATGGAAGGGCTGGCACCCTTGATCAGCGCGGGTTGTGGCATGTTCATGAACGCGTTCAGTGGGACGGCGAAAGTATCCCCGTGCATGACCTGCACGGGCCTCGCGTGTATAACTTTTCAAAAGTGTGCCCTACGTCTCTAGCCGTTTCCGGATCCCCGGCTGCACGGGTTCGGCTGCAGCCATGAACAGGGCATTGAAGCACGAGAACAGCATCACCCCCCACTGACGCGTCAAGAGGTTCTCTGTGGCCGAGCAGAGCATTAAGAGTACAAGAAAGCCCAGATGCGCAGCATCGCGTCGCTGCCAAGCGCGGATCACCAAGGCCCCAAAGAACACCACATACAGCAACACACCCATCAGTCCGAAGGACAACCACCAATGCAACAACTGGTTGTGGGTGCCGAAACTGCCATCCTGCAGCCGGGGTATGTTGAATTGATGGTAGCATCCATCCAACGCATGCTGCACATTGGCCTGTCCAATACCCACGATCCAATGCTCTTCGATGAGGGCCAAGGAACAATGCGCGATAGGTATGCGGATGTCCATGGAGTTCATAGAGCGTTTGGGGGAACGCTCCTGGGCAATGGAGAAGACCTCGGCCATGCGCTCCCGGAAACTGGGGGTGAGGGCGGCCAGGACGAGCAGCACGATGAAGATGATGGCCGCACGACTGATGGCCTTGGGGGCAGGCATCCGCAGAAAAAAGACAGCTGCTACTGCGCCTGCGAAAGCGATCAAGGGCATTCGCGATGCGATCAGCAATCCAGCCAGGACCAAGAGGACGATGGCGACCAGTCTGAAGATCGGCCTACGGGCCCGGTCCAAAACACGCTCCAACTGGAATACAGCTGCGGTCAGGAAGAAGTTAGAGGCGTAGGGGGGATGTATGCCCGTGTACCAAGCGAATGTGGAACGGTAGGCCATGCTGAAATCGTCCCCTACAAGCCGCGGTCCGATGCCATAGACCACCATTTTGCTGTTACCGTATGCTGCAAGCAAAAGGGCGCTTATGGTGAATAGATCCATCATGGCCTCGCGGAAGCGGTCCGAGGAAGGGCCACCGAGCAACAAAAATCCCACAGGGAACACTAGGAACGACGCGCTCCGCTCGATGAAGTGCCATCCGGATATCAGGTCGGGTGCCCGCAGCGCATCGGGGATCATGAGGAACAACGGCAAGGCCAGGAAGAGGGTCCAGCGCCAGGCGTTCGTTTCCAACGGAGAGGGATCCAGGGCGGCACGTGTACCAAGCACCAGCACCCAAAAGAGCGTGACGTACACCATCGCCTGCATGCCCAGCATTGGCATGAAGGCGAGGAGCAGGGTGCTCAATGGCACCAATGCCTCCACGTATCGGCGAAGTGTGGTATCACGCATCCCCTCGCATCATCTCTGCAACGATACGGCGAAGGCCCGCACGAAAGGCATCTGCCGAACAGTGTTCCATTCGCCGACGAAGGCCTTTGGGGGACATAAGGGTGGTAATCGCGTCAACGCGCCTGACCGCAGCGGCGATATCTGCGGGCATATTCGTAGAGAATAAAACACCGCTCCTGCCCTCTTCCACCGTTTCCAGATATCCTCCCCGACCTAGGGCGACGCACGGAGTTCCACAAGCCTGAGCCTCCAACGGTACCAGCCCCAGATCCTCATCGGCGGCGCAGATCACGGCCCGACTGCGTTGCATCAGCGCGACTACCTCATCCCCGGGAACATGTCCCATGAACTTCACATTTTCCGGCGCCAGCGCTTTCAACCGGCCCAATTCCGGCCCGTCCCCCACCACGGTCAACTTCCGGTCCGGGAGCTTCCGGAACGCCTCCACGATGCGATCTACGCGTTTGTACGGCACCAACCTGGACACCACCAGATAGCCTTCACGTGGGCCTTCGTACAGCGCGAACCGGCCCATGTCCACCGGAGGAAGCAGCACATCAGCCTCCCGCCCATAGAAGCGGCTGACGCGCTCGGCCACGTTCCGGCTGTTCGCTATGAACCGGTCCACCCCGGCATTGCTTTCCAGGTCCTTCCTGCGCATATATCGCATCGCCCGTCGGACCAGCCACGCCTTCGCACCGCGTACTGCATGATCCTGCAAATAACCAACCTCATTCACCCAGGCATAGCGCATGGGCGTGTGGATATAGCACAGGTGGCGTTGGCCTGGCACCTTGCGCACGCACTTGGCCACTGCATAGCTCGCACTGATGACCAGGTCGTAGCCGCGCAGGTCCAGCCTCTGCATGGCCGTGGGGAAAAGGGGTAGAAAAGAACGGAAGTGCTTCCGTGCGAATGGCAGTCGCTGAATGAACGACGTGCGCGCGAGCTTCCCATGCAGAATGAAGGCCCGATCCTCATCATTCAGGAAGTCGACCAGCGCGAACACGTCCGCATTGAACATATCCTGAAGTTCACGGGTCACCTTTTCGGCGCCCCCGCTGACCACTAGCCAATCGTGCACGACCGCAACGCGCATCAGCCTTCCATCAGGGGGTGAAGCGCGCTGCGCAGAGCGAGGCGTGTGCGTTCAAAAGAAAAGCGTGCAGCGACGGTGGTGCCGAACGCATTACGTCGTCTACGTTCCGCGGGAAGGTCCAATTCCGAGAGCGCAACGCTTATCTCCTCGGGTCGATCCATGTTGGCATATCGTACAGCCTCACCGAACTGTTCCTCGAAAACGGGTAGCCTGCGGGCGATCACCGGACAGCCCAGCGCCATGGCTTCCAACAGGGGAAGACCGAATCCTTCATCATGCGAACAAGTGATCAGGGCGATTGCCTGTTGATAGAACATGGCCAGTCGGGCATCATCCACATCGTTCAACACGCGGACGCCTGAGGGAATGTTCGGCTCCAGCTGGGCAAAGGCGCGATGACGGCGCCCCACGATCAGCAGGTCGAAGTGAGGTGCGTTCAATGACCCATACCAGCGGAGCGCCTCACCGAGCCCCTTGCGTGGATCCCATGATCCGACGATCAAACAGAATGGCCTTCCGTCCAGCATGGATCCGTGCTCGCTGAGAATGGCGCCGTCAAAAAAAGGTGGCACCACATGAAGGCGCGAAGGTTCTCCACCAAAGTAGTGCAGCAGTTGATCGCGCATGGTGCCGCTCACCGTGATCACACCCATTGCTTTGGCGTACAACCTTGGCACGATCATCCGGTACCCGAGCGCGAACCGTTTGTTGTACCACTCCGGATGAATGAGGAAGGCCAGGTCGTGCAATACGATGACCTGCCGGGCATATCGCAAAGGACCTGTATTCGCTGGAGAGAGCAACACGTCACCATCCTTCACATACCTCGGAAGCTGCAGCTGCTCCCAAGCGTGGCCGGTACCTCGACCAACAGATCCGACCCGTAATGAATGGACACGATCGGGGCCCTCATAGTTTCCGGGTACCAGCACACGTGCATCCGGCCATTCCTCGGCGATCACTTTCAACAAACCATGTCCATAGCGCTCCACCCCGGAAACCGGGCGGGTCAGGAAACGACCATTGATGACCAGCGCCATGGAATGCGGGCGAATGTAGGCTCCGAAGCAACCTACCCTCTTCTAACTTGCGCTCCTGATGCGCTCCCTGGCCCAACAGTCCGCCGCCACCACCCATCTCGGCCGTATCCATGCTCCCCTGCTCATCACATTGGCGTGGAAGAACGTCCGGCTGCGTTACAAAAGCTCGGCGCTCGGCTTTGCCTGGAGCCTGTTGAACCCGCTATTGTTCCTAGCCATTTTCCTGCTGGTGTTCCGCCATGCATTTCCGCAAGTGCCCAACTACCCAGTGTTTGCGCTTAGCGGATTGGTGTTCTGGGCGTTCTTCGCCACCTCCACGGGCCATGTACTGGGCGCCCTCGTGGAGAATGCCGGGGTACTGAAGAGCATGGCCGTGCCTCCATTGGCCTTTCCCTTGGCACAGATCCTGGCAGGGCTCTTCAACCTGCTCATCTCCTTCATCCCGTTCGCTTTCATTCTGGCCGCTTTTGGCTGGCGCCCACAATTCGTTCATCTGCTCGTGCTGCCCATCACCGGTCTGTTGGCCGTGTTCGCCTTCGGCCTCGGCCTCGCTTTGTGCGCCTTGAACGTGTATTTCCGCGACATCGGCCTACTCTGGTCTGCGCTGCTGCCGGCCCTCTTCTACTTGACGCCCATTGCCTATCCAGCGGACCTCGTGCCTGTCGGACTGCGCTGGGTGGCTGCATTGAACCCCTTGTACCACTTCATCGGCCTCGTGCGCTCGGTGATCGTGGAAGGGAACGCTCCCAATGCCGCGGCGTGGATCACCAGCCTGTGGATCGCGCTCTTCGCGTTGATCATCGGACTGCTCACCCACCACCTGTTGCGACGTGGCTATATCGCGAACTATTGATCGCATGGAACCAGCGGCCACCATAGACCTGCGCGATGTCCATGTGGACTATGTGGTGATGCGCCATGGTATGCGCAGCATCAAAGAGTTCGTGATCTCGTTCGGGATGGCCAGCATGCTGGAGCGACACCACATACTACGGGGCGTTGACCTGCGGATCAATGCTGGCGAGTGTTTCGGCATCGTCGGTCGGAACGGGAGCGGGAAAAGCACCTTGCTGCGCGTACTGGCCGGCATCCTTGGACCCACACGGGGCGAAGTGCACGTGCATGGCCGTGTGGCACCCATGCTCGCCTTGGGCGTTGGCCTCGAACCGGAGTTGTCGGGACTGGAGAACGCCCGCCTCTGCGCCGCACTGATGGGCTGTGACCGGATGGCCACGCAACGCACCTTGGACAATGTGAACTCGTTCAGCGGACTGTCAGAGGAGGACCTTGGTATGCCCGTGAAGCGCTACAGTTCCGGAATGACAGCTCGCCTCGGCTTCTCCATCGCCACCGCCAACGATCCGGACATCCTGCTCATCGATGAGGTCTTGGCAGTGGGCGACGCTGAATTCCAGCAACGCTGCCATGCGCGCATTGCCGATCTCAAGCAAAAAGGCAGTACCGTGGTGTTGGTGAGCCACTCGCTGGGTGAAGTGCAACGGGTGTGCGATCGCGCGGCTTGTTTGGAGGACGGCCGTATCGTGAGCGTGGGCCAACCACATGACGTGGGTATGCACTACCACCAACTCCTCGGCATCACCACGTTACCATGAACGTGGTATCGATGAACATACCTTTTGCTGACGTCGTCCCGCACGATCCACGCCCGCCGCTCATGGCCAGCATCGGCGTTGTGATCCCCTGCCACAACGACGGCGCATTTCTCCTTGAAGCGCTTGCCAGCCTGGGTGCGGACCGTTCGGAAGGGCAAGGTGTGGTGATCGTGAACGACGGAAGTACGGATCCCACAACTCTCGATGTACTGGCCGGACTTCGCATGCAGGGCTTCCGTGTTGTCGACCTGAAGCACAGTGGCCTACCCACGGCGCGCAACGCCGGCTGGAAGGCCTGCGACCAACACTCTATCCTGTTCCTGGATGCAGACAACCGTGTGGACCCGGCGTTGATGGAACGCGCCGCGGATATCCTCGAACGCGAGCCCGACGTGGCCGTGGTTTACAGCGATAAACTGGAGTTCGGACTGCGCAACGGCCGCGTGGACCAACCGGCTACCACCGTGGCCCAGATGCTCGTGGGTAACCGCATTGATGCCTGCGCCGTGGTACGCCGTAAGGTACTCGAAGAGGAGAACGGGTACGACGAACACATGGTCGATGGTTATGAGGACTGGGAGCTTTGGCTGCGCCTGATGTCGCGTGGACTTCGTTTCGTTCACATTCCGGAACCGCTGTTCCATTACCGCGTCCGGCGGTCCTCGCTCGTCTCCAAGTTGGCACAGCCTGAACTGCGCACCAGCGTGGTGGCCTACGTAGTGCGCAAACATGGAGGGCTCTTCATGGAACATGCGAACGCCGTGGTCAGCGAGTTGCATGGTATCCAAGCGCACGATCACCTGCTGCTGCTGAATGCCGAAGCCACTGTGCAGGCCGCCAAGGCCACCGCCGCTGAAGCGTTACAGAAGGCCCGCGCCACAGGCGACGAACTGGTCACGCTTCGCCTTGAACATGCCGATCTGGGCGACCGCAATGAGGCCCTGGCGGCTTCCATCGAACAGCTTGCCAAGGAAAAGGGATCGCTCTCCATTGAGGCCCATCGCCTCGTTGGGGAAGTGGACAAGGCGCTACGGGCGCTCGATGTGCACCGTGAACATGGTCGCGCCTTGCAGGCCCTACTCCAGCAATATGAGGAACGCATCAAGGCCTACGAATCCAGCCGCCTATGGCGCATGCGTCGCGCATACCACAAAATGCGCGCACTGCTCCGCACGGGAAGCGACCGGTCACGCAACGGCTCGAAATGGATCCGGCGCATCGCGTTCCTCGTCAGTAACAAGGGACGTATGATCCTCCGGAAGTTCCTCGCCAAGGTCTTCAAGGCGTTGTACCTGTGGACCGAGGTGCGACCGGTCCGCATCGTGGTAGGCGATGATCAACTCCACGTACTTCAGGCACAGCACGGCGACCCTTATTCACAATGGCTCGCACAGCATGCGGCCCGGCCGGCCGACCTCGACAACTACCGCGACGATATCGCGCTCTGGGCGTATCGACCGAAGATCAGTGTGGTGATGCCGGTGTACGACCCGCCCATTGCCCTGCTCGATGCGGCCATCAAGAGCGTGCTTGCGCAGGCCTACGCTGATGTTGAGCTCTGCATCGCCGATGATCGTTCGCCATCCGCGGACGTGCGCAGGTGCCTCGAACGTTGGATGCATCAAGATACTCGGGTCAAGGTGCTGTTCCGCGCGGAGAACGGCCACATCAGCCGGGCCTCGAACTCAGCGCTTGAACTTGCCACGGGGGAATACTGCGCGCTGATGGACCATGACGATCTGCTCGCACCCGATGCCATCTACCACGTGGTTAAACGGCTGAACCTTGACCGGCAGCTGGACATCATCTACACGGACGAGGACAAGGTGGACGGGGATGGCCGGCACAGTGACCCGCACTTCAAGCCCCAATGGTGCCCGGACCATTTGTTGAGCCGCAACTACCTCGGTCATCTGGTGGTGGTGCGAACGGACCTTCTTCGCGAGGTCGGTGGGTTCCGCGTGGGCTTCGAGGGCAGTCAGGACTACGACCTCATCCTGCGCCTGGCGGAACGTAGCCAGCGTATTGCTCACCTTCCACGCATAGCTTACCATTGGCGGATCCATGCTGCTAGCGCCGCTCAGACCGAGGAGGCGAAGCCCTACGCGTACGACGCCGCGAAACGCGCGCTCACCGAGGCGCTGGTCCGTCGGGGCGAACCTGCGGACGTTTCTTTCCTCTACGGCTTTCGTGGCTATGGCATCCGTTTCACCTCGCCGCTGAAGGGACGCGTGAGCATTATCATCCCCACCAAGGACAAAGCGGAGGTGCTCACCACCTGCCTACGCTCGCTCTTCACCCTCACGGACCATCCCGATTTCGAGGTGATCTTGCTGAGCAACAATAGCTCCGAACGCTCTCTGTTCGCGTTGATGGATGAGATGCGCAAGGCGCATCCGGCGAACTTCCGTTGGTACGAGGTGAACGAGCCGTTCAACTTCAGCCACTTGATGAACGTGGGTATCGAAAAGGCCGGTGGCCAGCAGATCCTGTTCCTTAACAACGACACGGAGATCATCCATGCGGACTGGCTGCGCGCCATGCACGAATGGAGCCAGCGCCCCACCATTGGTGCCGTTGGTGCAAAACTGCTTTATCACAACGACACCATTCAGCACGGTGGAGTGGTGATCGGTCTGGGCGGCGTGGCAGGTCACGTCTTCACCGGTACGCACAAGGACGGTCCGGGGTACTTCAACTATGTGAACACCATCAACAACTACAGCGCCGTAACGGCGGCGTGCATGATGGTGGAACGCGCCAAGCTGGAAGCGATCGGCGGCTGGGAAGAGCTCTTCACCGTGGAATACAACGATGTGGACCTTTGCCTACGCCTGCGCGAGCAGGGACTGAGCAATGTGTACCTCCCTCACGTCTCCCTGTATCACTATGAAAGCCTCACACGCGGGCACCCGCATATGACGAAGGAGAGTTATGAGCGGCACTTGCGCGAAGTGGACCTCTTCAAGGAGCGCTGGGCCAAATACATCGCCGACGACCCATGCTACAATCCGCATCTCACGCGCGGCGCACACGATTTCCGGTTGGCCTGATCTCAATGCGTGGGCGGTACGGAATCCTTAGGCATGTTGATGGTGAACATCTCCATGAACTCCTGGACCACGATATCAGGCTTGACCTGGGTCACCACATCCGGCAGGTACAAGGGATACCATACATAGGTCGCGCTCGAGAAATGCTCGTTGAGCAGCGGCTTCAGGTATAGGCCGAATGAGTCGTGGAACATGAGTAACCGCGGAAGCGTGGTGTCCGGGTTCGTGTAGTGCATTGCACGATCGAGGAAATAGCTGGAGCCCTGCAGGGCCGGAAAGTCGGCGAACTCTGCGTGCCGCGGGTGCAGGGGCTTCACGATGGGTTCGATACGCGTAAGCACATCGTTCAAGCCGAGCATGTTGGCCATATCGGCCGAGCTGTTGGTATCGTTGGTGAACTGCAGGTCCTCTATCGGCCACGCCGGTGGAACGCGCGGATCATCCTGCCGCAAGCGATCGATCAACGCCTTGTAACCGAAGTATGAACCGTATGGGTTCCAGTGGATATCGGAACTGAAGTACACATCCTTCTGCTTCTTCGCCTCCAGCAATTGGGGCGTAGGGTCGATGATGGGCACCGTGGAATAGCGGTCGAAATACGCCTTCACCTGTCCGAGCCAAGTGGTGTCCGACATCCGATGAAAACGGTCCGGCAGATGTTCCGGATAGATGGTGGCACCCATCGGAGGGATCAGGATGTAGTACTTGATGCCACGCGCCGCCAGCCATTGCTGGCGCTGTTCGCACAACTTGCGCACCCGCTCCAACTCACCTGCAGTGAACGCGGGCTGTCCCCGGTAATATCCATCGAGGAGCGCGTGATACTGATACAGCCAACGATCCTTGCCTACCATCAGTTTATCGGGCAATGGGGACGTGTGCAGCACCGCCACATGGAACATGGAGTTCCAGCGGAACAGTTCGCCGCGGAAACCGAAATGATCGCGGTACCACGTGTCATACTTCACGGCATAGCCGCCAAGTCCCCGCAGCTCAAGTTCCGGCAACGATGCCAGTGTTCGCTTCTCGCTGAAGTTCTGCGGCGGCTCGAGCGCAGGGTTGAACGTAACCAGCAGCGGAATGGAAAGCAAAACGAGGAACGACATCACGAAATACGCATCACGCGCCGTCGCCTCCTGCACTACGATCACGAATCGGGAGGAACGCCAGAGCCCGGCATGCACCAGCACCGCCATCAGCAGCGCTGATAAGAACGCCCACGTGAGCGGCAGCGCTCGATCCTGCAATTCCTGGGAAAGGCTCTTCGTATCCAAGGCCAGATACACGAATGGATCATCCCCCGTGATCGGCAGGAAGAGCTCTTCCTCGCGCAATTGGACAGCGTCCACTTGGTGGCGTTGGCCAATGTACCTGTGGAACTCTTTCAACCCAATGGGCGAATGACCTTCGTTCAGGACCAGTTCAACCTGTTGGATGATCAGACTGTCCTGATGTGAACCCGGATCGAAGCGCAGGAACCTCGGGAAGCTGTCCGCAGGTAAAGAGAACGCCACCCACTGCGGAGCCTCACTGGAAACCGTGTGCGCAAAGACAGACCGTGCCTGGCTGAACTCGCCCTGTCGTTCACTGTAGAACAGCTGGAACACATCTGGCTCACCCGCGATCACCTGGAGGCGGACCTGAAGTCCCTTGGGCTTGTCGCGTATGCGTTGCACCACACCCATGACAGCCATCAGTACGATCGCATCGACACAGAGCAGGATAACGAAGGCACGTGTGGGCCGTTGCAATGCCGAGAAACGGGGCTTGGACAGCGAAC
>JBKJNF010000210.1:0-25218 GCA_046596155.1 Flavobacteriales bacterium | reverse complement strand
GTAAGGTGGTGACGGGTTGGACCGTGCATTCGGGGAACATTTACAAGGCCAGCGTAGGTCAACTGGTGGAGCAGGTCTACGTGGGCGGCGTTCGCATGAACCTCGCGCGGACCCCGAACATGGGAAGCTGGTACCGCAACAGCCAGGCCGGCGGGAATACACTCCAGAGCAACGACATCACACAAAGCAGTGGCACCTTCACCGGGGCGCGTTGCGTGCTGCGCACCACGGCCAGTACCATTGATACGCTGCGGGTGACCGCACAGAACGGCAATACGCTCACCTTCGCGAACAATCCCGGAAATTCGAACATCGGACCGGACGATTGGGGATTCTTCCTTGAGAAGAAGCTCTCTTTCCTGGATGCGTCGAATGAGTGGTTCTATGATTCCGCCACCGGTGTGCTCTACTTCTGGGCACCGAACAATGTCGACCCTTCGACGCTGACCGTGGAGGCCTGCGTGTACTACAGCGGTGTGAATTGCTACCCCGGACGCAACTACGCGATCATTCAGGACATTATGTTCCGTCACCAGCGTTATGCCGGCGTGCATAATGGATCCGCTGGGCACGTCACAGTAACGGGCTGCACGTTCGAGGATGTTTACCACGGCATCCGGAGCTATGGCAGCTACGATAACTACTCCAACAACACGTTCAACCGCACGCTCGCGAGCGGCTGCATTTTCATCGACAACAATTCCACCTTCAGCAATAACGTGCTTACCAACATTGCCATGATCCCCGGCCAGGGTGAAAGCAGTTGGGGTTACTTCGGGATCCGGGGGATCGGCGTTGGGAATGTGATCCGAGGCAATCGCTTCACGAACATCGGCTACACGGCCATCGAGGTGCAGGACAACCACTTGGTGGAGAAGAATGTGATCTCCAGCTATGGAGCCACGCTGAACGACGGTGGAGGTATTGACTTCGATCATGCCGATGGGCTGGTCATTCAGGACAACGTGATCCAGAACCCCATTGGCGGCCTCGATGGCTCGGCTACCAATCTGCCCCACTACCAACACCTGGGCGTCGGCATCTACTTCGGGAACACGAGCATTGTGAACACCACCGTGCAGCGCAACACGCTCTACAACATTCCCGGTGTAGGGATCAACGTTGACCACTGCATGAACTCCAACAACCTGCAGATCAAGGACAATGTGATCTTCAATGCCAATATCGGGATGTCGATCAGTGACTATTCCAACTACAATGGCCCGTATGCCGTGGCGCCCTACCATGTGCCCAACTATAACGATGTCTATAGCGGCAATCAGATCTACAACACGAACAAGGACCAGATTTACCTGCGGTTCTACAACTGTTACAGCGCCAACCAGGTGGATTTCGGGACCTTCACGAACAACAGGTATTTCAATCCTTATAATGAGGTCGGCATCTTCCAGCAGAACCTGTTCAGCGGGGAACAGAAGTGGTACACGCTGGAGCGCTGGCAGGTACAACGCGGTGAGGACGCAGGGAGCACACGCAGCCCCCTTCGCCAAAGCGGGTTTACCACCACTTCCGAATTAAGCGGAAACCTCGTTCCGAACGGCGACTTTGCAGCGAACGTGAACGGCTGGGGTGGATGGCCTACGAACGCCCAGGTGAGCCGCATAACGACCAATTTGGACAACGGTTCCCTGAAGGCCTACCTCCCGAATAATTCAGTGTCGAGCACCTTCTCCATGCGCAATCCGGATTGGTTCAGCGTGACCAACGGTGCATGGTACCGGATGCGGGTCGCTGTTCAGTCCCCTGCGGAGGGCGAACTGATCTGCGGATTGAAGGCACAGAGCACGTTGAGCGATCCCTACGCCATCTACGAGCGCAGGTTGCCCTACGGCCCGGAACGGCGCGATCTGGAGATCTATTTCCAGAGCAACATCACGGACGTGGCACAGGTGCGTTTGATCAACAGCTACCTAGATCCCACCTACTACCTGGACAACGTCGATGTGCGTCGCGTGAATGTGCAGGCCGTGGATCCCACGCTCACCAACATCCTCTTGGTGAATGATCAAGCTACCGCTCAAAGCCTGGGCCTCCCGGCCGGTTGCTGGAGCGACATCACCGGTGCAGTGCTCAGCGGTTCGGTGACCGTGCAACCCTATTCCGGCCGCATCTTCTACAAGTTGCCGGACTCGCAATGCGCATCACAGGGCAACTCCGGCACCGTGTCGGCCAAGATGCTGTTGGGAGGAGCCGTGAACTGGGCCACGTATATCATGCGCGACGATCTGCGCAATGCTAACCTGGTCCCCCTGATCGAACCTTACACGGCCATGGGATATGTGCTGGAGAATCCGGCTGCCACGGTAAGCGCGTTGACCCTGTCCAACACGGGTAACTCGGCCATCGTCGATTGGGTAGTGCTGGAGCTGAGGAACGCGGATGCATCCTACAGCGTCGCCGCACGCAGGGCCTGCCTGTTGCGTCGCGATGGGACCGTGGTGACGCCAACAGGCGATCCGGTGATCACCTTCAGCACCTCTGCGAGTGTGGGCAAGCGTCTCGTGGTGCAGCATCGCAACCACTTGGGCGTGATGTCCAGCAGTGCGATCACCACAAATGGGCAGCTCTTCGACCTCTCGCTTCCCACCACCTCGACCTACGGCACGGACGCTCAACAGACCGACGGAGTTCGCCGCGCCTTGTGGCCGGGTAACAGCAATGCTGATGGCCTTGTGAAGTATACCGGGGTTGGAAATGATCGCGATCCCATCCTCAGCTTTATCGGCGGAACCATACCCACGGCTACGTTCAACGGTTATCGCCTGGAGGATGTGAACATGGACGGCATTGTGAAATACAGCGGGGTCAGCAACGATCGCGATGCGGTGCTCACCATCATTGGTGGAACAATTCCCACCGCAACGAAACAGCAGCAACTGCCCTAGAGCTTCAAGCTCTACACGGGATGGGTGAGACCGTTAAGACGATCCCGCCCATTTCTTTGGTGGCCGTGCAGATGCCGACGCACGGATACCGCTGCCTTGGTCCGGGCGATAGTTAAATGATCACGAGGGAGGCTGTCGCGGCCCAGCCCACGCTACCGCTGCTCAGCTTCACCTCATACCAACCGTTCTGTTCCTGCAGCACAGACACTTTCGTGCCTTCGTGGAGCACGAAGACCGGTGTGGCCCCGATGCGAGGTTCGGCAAGCACATCCACCTTCGGTAACATGATGATGGCCTGCGACCGGTCGTTCACCTCGGACATGCGGTAGCCTGCAAGTACGACCGCCATGACCGTAAGAAGCGCACACACCACTGCGGCGGACAACAGGATCCGCCGCGCTGTTCGCTGACGAACGAGAACGAATGCGATAGCGAATGAAAAGAGGAGGGCACAGGCCCAAAGCGATCGACGCGCCCATTGGTCCACGTCCTTTCCACCTCGCAGACGGTCCCAGACGGAGCCCAGCGTGAAGGCGGGCAGCTGGTTCACCCGGTCAACCACCTGCGTCCTCGCGAGATCCAGGTTCGCTTGGATATCCTCGGAGCCTGGCTGCAAGCGGATCGCCCGCTCATAGTTCAGGATGGCCATGGGCACATCGCCCAATTTCATGTGGCAATTGCCGATGTCGAAATAAAGCGAAGCAGAGCTCAACTCACGTCCTACTGAATCATACAAAGCCAGGGCCTCACCATATGCACCCCTGGCATAGGCATCCTGTGCGCGGATAACGAGTTGATCGGTCTGTGCCTGTGCGGGGAGCAGGACAATGAAAAGAAGAAGCAGGAGGAGCTGGCGCTTGATCATAGCTGTTCTTCAATGCGGTGGATCAGCGATGCCGCCTCATCATAGCTCTGCTGACGTGGCTTGTTCTCCAAGGGGGCGAAGCGCGCCGTGCCGCAGTCGTTGAGAAGCTCGGCGTATTGTGTCGCCAAGACACCACCCTCCAGATGCCCAAAGCGCTCGTGCACCATGGTGCTGTTCACGTCAGTGACACCGAGGTTGAACTTGTCCGCGAAGTAGCCTTCCAGCGCTTTGCCCAAGGCCGAATAGAAGCCGTCGCGATCGTTCAGCTTCAACGCGTCGGCAGCAGCCTTGAGCCGTTGGCGTGCAATGCGATCGGCACCCTTGCGACGCATGCCGATGGTGTCCGACAGTTGCCTCTGCTGCTGGCGGTACATCACTAGGAAAAGTAGGAAGGCGATAGGCGGAGCGGACATGCCGCCCAGGTAATACCACGAGCCGAATAGGTGATGGCCCATGGGCTCCAGACCGAGGTCGCCGGTGCGGATGTACCGAATATCCTGGTGCAGTTGCTTCACCTCCGTGCGACTTGGGCCGGTAGGTGCATTCGCAGTGCCATCACCCTTGGCGATCGTGAAATGCAGGGACTCGCTGGACAACGATCGATACTGCGCTGTGGTTGGATCGAAATAGCTGAACGTGAGGGGACCCACGGTATAGTCGCCTTCGTGGCGGGGGATGATCAGGTATTGGAACTCGCGTGAACCACTCATGCCACCGCCGTTCACCGAGATCTTGTCCGAGATCTTCGGATCATAGGATTCGAAGTCGGAAGGGAATCCCAGCTTCGGGGCATCGATGAGCTTGAGATTCGCCCGGCCGGTGAAGCGGATCGATAGATCGATGGCCTCGTTGGCCTTCACTTCGGTGGTGGGTACTTTGATGTCCATCTTCAGGTCACCTACCGCACCGATGAAGTCCGCAGGTTTACCCGGTGGAAGATCCATGGCCGTAACCTCAACGGAGTTGCTGTTGATGGTCACAGGAGTTCCATTATTGAAAAAGCCGACGTTCACCCGGTAGTTCAGCGTCATCGGCGCGATGCGGAGTTTTCCCTGGCGCTGTGGAAAGAGCACCTGCTTCTTGATGACGGCGGTGTTGTACCGGAGTCCGTTGATGGTCGTTGGCACCTTTTCCCAGGTGGTCTCGCCGAGATCGATCTCTTCAGCCCAGAAGCCGTCGAGCTTGGGCAGGTCGTAATCGCCGGGCTGCAAAGAGTTGTAGCGCGAGTAAAGTGTATAGGTCGCGATGATCTGCTCCCCAACATAGGCTCTACTCTTGCTCAGTGAGATGGTGCAGAACAGGTTCGGGTCGCTCTTCTGGGCCTGGTTGAGCAGCGAACTGTTCGCACCGCCGCTCTCACCTTTCACCAAATGGATCTTGATGGGGGAGGACTGGATGGTGCCTCCGCCCACGCGCGCCGTGGCTGCACCGATGGTATAGTCGCCCGGTTGTACGCCTTGGAGGAAATAGGTCCGCATCACGGAACTGGAGGTGCGCCCGTTCACCATGCTGAAACTGTTCTGGTCGAACGGGCCTTGCACGATCACCAGCCCGCCCATGTCCGGTGGTGTAATGCCGCTGCCCATGGGCGCGTTCGTCAGTGTAAGTGTCAGCTTAATGGGCTCACCCGTGGATGCGGCGTTCTTGTCCACTGCGGCTTGGAACGTGATCTCCTGCGCGCTGGAACCAAGGCCCACAGTGCATACCAACAAGGTGAGGATGTAACGGAACAAGGTCTTCATGATCACCAATCCTTTTCAATGGGCACCTTCACCCGTACACGCATTTTCTCCCGCGCCTTCTCCTGCGTATTCTTCTCCTGTTGTTGAACGGCTTCCAACATGCGCTGGGCGTCCTGCTGGTCGATCTGCCCAGGATCTTTTCGCTTTTCCGCCTGCTGCGGATCCTGTTGTTGCTGGGGGTGCTGCGACTGATCCTTCTTTTGGTCCTGCTGTTGCTTCTGCTGTTGGTCCTGCTTCTGCTGCTGGTCCTTGTTCTTGTCCTTGTCGTTGTTGTTCTTCTGCTGTTCCTGTTCCATTTTTTTCTTCGCGTAGGCCAGGTTGTAGCGGCTGTCCTCGTCGTTCGGCTGTCTGCGCAGGGCTTGCTTGTATGCGTTGATGGCTTCCTGCCACTTGCTCTGTTTGAGCCAGCTGTTACCCAAATTGTGGTAGGCCCTTGCCTGTGCATCGGCATCCTTTGCCAAGCTGGCGGCCGCTTCAAAGCTGCGTTGTGCGTCCGCTGTGCTGTCTTGCCGGTAGTACGCATTGCCCAGGTTGAAGGCTCCGCGCTGATCCGCCTGCGCTTGGGTATAGTTGCGGATGGCCGCAGCCTGATCACCCTTGCGATAGGCCGCGTTGCCTTTGCGCAAGGCCTGTTCGGCCTTCTCCTGGCCGTACACCGAGGCCGTCACCATGGCAATGCACGTGAGAAGAGTGGCTCTTTTCATCTGAATAGATCGTTCCATCGTTGCCGTGTGCTTCCGCGTTCGCCCATGAACAACCCTGCGAAGATGAGCATGCAGGCCGCTGCCAGGAAGTATTGGTATCGGTCCTCATGCCCGGCGAAAGTGTAGGTGCCTGTGCGGGTCTGGTCCATACTGCGCAAACGCTCCACCAAGGATTCAATGCCCGTGCCGCTGTTGGTCGCCAGGACATACTCGCCATTTCCCGCGGTGGCTACCCGGTGGAGCATGTCCTCGTTCAGTTTGCTGATCACCGTGTTGCCGTCCTTGTCCTTCTTGAAGCCCAAAACCTGATCGCCGCGCCGCTCCGGTATGGGAGCGCCGGCCACGGTGCCAAGGCCGATGGTGTTCACCACGATACCTTCACCTGCGGCGGCACGGGCGGCGGCCTCTCCATCATCCTCAAAGCTCTCCCCATCGCTGATCACGATGATCGCGCGCCCCTTTGCGCCATCGGCCTTGAAACTCCGTGCGGCTGTGCCGATCGCAGCACCGAGCGCGGTACCTTGCGTGGTCACCATGCCAGGTCCGATGTTACCTAGAAAGAGCTTCGCCGCTGACTTGTCGGCCGTGATGGGCAATTGTGTGTAGGCTGTGCCGGCGAAGACAACGATCCCGAGTCGATCACCCTGCAAACGTTCGATCAACTGGGTGAGGGCCCTGCGTGCCACTTCCATGCGGTTGGGTCGCAGGTCCTCTGCAAGCATGCTGTTGCTCACGTCCACCGCCACCATCACATCCACGCCCTTGGCCACGATCTTCTCCAACCGGGTGCCCATCTGCGGACCTGCTAGGGCGAACACCGCGAAGCTGAAGCCATGACGCAGCAGCAGGAACCGCAGCGTCGTCCGCCAATTGCTGACACCAGGTACCATATAGGGCAACAGTGGGCCATTACTAAAGCGCACAAGTGCACGGTTCTTGAGCGCCAAGCCGACGAGAAAGATGAGCGTGAGCAGTGGCCCGACGAATAGACCATACAACATCTGCGGGCGTTCCATGCGGAACTGCGGTAGGTATTGTTCGGACGCGATCCAGAATGCAACGCCCACCACCCATGCCAGCACTTCGAGCACAAGGATGATGGCGGTGAGCGCACCAGTGCGATAGGTTCCGCGCAGGATCATGGGGTCAGGCGGAAAAAGGTGCGTTCCAGTAACAGCCCGAGGGCGATCAGCATGCAACCGGCAAGCAGCGTGCGGAAGTACTCCTCGTTACGGCGGCTATGCTCGGTCACTTTCACCCGTGTCTTTTCCAACTTATCGATCTCCGTATAGACACCACGCAACTTGCGTTCATCCGTGGCTCGGAAGTAACGGCCTCCAGTAAGGTCGGCCACTTTCTTCAACATGTCCTCGTCGATCTCTACGTCCACATAATCATACTTGAACTGGCCGTTGGGGTAGATGGCCACAGGGGATAGGGCTTTGCCGCGGGTGCCCACGCCGATGGTGTAAACGCGCACTCCGAACTGCTGCGCGATCTGTGCCGCGTCAAGCGGTTGGATGGTGCCCGCGTTGTTCACGCCATCGGTGAGCAGGATGATCACCTTGCTTTTGCTTTCGCTGTCGCGCAGGCGATTGATCGCTGTGGCCAGCCCCATGCCCACCGCCGTGCCGCCATCGATCAGTCCGCTGCGCGCTTGCAGGAAGAGATCGGTGAGCACGCGATGGTCCGTGGTGAGCGGACATTGGGTGAAAGCTTCACCTTCATACACCACCAGCCCGATGCGATCATCTGGCCGATCGTCGATGAACTTCAGTGCCACGCTGCGAGCCGCTTCGAGCCGGTCAGGCTTGAAGTCCTTGGCCAGCATGCTCGCGCTGAAGTCCATGGCGATCACGATGTCGATACCGTCTCGGGTCACGTCCTGCCAGTTGTTCTTGCTCTGCGGACGGGTCATGGCTAGCATCAGCATCCCCAGTCCCAGTAAGGTGATGGCGAAAGGCAGATCACGCAGCCGCGCCTTCAGGTCGATGGGGCCGGATGCGAAGAACTTCATCGTGGTCAAGGTGGCACGCGGCTGCTGAGCGTCCCTGCGCCAGGTATGCCATACAGCGAGCACGGGGATGGCCAGCAGGCCCCAGAGGAACTGCGGCGCGGCCAGTTCGTATCGCCGGTGCAACCACCACCACGCGCAGATGATGGCCGCGTGCACGAGCACCAGCATCACCAGCAAGGGGAGTAGTTTACGAACGCGGTACATGGGGCGTTTGTGGTGCTGTCTGTTGCACGAGCTTGATGGCACCGGCCATCAGTTGTTCGTTCTCAGCGGGAAGTGGTGTCCACTTGGCGAACTTCACCATGTCCGCCATGTGCAGCATGTTGCCCAGTTGCTCGCGCTGCCCGGCGTTCATCTCGCTCATGCGAAGCGAGGCGAGCAGTTCATCCGTAGTGCTCTCCATGGCCGGCACGGTGAATCGTTCCTCGATATAGGCGCGCAGCACGTCGGTCACCAGGCTCTGGTATTCCTTCGTGAGCCCTTGCTGCCACATGTTCCTCCTGTTGATCGCCTCCAGCGCTTCCAGAGTGCGCATATGCAGAGGCTTAAGTACAGAGGCCACAACCTTCACCTCGCGCGGGCGGCGGGCACGGCGCACGAGGAAGCGGATCAGCACCACCAGGATCGCGGCAAGCACCGCACCTCCTGCCACCCAGGGCCAATTCTCTCGCACCCAGTCCATCCACGAATACGGCACTTCGTAGATCTCCTTGATGTCCTTGATCGCCTCCGTGGTGTCCACTTGTACCGTGTTCACGGTAAGGAGGAGTGCGGTCGTTTCCGTGGTGTCACCGTTGATCACGAATCGCACAGGAGGAATGGCCCAATACCCGCTGTCCCATGAGGTGATGGCCAGTGTGCGGGTCTGGCGGAAGAGATACGGGTCGCCCTGTTTGTCGAGAAGTACCGTATCCACGCCGCTATCCTTCACAATATCGATGTGTCCGCTCAACGTGTCGGTGAACACTGGCCACCTAATGTCCGTGGGCTTGCCCTGATCGGCGCGATAGGTAACACCCAGTTCCAACAGCGCTTGTTGACCGATGAGGATCTGGTCCTTGTCCAACTTCGCCTCTGGTCTTGGGTCCTGTGCTTGCGCAAGTGCGGCGAAAGCGATCATGATGCCCAGGGTCAACCAGCGCGATAGGGTGGATATCGTCCTCGTCATATCCGTGCCAGCCATCGTCATCGATCGCGTCGTTTGAAGAGGGTCATCAGCGGACGTACATAACCTTCGCTCGTGCTGATCACGGCATGATCGACCCCGGCCCTGCGCAAAGCGTCCTTTGCACGCGCCGCCAGCTTCAACGCCTCCGCTCGATAGTGCGCGCGCACCCGCTTATTGTTCGTGTTCACCCAACGGGTCTCACCGGTTTCTGGGTCGAGGAACTGGACCAGTCCCATGGCAGGCAGCTCCAACTCGCGCGGGTCGGTGGTGCGCAGTACGACCAGATCGTGCTTGCGGTTTGCGATCTTCAGGGCGTCCTCATAGCCCTCTGTCATCAGGTCGCTGATCAGGAAAGCGATACTGCGCTTCTTGATCACATTGTTCAGATACTTCAATGCACCGGCCACATCGGTGCCCTTCTGGGTGGGACGGAACTCCAACAGTTCGCGAACGATGCGCAGGATATGGCCCCGGCCTTTCTTCGGCGGAATGAAGAGCTCGATATGGTCGGTGAAGAGGATCAGGCCCACCTTATCGTTGTTCTGGATCGCGCTGAAGGCGATGGTGGCACAGGCCTCCGTGATGAGGTCGCGTTTCAATTGCACCTCAGTGCCGAACTCGCCACTGCCGCTCACATCGGCCATCAACATCACAGTGAGCTCGCGCTCCTCGTCGAACACCTTGATGTGGGGGCGACCGCTGCGCGCGGTCACGTTCCAATCGATGGTGCGCACCTCATCACCTGGCACATATTCGCGCACCTCGCTGAAGGCCATGCCACGGCCCTTGAAGGCACTATGGTATTCGCCGCTGAAGATGTGGTTGCTCAGACCGCGCGTTTTCAGCTCGATCAAGCGCACCTTCTTCAGGAGGTCCTTGGTATGTTGTGCAGTGCTGTTCATAGGACATTTGCCCATGTGGTGCAGGGATCATGTGCGCATGGGCACATGCCCACATGCTCAAGGAACCTCAACTGTGTTCAGCACGCGGTCAATGATCTCCTTTACGGTGATGTTCTCGGCTTCGGCTTCATACGTCAGCCCGATGCGGTGGCGCATGACGTCAGGGGCCACCGCGCGGACGTCCTCTGGGATCACATAGCCGCGATGCTTTATGAAGGCAAAGGCTTTCGCGGCAAGCGCGATGTTGATGCTGGCTCGCGGACTGCCGCCGAAGCTGATAAGGCTGGTCAGATCGCCCAGTTTGTACATGTCGGGTTTACGGGTGGAGTGCACCAGGTCCACGATGTATTGCTCGATCTTCTCGTCCATGTACACCTCACGCACAAGGTGGCGGGCATGCACGATATCCTGTGAGCTGATCACCTTCTGCACTGCGGTCATGCCATCCGGCCGTGTGTTCTGGCGGATGATCATTTTCTCCTCTTCTTTCCGGGGATAGTCGAGCACAACCTTCAGCATGAAACGGTCCGTCTGGGCTTCAGGCAGGGGATAGGTGCCTTCCTGCTCTATCGGGTTCATGGTGGCCAGCACCAGGAAAGGTTCGGGCAGCTTGTAGGTGGTCTGGCCGATGGTGACTTGCCGCTCCTGCATGGCCTCCAGCAGTGCGCTCTGCACTTTGGCCGGTGCGCGGTTGATCTCATCAGCGAGAATGAAGTTGCTGAAGATCGGCCCCTTCTTCACCGTGAACTCTTCGTTGCGCTGACTGTACACCAATGTGCCGATCAGATCCGCGGGCAGTAGGTCCGGTGTGAACTGGATGCGGCTGAAGGCCACGTCGATCGCTTGGCTCAGGGTCTTTACGGCCAGGGTCTTGGCCAGACCGGGCATGCCTTCCAGCAGGATGTGGCCATCGGCCAACAGTGCCACCAGGAGCTTTTGCACCATGTCCTTCTGGCCCACGATCACGCGGGACATTTCACCGTCGATCAGGTCCACGAAGGAGCTGGCCTGTTGGATGCGCTCATTGAGTGCACGGATGCTGTCGGATGTTGTGCCCGCGGCAGGGGTCGCGGAAGAAGAGGTTTCCATGGATGCGGCTTTCGTTGAGGCGGCGAATATTGAACGCAAAGGTCGACGGATGGATGCAGTGGCGGGGGGCTTCTACCAGTTAACGTGTGTTAAGCGGAACTATTCAGGGTTGACGGTACATTCGGGCCCATGCCCAGCACCGATAACACCTTGCTGTTGCGTCAGGTCATCGACCATGTGCGCGACTTCCACGACGCCTTTCTGATCCCCAATGCCGACGGTCCCATCGGCCCAATTGGCGAACGCGATGCCCTGCTCCGCTACACCCTCATGCGGGAGGAGAATGAGGAGTACCTCGAAGCGGCGAACAAGGGCGACCTGGTGGAGGTGGCCGATGCACTGGGCGATATGCTCTACATCCTTTGCGGTACTATCCTGAAGCACGGCCTACAACACAAGATCGAGGAGGTGTTCTTAGAGATCCAGCGGAGCAACATGAGCAAGCTGGACGCGGACGGACGGCCCATCTACCGTGAAGATGGTAAGGTGCTGAAAAGCGAACGGTACTTCCGGCCGGACATCGCAGCCATCCTTGCTCAATAACCAACGACCATGGACCTTCCACGCCTGTTGAGCTCGGCCCGAAGCTCCCGTATCTCCCGCTGGTGGCTCAACGGCCTGCTCGGCTGGATGATCCCGTTCAACCGTCCGCATGGATTCAAGGTGACGCCGCTGCCTGCTGGCGGAATCAGGGTGGACATCCCTTATTGGCGGATCAATCACAACCACATCAAGGGGATCCATGCCTGTGCATTGGCTACCGCCGCTGAATACTGTAGCGGACTGGCCATGCTCGAAAAGCTTGATGCGAAGCAGTACCGGCTGATCATGAAGACCCTGCACATGGACTATCACTACCAGGCCAAGACCCGTGCGCATGCCTTGTTCGCCCCGGCAGCAGAGGAAGTGGCGGCCCAGGTCACCGGTCCACTCGCGAACAAAGACACTGTGCTGTACACGGCCCTGGTGGAATTGCACGATTTACAGCGGAACCACCTGGCCACAGGTCGGATCACCTGGCAGGTGAAGGAGTGGAGCAAGGTGCGGACAAAGGTGTAGATCAGGGCTGAAGCAGACCCATCAGATGATCAAGCCGATCGGTCTGGATGATCTCCGGATCCAAACGGATCGCGTTCTCATTGTCCGCCTTGCTGATCGCGTTCCACACGGCCACCCAGTACCCTTCGGCATGTGCGGTGCTTACTTGGTCGGAGGTCACCTTGTTCATGTCGATGGAAATACCGTAAAGCCCCAGCGAACGGGCGACCGCGATGCCCGTATCAAAATCGGGCGGATAGATGAAGAGCTTGAGGCCTGGACGGCGCGCCTGAAGCATCTCCAGGAACTCCGGACTTTGTGATTCGATATACAGGCGGTCGCCAAAGACACCTTGGTCCAACAAGCGCAACAGGGCGTTCACATAAACGCCGTAGTAGATAGCGTCCGGCGTGCCGGAGGCGTTTAGCTTGACGTCCAGCGAGACGGTACGATCGCGTACATCCACCTGTGTGAAGAATGATGCGAGTGACAGTATGTGATGGTCCGTGTACGGCACACCGGTGAACCGCGCTTCCTGTAGTTCGGCCCACGTATGGTCCCACACGCGACCGGTCATGGTGGTGCCCTCGCTCAGGTCTGGTGAGTGATACGCCACAAGCACACTGTCCCTTGTGAGCTGCACATCGAGTTCGGTACCATCGCCGTCACTGTTCAAACAGGCCAGCAGTCCCGCAGGCGTATCCAGCGGATAAGTGCTCAGGATGCCCATGCCCCCGTGACCCAGCGCAATGATCTCACCACCGTTCAGGTTCTGGATGTCGAGCTGCTCCTTTTTACATGCTCCGAGCAGTGAGACACAGAGAAGAATAGAGACGATCCTGTGGCCCATTGATCAAAAGGTATGGCCGAGGGAAGCCCCGCCCCAATGCCGCCAGTTGCCGAACTCGATGATGGGGGTGTAGGTGGCGCGCAGCATCCAGCCATTACGCGGATCAAGGTATCGACCGCCGATGGCGACCCAGCCTTGCAACTCGCCACGCCGCACCGGTGCGAAGTCCTCCGGGTCCGGATATACGATGCTGGTGAACGCCAGGCCGGCGCTCACTTCGGCCTGAACGCGATCGCCATAATAGGCCGCCGCCCCGATCGGGAAGAGGAGGTCCGGGTTGAAGTTGCGTGTGAAATCGTGGACGTGGATTGTGCTGATGCCGACGCGCGCGTTGAAGGTTGATCGGCCCTTGCGCCACACTACACGTTCGTAGTTGAGCGAGCCCAGGCCGCCTGTGCCCAAGGCCTCCAGATAGATGGTATTCTGCTTTGGTAATAGCGTATCGCGCTGCCCGAAAGCCGATAGCAGCCCCATGCCTAGGACAACGACCAGCACACACCTCATCGCCGTGCCAACCGCTTCAGTGTGCTCCACAACACCATGGCCAGCACGGCCCCACTGAAGGCCAGGCCCATGTCCTTTTGGGCATCCCATACATCACCTTGGGAACCGAGGTACGCAGCGCCTTCCGCAGGGAAGAGCACATCCGCCACCGCCCACTCGATCAGTTCATAAGCTGCGCTGAAGCTCATGGTGATCTCCACCGGAAGCACCCAGCACACCCACGTGGGCCAGCGGAAGTGGTTCTTGAAGTAGTCGCGCATAGGGTAGGCTAGCAGGAAGCCGAAGCTGAAGTGTACGATGCGGTCGTAGTGGTTCCGCTCGCCATGCAACAGGTCGCGGAGGTAATAGCCGAACGGGTTCTCGGCGTAAGTGTACATGGCGCCGTAGATGTGCAGCAGGATGTACACGAACATCATCGTGTAGCTCAGGTCGCTGAATTTGAAACGACGGTGGGAGATCGAGAGGCCAGCGAGGAAAAGGAAGGTGAGCGTGTTCTCGATGAACCAATTGGTGCGGTCCGTTGTACCGATGAAGGTGTAGGCCCAGAAGGCGAGGAAGCACACCAAATAGGCGCGCAAAAGGCGGCTGCCTTGGAACGACACGCGGGTAGGAGAGGAGGCAGTGGTGAAAGGCATACGTTGGTCCGGTCGATGATCGCGTACTTATCCGATCAAGGTTCTAACTCCTTGTCACCGGAACGCTTCGCGCGCCGGGCCTTTCGTTCCTCGTAGTTCAGCAGGCGGTAAGTCAGGTGAATACCGAATACCAGGTTCTGCGACCTAATGACACGGTCGAAGGGCGTCACGCTGCTCTGCCCACGTATCTCCCAGCTCCAACGCTCGCCTGCATTGCCCAGGCCAACGGCGATGCTCCATTGCATGCGGCGCACGTTCGGTTGATTCAGGTTGTACCGGAAGTCCTCAACCTTGTTTCCATCCTGCCATTTTGTGTACCGCCCGCTGATATAATAGGCCGGTATCGCGCCTCCGGTAAGGAAGTACCCGTTCCGGGCAGTGTCCAGGTCCAGCTTGAGCAGGACGGGCAGTTCGAGGTAGCGCTGGCTGATGAAGGTGTTGATCTTCAGCGGCGCGTTCTGCGTCCAAGATCCCTTGCTCATGATAGTGGGCTCGATCAGGATGCCTACTTGGTGGGTATAGGGGATCTCCCAACTGTATCCGATGATCGGTCCGAACTTCGGGAGGCCCTGCCATTGCAAGAACTGGCCTGCCGTCTGCGTGGCGATGGCCAGTCCGATGCGCGGTCCCTGGCGTACTTGTGCACAGATCAGGAGCGGCACGAACAAGGCGGCGAGCGAGGTACGTGTTCTCATGGCAAGTGCTGCGAAGTTGTAACGGAACCTGCTTGCCGCACATTTGCAATGTGGAGATCGTTAGCACACCGCGGTTGATACGGCGTGAGTTCACGCTCACGGATCCACCCGAGTTCTTTGCCTTGAACGCCGACCCGGAGGTGATGCGCTTCACAGGCGACAAGCCCTTCTCCAGCATGGCCGGAGCGGAGGAACTGATCAAGGGATACCATTGCTATCGGACGGATGGATATGGTCGGTGGACCGTGGTGCGAACGGACGATGGAGCGGTCCTTGGTTGGTGTGGCTTGCGCAAACAAGCCTCGGGCGAGGTTGATCTCGGGTATCGCTTTCACCGGAAGTTCTGGGGGCAGGGATATGCCACCGAGGCCGCATTGGTTTCCGTGCGCCTCGGCTTTGAGCGGTTCAGCTTATCGCACATCATAGGCCGGGTGGCACGCGCTAATGTGGGAAGCATCCGTGTCCTGGAAAAGTGTGGACTGCGCTATTGGAAGGAGGCAGGGCCCGAGGCCAATATCGAGGGCGCCCAGATCTATATCATCACTCGCTCTGGATCTTCATTCGTCGAAAGTCAATAGATATCCGTCGAAGAAAAACGACCATTCGTCTTGACATTGAAGCCGTCTTCATGGAATCTTGCTGCCACAAAACGAGAACACATGTGGCCAGTGATGACACTTACGCTTCTCCTGCAGCTTACGGACGACGAGCAGTTGTATGCTGCCGCACCGGCTGAGCCGCAGATCACCGTGCCGCAAGCGACCGCACCGGCTGCCGAAGCGCTTCCCGCGGCGCAATGGCCCTCCGATGAGGAGCCCCAGGCTTAAGAACAGAGTGGTTCGGGTGCATTGGCGCTCGATGATCGTGGAACCCCGGCAACCGGAACCGTTGCCGGGGTTCCCATTTCTGTATACAACCCGCATCATCCACATTGGACAAACGGACAGCGATGGTCGACCTTTGTGCTATGAAGCAAAATCTACGCGTCGGTCTGATCGCCCTGCATGCTTTTATCGCCACCGCAGCGATGGCCCAGTGCTCCACCAGCTTTTCCACGGATAGCGTCACGCTTTACGATGGATACGAGCCCATGGCCTGTGCCACGATCGAACCTGCCGTTGCGGGGCAGGGTCCTTTCTCGTTCGAATGGAGCAACGGGGCCACGACCCCATCCATCAACGTTTGCGATCAGCAATCATCCGTGTACTATGTCACCGTTACAGGTGCTGACAATTGCATTTCATCCGACACGCTGTTCGTACAGGTCATCGACGTACGTTGCGGTAATAACTTGCAGAAGGTGGCGGTATGCCACATTCCGCCCGGCAACCCGGCCAATGCGCATACCATCTGCATCAGCGAGAATGGCGTGCCTGCGCACTTGGCCCATGGTTGCCATCTGGGTGCTTGCTCCGTGGATACCATGGAAGTGGACAGCATGGACACGGATGAAATGCAGATGTACGTGAGCCCGAACCCCATGTCCGAGGACGCACAAGTGGTAGTGGCCGCACGCGAGCGCCAGGACGTGATCGTAACCGTCGTTGACGCAATGGGTCGCACGCGAATGGTCGTTTATGAAGGAACGATCGAAGCGGGCACAACGAAGCAGTGGTCGTTGGTGGGCAGCGAATTGGACGTCGACCTCTTCTGGGTGCGCTGCTCCAGCGCGTCCGGCGTGCGACTTTCCCAGCAGATCGTCCGGGTCAAATAACCTGCCCGACCTCCTAGGCAGATGGCCGCAGGCCGAAGGTGTTGCATCTTCGGGCCATGCGATCGCTGATCCAATTCATCTGCTTTGCGCTGGTTGTGCCCTTATCGGCGCAATGGACCTTCAGTGGCGATACCACGGCCACATGGGAGCAGGTGATCGCCCGTTACGAAGCGCTTGATCGGCAACATACCGGAGCGCAATTACTGCAGATCGGCGAGGACGATGGCGGCCAGCCGATCCATCTGTTCGTCATCAGTGATGGCAGTGGCTTCACGCCGGATAGCATCCGGGCGGCCGGCAAGAACATCCTGTGGGTCACGAATGCCATTCATCCGGGGGAGCCCGATGGTGTGGATGCCAGCCTGCTATTGGCGCAAGCGTTGTTGGAAAGTGATCAGCTCATGGGCCTTACCGTGCACACCGCTATCTGCATCATCCCGATCTACAACGTGAGCGGCGCCATGGAGCGGGGCTCCCACAGCAGGGCCAACCAGCTGGGGCCGATGGAATACGGCTTCCGGGCCAACGCATTGAACCTCGATCTGAATCGCGACTTCATCAAGATGGACGCCCAGAACACCTGGACCTTGGTACGTGCGCTCGCGGCGTGGGATCCCGATATCTACTTCGAAACGCATGTGAGCAATGGCGCCGATCATCGCTACGTGATGGAACTGCTCACCACCCAGGACGACAAGCTCGGTCCACCCCTGGGCCGCTTCATGCGCGAACGCTTGATCCCCGACCTGTATGGCTGGATGGATCGCAAGGGCCTGTCCATGTGCCCCTATTTCGAGACCGTGGCCAGCGTGCCGGACAGTGGACTGGTGGGGTTTTACGACAGCCCTCGTTACAGCACGGGATATAATGCGCTCTTCGACCGCATCGGCATCCTCAGCGAGACGCACATGCTAAAGCCATATGCCGATCGGGTGAACGCCAACTTCCAGCTGATGCTCGCCACACTGGCCGTTATGGATCAACATCCTGATCAGCTTCGCGAAGCGCGCAACGCGGCGAAGGAACATACGGCCGATATGGATGAGATCGGACTGAACTGGGAACTCGACACCACCTCGGTGGAACGCATTCCATGGAAAGGCTACGTTGCTTCCATGCTACCCAGCAAAGTGAGCGGCCTGCCACGCCTGCATTATGATCATGAGCGGCCGGAGGACATTACCGTGCCGTGGATGGACACGTACCGGCCAGCGGAAGTGATCCGCAAACCGGCCGCCTACCTAGTGCCGAAGCAGTGGCGCCAAGTGATCCAGCGGTTGGAAGCGAACGGGGTGAAGTGCGAGCGCCTGGACAAGGACGCGCGGCTCCGCGTTGAACGCGACAGCGTCGGGGCGTTCACTACGGTGCCACAGCCTTACGAAGGCCACTACTTGCATCGGGGTATTCACGCCCGCGCTAGGCGCATGGGAACGGTGGCACACCAAGGCGATGTGCTCGTGCGCATGGGCCGCAGCACCGACCGATACGTGATGGAAACGCTTGAGTGTACGGCCGAGGACGGCTTCTTAGCGTGGAACTTCTTCGATGCCCAGTTGCAACAAAAGGAATGGTTCAGTGACTATGTCTTCGAGGACATCGCGGCGGATCTGCTGGAGAAGGACCCTGAGTTGCGCGCGGCGCTCGAAGCGAAACGCTCAAGCGAGCCAGGATTTGCTGCGGATGGCTGGGCGCAGTTGCTCTTCATCTACCAACGGTCACCCTACTTCGAAAAAAGCTTTCGGCAGTATCCGGTGTTACGGGTCATCGACCTGCCTGCCGATCTTCGCGCACATTGATCTCCCACCATGTTGAACATCAAAGCCCGTCGCTTACAGGATCCCGGCATCGGTACCAACTTCGATCGCCCCGTTGATCGCCTCGTTGCACCGGACGGAAGCTTTACCGTGAAGCGGGTAGGGGCCAGCTCCGGGTTACGCCAGGCCTTCGTGTCTTTGGTCAGCATGTCCAATGGTCGCTTCATTTTGGTGCTTGCCGCCGGTTACGTCAGCATCAACGCGCTGTTCGGAGCATTATACATGGCCGCGGGCGTGGGGGGCATCGGGAACGCGCGCTTGGATACGTTGACGGACAGGTGGTACACCGCCTTGGGCATGAGCGTCCAAACGATCACCACCGTGGGTTACGGTGCCTTCTACCCGGACTCCCACGCCATCTGGGCCGTGGTGGCCGTGGAGGGGATGTTCGGCATATTGAGCTTTTCACTCATCGCGGCGGTGATGTTCGCGCGTTTCGCCCGGCCAACGGCGCGACTTGCATACAGCGACAAGGCCTTGATCGCGCCATTCCAGGAGGGATGGAGCTTTCAAATGCGCCTAGCCAACCGCCGAAGCACCTTGCTCATGGAGGTGGAGACCCGCATGATGCTCGTGATGGCGGATGTGGATGCGCAAGGGGAGCGCCTCAACTATTACAACATGCCCTTGCAGTTGGATAGGGTCAGCTTCATGCCACTGAGCTGGACGTTGGTGCACCCGATCAACGCCGAAAGCCCCTTCGCCGGACTGAGCCTGCAGGACCTCACACAGCGACGTGCCGAGGTCATCGTCATATTCAAGGGCATCGACGAAGGCTACATGCAGCATGTATACACGCGCCATTCATATCGATTCGATGAGCTGGTCTGGGGTGGGCGTTTCGCTCGTGCCTTCACCGCCAACGTCCAGGGTGGAATGGAACTGGACCTCGATAAGCTCAGTCACCATGACAAACTGGACCTGCCTGAGCGGATCCCAGTCGCCGAGATCAATGCCACCTGATATCCGTCAGGAATACCGACCTTAACAGCAGCGACCTTCGCTTCTGTCAGGAACCCTGTATGCTCATTGCCATGAACATTCCCAAGCACCACGTTATTCGCGCGGCACAGAACAAGCTGGATCCCATGCTCGCGGACCATCGCGACCGCATCTCCGACCTACGCTCGGCCACCATCCGGGACGAACTGCAGGAAACCGCCAGCCAGAGCGAGTCGAACCATATGGCCGATATCGAATTACTGGATCGCTTCAGCGAACAGGCCCAGCGATTGGAGCGTGAACGCGATCTGCTCGGGCGCTTTGAGGAGAAGACCTTGATGGAGTCCTTCCGGCCAGGCGCTATGGTGATCACCGACAAGCGCAACTTCCTGATCGGTGCCAGCATTGAGGAGTTCGCGGCCGGTGGTGTTGAATTCCTTGGTCTCTCCACCGAGGCACCCCTATATAAGGCGCTCGACGGGCGGCGCAAAGGCGATCAGGTGAAGTTCCAGGATGTCGCCTACGACATCCTCGACGTACGCTGAACGGCAAGCGCATTAAGTTCGCGGCATGGAGATCTACGAGATCGGCATTGGTGCCCGCGTAAAGCACCCCACTATGGGCGTAGGGGTGATCTATGATCTTGACCCCCGAACCGTGCATGTGTTCTTCAAGGATCACGGCGAACAACCGATCAGCCGCTCGTTCGAAGGGCTGGTGGTCATCGGCCCAGGTCCCGAGTTGCCCGGGGTAGAACTGGACATGGACAGCGTTCGCGAGGCTTTGCGTGACGTTCTAGCAGAAGCCAACATCCCCGAACGGCACATCGACCTAGGACGGAAGTTCCATGGCGGTACAATGGAGTTGAAGCCGAAGGACGCTTCGCTGAAAGGCAAGGAGCTGCCCATCGAGGACTTCTTCCATAAGATCGTGATGATCCGCGACCGGTTCCGCGTGCTTGAGCAGAAGATCAACGCGCACCCGGCCTTAAGCGAACAGGAAAAAGTGGAATTGCAGCAATACATCACCCGGTGTTACGGCAGCCTCACCACGTTCAACATCCTCTTCGAGGACAAGGAGGATCATTTCATTGGGCAGAAGGGCGACGCTTGATGGGCCGGCATTCTTGTCGCCTGGGACTTGATGCGATTTTTCAACCATTCGCACAATTCCCCGTCAGGCGATCTACTTTCGTATCGCTCCGTTCTTTTCCATCACCTGTGACGCATTCATCGCCCGGTCTTACCGGGCGTCATCGCAAGGCCCACACAGGCCAACTGTTCATCGGAACCAACAATTTCCATCAGGGGTCGCAACTCCGGTGGTCTACGGCGGGCCTCAACCCTGCTTCGGCAGTGCTCCTTGACTTGTTCAGGGCAGGAGGATTACGGAAGCCACCCCAGCGATCCCGCCTATGTGATAAACATGGGTTCTATGAACGTGGCCCTGTGTGGGCTTTTTTTGTCCCGGCGTTGAACCTTGCCGAGAGCATCCTCCATTTGTACCGTTCAAGAGAATCGTGAAATACCCTGTCGTTGAATCGTTCTACACCCTCCAAGGCGAAGGCGTCTTTACAGGGCAGGCCGCTTATTTCATCCGCCTCGGGGGATGCGATGTGGGGTGCACTTGGTGCGATGTGAAGGAGAGTTGGGATGCCAGCGCACATCCACAGCTCAGCGTGGAACAATTGGTGGCCGAAGCCTATGTCCACCCTGCCCGTATCGTTGTGGTTACCGGGGGTGAACCGCTGATGCACGACCTCAAGCCCCTCACGGATGCGTTGCGATCCGCCGGATTCCGCACACACATCGAAACGAGTGGTGCACATCCGTTCTCGGGAGAATGGCATCATGTATGCCTCAGTCCCAAGAAGTTCAAGGCCGCATTGCCGCAAGCCTATCAGCGCGCCGATGAGCTGAAGGTGATCGTCTTCAACAAACACGACCTGAAATGGGCCGAGGAGCAGGCCGCCGCAACGAATGAAGCGTGCATAGTGTACCTGCAACCGGAATGGGAAAAACGGGAGGCCATGATGCCGCTGATCACCGAATATGTCAAGGTGCATCCGCGCTGGCGTGTTTCACTACAAACACACAAGTACCTCAACATACCATGAGCATGATCCAAGGATGCACCGAGGACCGATGGCAGATGGCGATGAACACCCTGCGTCTCGCTGTCCTGAGCATTATGCTCTCCGCGTGTCATGGTCCTGCCGTCTTAGCGCAGCCCACCAACTACACGACCAAGGACAAGAAGGCGATCAAGCTCCTCGAGAGCGGTGGCGATTGCATGCGCCAACAGAAATGGGCCTGTGCCGAAGTGGATCTGAAGAAGGCGGCGGCCATCGATCCCTCCTTCATAGAACCACGGATATACCTGGCCGAGATGTATGAGGAACAGGACCGCGCCACGGATGCCATCCCTTACTGGAATGAAGTGATCGCCATTTCGCCCAAGTATTTTCCGCCGGCTCCGTTACATCTGGCGGAGCTCGAGTTCACTGCTCAGCGATATGACGATGCGGAAAAGCATTACCGCCTATACCTCAGTAACGACGATGAGCCCATGCGCGTGGCCAAAGCCAAACTGGGATTGCTGAACTGTGAATTTGCGCGAGAGGCGGTGAAGAACCCCGTGCCCTTCTACCCCGTGAACATGGGTCCGGGCGTGAATTCGAAATTCCCGGAATACTATCCATGCATCACCGCCGACGACGCAACACTGCTCTTCACGCGTCGCGTGGATGATCCTTCATCACCGTATGGCATGCAAGAGGATTTCTATGTAAGCCATCGTGCTGACACTACGTGGGGACCGTCCACCACCATACCAAGTGTGGACACCAAGGCCAACGAGGGTGCAGGAACGCTCAGTCCCGACGGACGTTTCATCGTGTTCACCAAATGCGCGGGGATCGACGGCACCTATGGGGAAGGCGTTCGCGGAATGGGCAGTTGCGACCTCTTCATCAGCCGCCGTGTCGGCGAGCGGTGGACGCGGCCAGAGAACCTTGGATCACCGCTGAACACACGCGATTGGGAGAGCCAGCCATCATTGGCCAGCGATGGCAAGACGCTCTACTTCGTGCGGGCGGGCCAGGCGCGTGACGGCCTCAACGGGATGGATATCTACAAGAGCACATTGGGGGACGATGGTGCATTCGGCAAGCCCGAGCCGCTGGGCCGGAACATCAACACGCCTTTCCAGGAGGAGAGCGTACAGATCCATCCGGATGGGCGCACGCTGTACTTCAGCAGTGAAGGGCATCCCGGTATGGGTGGTCTGGACATCTTTGTTAGTCGTATGCAGGATGATGGCTCGTGGGGCAAGCCCGAGAACCTCGGTTACCCGATAAATACCAGCGGTGATGAGAATAGCGTGCTTGTGGGCAGCAACGGATCCGTGGCGTATTTCGCCAGTGATCGCGCTGGGGGAATTGGTGATCTGGACCTATATTCATTCGAACTTCCAGTAGCGGCACGCGCTAGTGCAGTGAATTACATCCATGGCAGGGTCACCGACAAGACCACTGGCCATCCGGTGGAAGCGGACGTGCAACTGATCGACCTCGCATCAGGAAAACTGGCCACAGCGGCCTACAGCGATCCCAATTCGGGTGAGTTCCTCGTGTGCCTGCCTACAGGTCACGACTACGCTTTGAATGCTAGCGCCGAAGGTTTCCTCTTTTTCAGCCAGAACTACACCATTGCGCAGGGCACCGCGGCCAAGCCATACACTCTTGATGTACCATTAAGCCCCATCACCGCAGGAAGCACGATCGCCTTGCGCAACATCTTCTTCAACACGGCCAGCGCTGAGCTATTGCCGGCCAGCAATGCTGAGCTGGACGTGTTGCTGCGGTTGATGAAGGCCAATCCGGCCATGCGGATCGAAGTGGGAGGCCATACCGATAATGTCGGAGCGGATGCGGACAACCAGAAGCTGAGCGAACAACGCGCAGCGGCCGTGGCCAAATTCATCACGAGCTATGGCATCGACGCGGCGCGTGTCACCTCGAAGGGCTACGGTGAAACGAAGCCGGTCGCCTCGAATGATACCGAGGAGGGCCGGGCCCAGAACCGCCGAACGGAGCTCACGGTGTTGTAGATGCCAGCGCGAACGTACCTGCGAGATGGACGTGCGCCCGTCCCGAAGGACACGCGAACGAGTGCGGCCATGAGCCGGATCCGCGGCAAGAACACAGGACCTGAATTGGCTGTCCGGAAGGCGCTTCGCGCTCTTGGGCTAACGGGCTATCGCCTGCACTACGCCAAGGCCCCAGGCCGTCCCGACATTTCCTTCGTTGGACGCAGCGTGGCCGTGTTCGTGCACGGCTGCTTTTGGCATAGCTGTCCGCATTGCCAGCCACGGCGCCCCAGAACGCACAAGGGATTCTGGAACGCAAAGCTCGACCGCAACATCGAACGCGATGCGGAGAAGGTGACTTCGTTGAAGGCCGCTGGCTGGTGCGTGATCACGCTGTGGGAGTGCCGGGTGCGGAAGAGTGCAGCGGGTGAAGCAAGAAAGGTGGGCGCTGTACTGGCGCGCCTCTGTTCATAGGCGCTTACCGCCGAAGAGGCGCGCGAAGAAACGCTTCTCGAATTCCCAGAAGAACCGGAACTGCCCGAACAGCATGCCATACATAAGGAGCACCGCGTTGTAGAAGGGTAGGATCAGGAAGTAGTACAATACGGTGAAACGAAGCGAATGGCCACTTCCATCCGTTGCCCAGGCCACCACGGGGCGTTTCAGGAACATCACCGTGAACCCGGTGCACGCGAACACCAGCAGGATCGTAAGCACGCGCGAAGGCGCAACGTTCCATCGCGTTGCCAGTCGATCGATCCATCCTGCACCGGGCTTGATCTCCACGGCGCGAAGGTCGCAGGAATTCCATGTGCACCTGCACTTCAGGCCTATGTTCGCATGTTGGCCTGTTGCAGTCCCAACTTGATCCCCTGGATCAATCCGTCCACTCTGCCAAGAACAGGTTCGTTTCCCTATTCTTGCCCCCGCGGTTGCTACTGAACACGAGGAAGCGTCCATCCGGGCTGAACGACGGGAAAGCATCGAACGCATCGGAATATGTGACCTGCTCCAGTCCAGTGCCATCGGTGTTCACCAGATAAAGCGTGAACGGAAAGCCGCGTTCGCTGGTGTGGTTACTGGCGAAGAGGATCCGCTTGCCGTCCGGGTGCCAGCAAGGAGCCCAATTCGCCTGGCCCAATGAAGTGATCTGCTTCGCATCGCTGCCATCTGCACTCGCCACGAACAACTCCATCTGCGTCGGTTGCACCTGGCCTTTCTTCAGCAGATCGAAGTATTCGGCCAGTTCCTCCTTGGTCTTGGGCCGGCTGGCGCGCCAAACGAGTTTGGTGCCGTCCGGGCTGAAGAACGCTCCGCCATCATAGCCTGGTGTGTTGGTCACGCGAGCCACATCGCTGCCGTCCACGTTCATAGTGTAGAGGTCAATGTCGCCATCCCGCATGCTGGTGAAGACGATCCGATCGCCTTTCGGGGATAGTGTGGCTTCGGCGTCGTAGCCTGGCGACTCTGTGAGCTGCTTACGAAGGTTGCCCTTCAGGTCGCTCACGTAGATCTCATAGTCGGGGTAGATCGGCCAGATATAC
>JBKJNF010000094.1:0-12607 GCA_046596155.1 Flavobacteriales bacterium | reverse complement strand
AACATCCTTCGGGTCCTGCTGTTTCAATGAACCGGCGGCCGTGTTGCGCGGGTTGGCATACAGCTCCGCTCCGTTCTTCGCCCGTTCCGCATTGAGTTTTACGAAACGATCCCGCATAAAGAGGATCTCACCGCGTGCTTCAAGCTCCTTGGGAAAGTCGCCGCGCAACTTTAGCGGGATAGCGCGGACCGTGCGCACGTTCGCGGTGATGTCATCGCCTTTCTCTCCATCGCCACGCGTAACACCGCGTACGAGTTCCCCGTCCTTATAGCTCAGGCTTATGGCCACGCCGTCGTACTTGAGCTCCATGGAATAGGTGGTGCGGCCGATCTCCTTTTCCACGCGCGCTACGAACTCGGCCACCTCCTCTCGACTGTAGCTGTTGGCGAGAGAGAGCATCGGGTAGCGGTGCGGCACCGTCGTAAAGGACTTGGTGATGTCGCCGCCCACGCGCTGGGTGGGACTGTTGGGCGAAGCGAACGCGGGCCATTCCTTCTCCAGTTGCTCCAATTCCTTCAGCAGGAAGTCGAATTGCTGGTCGCTGATGGTGGGCGCGGCCAGCACGTAATACCGGTGGTTGTGCTGCTCCAGCTCCTCGCTCAACTTCGCGATGCGCTGTTGCGCTTCATGGCGTTCCATCCTCTGATGCTTTTCGTTCCCGTCGCTCATCCAATTTGTCCTTTGCGTAGCGATAGATCTTACCGAATTTGATCGAAAATCCGCAGTTCCAGGTAAGCCCCGTGTATTTCTTGTCCACCAGGGCACTTTGACCCAGCACTTTGCGGTAGCCCACGCCGCCCTGCAGGTAAAGCCAGAACAGCACCTTGTAGGAAGCGCGAACACCGGTTTCCAACGGGAACACGCGGTAGTCCTTGAAACGCCTGTATACCTGCGTGCTATCCTTCACATCCAGCGGCGAGTTGCCGACCCCTGCCATGAACGGTATGCTCATTTGCCATTTCCGCGTGTCCAACAAGATCCGTTCATAGGTGCCGCTGAGGTAGTTCATGGAAGTGCGCACATCCAGACTGTCCTTGCGAAGATCGGTCACTTCAATACCACGATCCTCGAACGGTGTGTCCGATCCATAAAGGCCGAGCGCATAAATATTCCAGCGCTTCTGGATGCCGAAGCGCAGGCCGTAGAACTTCACGACATCACCAAGAACCTCCTGCCGCCGGGCATCGAAGTTGACGATGAAGCGGGCTTTGTCGGAGATGTCGTGGGCGCGGGTCGTATCGCTCCATTGCGCTTGGGTGTAAAGGCTGAACATGAAAAGAAGAAAGAGGAAAGCGAACAACCTCATCGCTTGGCGGAAATAAAGCGGGGCTGACCGCTGAGGTCGTTCAACAGTTGCACTTCGCTGTAGCCCATTGCCAGCAAAACCGTAGGGATATCCTGGATATGCAGATGATGTCCTTCGAACCACAGCTGGCCATCGGGCGACAGCGACATCAGGCCTAGTTGCGCAATAGTGCGAAAGAACAGGAGCGGGTCATCGTCCTCCACGAAGAGGGCAAGGTGCGGCTCGTGTTCGCGGACGTGCGCTTCCATATCACGCTCGTCACTGCGTGGTACGTATGGCGGATTGCTCACGATAAGGTCGGCGACACCCAGTGAAGCGTCCGGCACCAGCACATCGAGCAGACGCCATTCCGCATCAAGCTCATTGTGGGTGGCGTTGCGCCGGGCCACATCCAACGCATCCGCGCTGATGTCGATGCCGATGACCTGCGCGGCAGGAAAAGCCTGTTTCAATGCAAGGGCGATACAGCCGCTGCCCGTGCCGATGTCGATGATGCGTTGCGGGGGCTGCAACTGAGCGCGTATGATGCGATCCACCAGCTCCTCGGTTTCCGGGCGGGGGATAAGCACAGCCGGACCAACGTTGATCCGCAGACCGTGGAAGGTGATGCTGCCCAACACATACTGCAGGGGCACACCGGCCTGAAGCTCCTGCAAGGGTGCGCATACGCTGGTGTGGTATACATCGCTCAACACTCGGTCGCGGTTCATCAGCAACTCCCCTGCGTCCCACCCGAGCCGGTCGTGGAACACGGCACAAGCAATGGCGCGCACCTCGGCAGCGGAGTACTGCTCACCCAGCTTCTGCTGATACGTGTCCAGGATGTGGCGAACGGTGGTTGGCGCGGAGGTCACGGGGCGAAGGTAGAAGCCATGCGAACGGATGGACGGAGCGTGACAAGTGAGCATCTTCGCGGCCGTGACGAGCGAGGATATGATACTGCGCTGCATTCAACTGGCCATGAACAGCGCCGGCTCGGCAGCCCCCAATCCCATGGTAGGCGCGGTGCTTGTGCATAGCGAACGCATCCTGGCGGAGGGCTGGCATCGCATGGTGGGTGGCCCGCATGCGGAAGTGGAATGCCTCCGGGCTTTCGGGGAGGGCCTCGTTCCGAAGGGTGCTGTGCTCTACGTGAACTTGGAGCCCTGTCCTCATCATGGGCGCACACCGCCCTGTGCCGATCTGCTGATCGCGCGTGGTGTTCGCCGGGTGATCATCGGTTGCGAAGACCCGAACCCTTTGGTGAAAGGACAGGGTACAGCGCGCATGCGCGAGGCAGGTATGCACGTGACGGTGGGCGTTTGCCTTGCGGAGAGCCGCTGGCTGAACCGGCGTTTCATCACCAGTTTTGAGCAGCAACGCCCTTACATCGTGCTGAAGTGGGCGGCTTCCTCGGATGGCTTTTTGGATGATCACGGCCGCACAGCGCGGATCAGCTCACCGGCCACCGATGTGCTCGTGCATCGCTGGCGTTCGGAGGAGCAGGCGATCCTGGTGGGCAGCCGCACAGTTGTCAACGACGATCCGCAGCTCACATTGCGGCATGTGGTGGGCCGTCAGCCCTTGCGGGTGGTGATCGACCGAACGAACATAGTACCGGCCACCGCGCGGGTCTTTGATGGAACCGCTCCTTCCCTGCTCATTACATCAACAGAACGGACCGACATCGCCTGCGACCAACTGGTGATCACGTCATCGGATGACCCGATCGAACGCGTGCTGGGCGAACTGCAGAGCCGGAACATCCGTTCAGTACTGGTGGAAGGAGGTGCTGAACTGTTGAACCAGTTCATTGATCGTGGACTGTGGGATGAAGCGCGCGTGATCCACGGAGCAGCTGTCCTCGGTTCGGGGACCGTGGCCCCGAGAATGTCCTCGAGTCCAGCGGCCGTGCGCACGCTTGGAGAGGATACTATCACACTGCACGTTCGCGTCGCACATCCAATGTTACCATGTTACTGGTAATATTGGCCGCACTCTGCGTGGCCGCCTTCAGTGTGTTGTTCAAGTCCTTTGAGGCGTACCGTATCTCCCTGCGGCCGGCGATATCCGTGAACTATCTCGTCGCCTTCGTTACCGGCCTGCTGGTGAGCACGCCGTGGAACGATGGCGACCTCACGTTGCTCCGTTGGCCATCGCTCGCACTGGGCATGATGTTCGCGTGCATGTTCCTGCTGCTCGGGATCAGTTCGCAACGCGCCGGTGTGGCGCGCACCACCATCGCTGGACGCATGAGCCTTGTGCTCACGGTCCTGATCACCGCACGCATATTCCGTGAGGATCCAGGCATGTTTGGTTGGATGGGGATCGCGCTGGCCATCGTTGGGCTGGTGCTCGCGAATTGGCGGTCGGAAGGCGCAGCGGTGGGCAGGACTTGGTTGCTGCCCTTGGTCATCCTCGTGGGCAGCGCACTGTGCGATGTCGGTGTCACGGTGGTGCAGCGCACACGCACCACGAGCCTGAACGAAGCATCGTTCCCCACCTTATGTTTCGGGGCAGCGGCCATCGTCAGCACCGCACTTGCGTTCTACAACGGCGATGGCCGTGATTACCGCTCTTGGCGCGTGTGGGCCGCAGGTGGCTTATTGGGCCTCGTGAATTATGCCTCCTTGCTGTTGCTTGTTACCGCGCTATCAAGTGCCGGCATGCAGGCGAGCATCGTATTCCCCGTGATGAACATTGCGGCCATGTTGTTCAGCATCGTGGCGTCGCTCGCTCTCTTCAAGGAACGCATCACGTCCTTACAATGGACAGGCGTTGGCGTTTGCGTGTGTGCACTTGTGCTGATCATGCTGGCGTGACCACGGTCACGGATCAATATCACACCCTGAGTGGGCCAGGTGAAGGCCTGCTCCGTATGAAGGCAAGCAAGTTCCTTGGCTTCCCGTTCCACATCCAGGATAATGTGGAGTTCGAGGAAAAACGAACCGCGATCCCCCGGGATAATTATACGAGCCGGCAAGTCTGTTCTGCGTGGGTGATTGGTGAGCGCGGCGATCACGTTCGCGCGAATGACGCAGGTGAACCTTCGGGGACAGCTGGGCGACCCATCCTTCATCATATCCAGGGAGCACATCTGACTTACACCGCAGTGGTGGTGGTGCGCTACTTCGGTGGAACATTATTGGGAAAGGACGGTCTGGTGCAGGCGTAAGGTGGCTCAGCGCAGTTGGCGCTGGCGAACGCATCTGTGGTGGAACAGGTGATCCGCACATCGCTGTTCGTCACTTATACATATGCCCGGCTCGATGCAATCCATCAGGACCTCGCGCGTTGCGAGGGGATGATCGTGAACGCTGATTACGGGGAGCCTTGCACGTTGCTGATGGTCATCGCACGCGGACAAGTGGAAGCGTTCATGGCGCGTTGGCAACTGGCCAGTACGGCCGTAACGTGGATCAGCTGAAGTACGGAGCGAACAGGTCCAGCAGGTCCTGTGGGGCACGACATGGACGGCCGGTGCTCTTGCTTATGAAGACCAACGTAGTACTCGCTTCTGTGAGCAACTCACCTGCTTCGTTGTGCACCTCGTAGGTGAAGTGGATCCGCGCGGAAGGGAGCTCTGCGATGTGCGCGGTGATCGTCAACAGGTCATCATAGAATGCGGGCTTGAAGTAGCGCACTTGAAGGTCGCGCACAGGCAGCATCACACCGTCATCCTCCAGCCGCTTGTAGGGCATCCCCAAGCTACGCAGGGTCTCCACCCGCGCCACTTCGAAGTACTGCGCGTAGGTGCCATAGTACACGTACCCCATGCGGTCGGTCTCGGCGTAGCGTACGCGTAGGGAAGTGCGATAGGTGAACATGGCATGAAAGATAGTCCGGCAGTGCCGGCATGATATAGTTGCCTCGTAGTGGTCCGGCACCTTACATTCACAGCATGGAACGGCGTTCGTTATCACCGCTCCGCAATTGCATGATCCGGGAAGTGACCAATCTGTGGGGTGTGCGTCAGGATATCCACGCCATCGTTCCCATGCCCCGGATCCGTTCATCCCCACCGCACGACCTTCGCGAAAGGCTTGCTGGACGAGGAACCTACGCATTGGCGGGGCTTTCCGAGGACAACGGAAAAAAAACGGCTCTGGCAATAGCGGATCGACTTTTTTTTTCACCGTTCGAGATCCATATTTGCGACCCCTTCACACGCCCGTCATGTTGTATTGACGTTCCACGAGGAGATCAGTTCACCCACGTTATCCACTCGACCTCATACCTGAGTTGCCCATGAAGAAAGACCACGAAAAAACTTGGGAACAGTGTCTGACGGTGATCCAGGACAACGTAAGCCAGCAAAGCTTCAAGACCTGGTTCGAACCGATCAAAGCGATGAAACTGGCGGATGCGGTGCTCACTATTCAAGTACCCTCCCAATTCTTTTATGAGTGGCTGGAGGAGCATTACATCGGATTGCTGAAGAAGACCATCAAAAAGGAATTGGGGAATGACGGGCGCTTGGAGTACTCCATCATCATGGAGAATGGATCCAAGAGCGCACACCCGTACACCGTCAAGATGCCGACGAGCAATGCACGCGAGGTGAAGAACCCTCCCGTGAGCCTTCCGATCGACGTGGCCAACAGCCCCATCAAGAATCCGTTCATCATTCCGGGTCTGCGCAAGATCAAGATCGAATCACACCTGAACCCGAACTACTCGTTCGAGAACTTCATCGAGGGCGATTGCAACCGACTGGCACGCAGCGCTGGTTATGCGGTGTCGCAAAAGCCAGGTGGTACAGCGTTCAACCCCTTGCTGATCTACGGTGGTGTTGGCCTTGGAAAGACCCACTTAGCGCACGCCATCGGCATCGAGATCAAGAAGAACTTCCCCGAAAAGACGATCCTTTACGTGCCGGCTGAGAAGTTCACACAGCAGTTCATCGAAAGCGTTCGCAACAACACAAGCGGCGACTTCCAGCAGTTCTATCAGATGATGGACGTGCTGATCATCGACGACGTGCAGTTCCTTGCCGGAAAGGAGAAGACGCAGGACGTGTTCTTCCACATATTCAACCACCTTCACCAGAGCGGCAAGCAGATCGTGCTCACCAGCGATAAGGCACCGGTGGAGATGCAGGGTGTGGAGCAGCGCCTGCTAAGCCGCTTTAAATGGGGCCTCAGCGCCGATCTGCAGCAGCCCGGTCTGGAGACGCGCATCGCGATCCTGCAGAAGAAAATGTATGCAGAAGGCATCGACCTGCCCAAGGAGGTGGTCGAATACCTTGCCTACAGCATCACTACGAACATCCGCGAACTGGAGGGTGCCATGATCAGCTTGATCGCACAGAGCTCGTTGAACAAGAAGGCTGTGACGCTCGACCTGGCCAAGCAGATGATCGACAAGTTCGTGAAGAACACGGCCCGCGAGGTGTCCATCGATTACATCCAGAAAGTGGTATGCGATTACTTCGACCTACCGATCGAACTGCTGAAGAGCAAGACGCGCAAGCGTGAAGTGGTGCAGGCGCGTCAGATCGCGATGTACTTCGCGAAGAAGATGACCAAGAGCTCACTGGCGAGCATTGGTGCGCACTGCGGTGGCAAGGACCACGCAACAGTGCTGCACGCCTGCCGCACCGTGAACAACCTGCAGGAAACGGACAAGCAGTTCCGTGGCTATCTGGAGGATCTGGAGAAGAAGTTGAGCGTGCACTGAGCATGACCCCATGAACACAGATGAGGACCCCGGATCACCGGGGTCCTTTTTCTTTATAGACCTTCGCACCGATGGCAACGAAAAGCATACTGATGGTCTGCATGGGGAACATCTGCCGCAGCCCAATGGCCGAAGGCATCCTGCGCGATCTGGCCCTGGCTCGAGGCATTGAATTGCGCATTGATAGCGCAGGCACCATTGGCAACCACACCGGCGAGGCACCTGATCACCGAGCGCAGGCCTGCATGCTAGGACATGGCGGAACCATCAGCGACCTTCGCGCAAGGCAAGTGCATGCTAGGGACCTCTCGGATTTCGACCTGGTGCTGGCCATGGACGAGGATAACCTGATGGACCTGCACAAGCTTACCACGGATATATCCCTACAGGCCAAGGCCCGATTGATCATGGACTTTGCTCCCGATCATCCGTTGCGCGAGGTGCCCGATCCGTATTACGGTGGTCCCGATGGATTTGAGCTGGTGCACGACATGCTCAGCGACGCATGCGGACGCCTGCTTGACGAACTAGTACCTAATGGCTGAAGGCATGCTCTATCTATTGCCCGTGTGGTTAGGCGAAGCGGGCGGGCTGGAATTGATGCCGCCGGCCAACATTGCGGTAGCCGAACGTGTGAAGATCTTTTTCTGCGAGTACGAACGAACGGCCCGCCAGATGCTGCGGCGAATGTCTGCGACGATCGACCTGAACGCCATCGCGCTCCATCGCCTGGACAAGGACACGAGCGAGGTGGAACTTTCGGAAATGGCCGCACTGCTTAAAGTGCAGGATGGCGCCATCATTAGCGAGGCCGGTATGCCCTGCATCGCCGATCCCGGTGCACGGCTCGTTGCACGCGCACATGATACGGACATCGCGGTAGTGCCGCTCACAGGTCCCACATCCTTGATACTGGCGCTGGCCGCATCCGGCATGAACGGACAGCGCTTCACCTTCCATGGTTACCTGCCGCGCGAGTCACCAGCGCGGAAACAGGCCCTCAATCAATTGGAACAGGACGCACGCCGCAACGGTAGTGCCAACCTCTTCATCGAAACACCCTATCGCAACGATGCGATGTTGGCTGATGCGCTGACAGCCCTCGAAGGCGGAACGCGCCTGTGCATCGCGATCGACCTGGAACAACCGGGAGGAAGCGTGACAACGAGGACCGTTGGTCAGTGGCGCAAGCGGACACCACTATTGGGCAAGCGGCCCTGCGTTTTCATCGTCGGCTGATCAGCGCGGAAGCATGCACGGCAGCGATGTGCGACCACCCGCACCACGCGAGGGATGCTTTCCACCCCGGCACATCGGGCCTTTGAAGATCGTCCACTTCACACGGAAGTACAGATCGGTGCCGAACAGTCCACGGTGAGAGATCAAGGAAAGCAGGTCGTCGCTGCCGATGATGAGGTTGTTGAAGCGCAACATCAGGCCCACGGCTGGGCGTGTAATGGCGTACTCATGGACCACTACGGGAATGGCGGCCTCGAACCTGCGCCATTCCGCACGGGGAACGATGGCCAGGGTGTTCGGGCGGCGCAGCCGCAAGGTCGACGGGAAGGACAGCGAGTGTACCCAGTTCGCTGCGACGTATACATGATCCACAACACGCTTGTCGAACTGCACGGCCATGGCCGTGGGCAGACCAACAGAAAAATCTCCTCCCCGTTCAAAGGTCGACAAGGATGACGCGATCAAACTGTCGACCGCTTGTTCATCCTGCAGCTGGATCGCGGTATAGTCCTGAAAGAACGAACGGCTCGCGTGGAACGTGCCGGCCATCGCGTTGCGAAAACGGATCCCACCAAGATCGATCAAGGATGCGCTGAGCCGCCAATCATAGGGCAGCGGTTCGCAGACCTGGTGTGGTACATAGCCGTCCGCCTGCTCCAGTGTGCGGGTGAACATCAACCCGAGGTCAAGGCCCAGACCGTGTCCCGCGTTGACCGATGGCGTGGCCATTCCATAATAGCCTGAGGCCTCATGGATCTGGGCACGAGCAGAATCCAACACGGTATAGTCCAGCACATCGAAACCGAGGCCTACGCTGCCATGACCGAGCAGATACTTGGCTGTGCCGCCAACACTCAACAAGGTCTGACCCTGCGCCACGAGCAAACGCGCATAGCTGATGTTGACATCGGTCCACGCCGCTGCTGAAAGTCGGATGTTCTCATCGTAATACCGGGTGCGCCATTGTGGCGAGAAGCCCAGCCCGTTGTAAGCGAAGCGGGCCAGCGGTCGGTCTATGCCGGTAAGACTCAGGTTCATGCGGGTGTTCACGGAAGCACCCACACTGTTGCGACCCAAGTTCAGCGCGATCGCAGGACCCACAACGCGCACGTTCATGAACGCACGTCGGCCACCATCGCGCACTGATTCGGTGAATAGGAAGCCATTGCCCTGAGCCGAGCGGATACTCTCACGCATTTCGCCCAGCATCGTGCGCGAGCTCCCGTTCACACTCACGTGATCATTGCGAACGAACAGGTCAACTCCAATAAGGTTGATGTCCAACCAACACCACTGGTCCGCCATGTGCGCCGGGTTCATCGGCACGCCGTCGGTCCCTGCATAGTTGCTGTTCAACAGGCCATATCGCTCCTGGGCCTGTGCGAGGAACGCACAATAGATGGCAAGCAGGAATAGACACCGGCGGATCATCACCCAAGTTCAACGGGAATGGGTCCGTTCGGGTTGCCCTACGGCACGGCGACCAGGCTGTCAGCCTTCGGAACAACTGGTCCGGCCGTTACCCCGATCACTTCCACTGCATAAAGCACAGGTGTGAAAGGGGGCACGATGCCTCCAGTACTGCCGGTGGTACCGAAGGCCAAGGCCGAAGGGATGAGGAAGCGCCCTTTGCCTCCCGGAGGAAGCAAGTGGGCCGCCACTTCGAGTCCTTTGATCACCTGGCCGGGGTCGCCGAGGCGGAAGGTGAGCGGTTGGCCGGAGCGATGGGTATCATCGAACATGCGACCGTCGTCGAGGAAGTGTGCGATGTAGTGGATGGTCACTTGATCACCGCTCTGGATCGGCGGTCGCTTCGGGTTGGTAGGATCCAGGATGTAACGCAGCCCCATGAACTCCTTCCATTCCGCAGTGGATGAACGGGCCATGTAGTTGGCCAGGATGGTGGCCTCATCGGCGGCCGTGCGGGCCATCAGGCGCTCATGGGCCATACGACGGCTATCGGCCGGGGTGCGGATAGCGAGGAGCGCAAGTTCCACATCGATCCAGAGCGTTTCCCCTCCTACGGGTGAAGTCGCGCCGAGCTGCGACCATGGTAGGCGAGCTCCTTTTACGATAACACTGACGCTATCACCAGCGTGCATCTTACCTGGCACCAAGTGCATAAAGCCAGCACCATCATCCTGCATAGCATACCAGCGCTCTGTGCTGAAGACGGATCCCGGAGCATCCACATGCCGGGCCATGCGCACGCGCATCAGCACGCTATCACTGTCGGCTGGCAGCACGTCCCCTTCGCCGAGCACACGTAGCTTCAGGTGCACATCGCGGGCGATGGGCTTGAATCCCTTGAAGGGTCCACGCCCGCACCCCGTCAGCAGCGCCACCACCAGCAGAGGCCAGAGCAAATGAAGATGAAGGCGGCGATCCATGGACGGCGAAAGGTAGAGGCGACACTGGATGCGCAGGATGGGCTTACTCCCCTACTTTCACGCCGAAAATCCGAACCCAAGCATGGAGATCATCCAGTTCATCCTCGACCTGTTGCGGGATACGAAGCCCACGATCGACCAGTTCATCATGGATCACGGCAAGCTGGTCTATGGCCTCTTGTTCGCCATCATCTTCGTTGAAACGGGATTGGTGGTGATGCCCTTTCTCCCTGGTGATTCACTGCTTTTCGTGGCAGGATCACTGGCCGCCGGAACGGATCCGAAGCTCAGCTTCGGCATGCTGTTCCTCTTGCTGTTCGCAGCGGCGGTGCTCGGTGACAACTTGAACTATTGGATCGGTCGCTTCTTCGGCCCGCGCATCGTGAAGTGGAGGACCTTCGGACGTGACCTGGTGCAGGAAAAACATCTGTACAAAACGCACAGCTACTTCGAGAAGTACGGCGTAAAGACCATCATCATCGCGCGGTTCGTGCCGATCGTTCGCACGATCTGTCCGTTCGTGGCGGGCATCGGTGCCATGAGCTATCGGAAGAAGTTCCTCCCGTTCGATATCCTGGGCGGTGCGTTGTGGATCGGCACGATGCTCGCCGCCGGCTATATCATCGGTAACTCGGAGGTGGTGCAACACAACTTCAAATTGGTGATACTCGGTATCGTGTTCGTCAGCATCTTGCCAATGGTCATCGAGGTGATCAAGGGACGGATGAGCAATAGCACCGAAGCCTAAGGCGTTCTTTGCACCGTGCAGCGTTACGGATTGATCGGTCGTGCATTATCGCACTCTTTCAGCAAGGAGCATTTCACGCATAAGTTCCAGCGAGAAGGGCTGGCCGATCATCGGTACGACCTTTTTGAACTTTCGGAGATCACGGAGTTCCCAGCATTCCTGGCCCGACACCAAGATCTGCGCGGACTGAACGTTACCGTTCCCTACAAGCAAAGCATCATCCCATACCTGAGTTCACTGGACCCGCTCGCAGCCGTGGTGGGTGCGGTAAACACCATCGACATACGCGATGGGAAGTTGATGGGCCACAACACCGATGTCCATGGTTTCCGCTCCATGATCCGACCTGTCCTGGGCACCTTACAGGAAACGGGAAGTGACATTCGTCCCCGGGCCTTGGTGCTGGGCAGTGGCGGAGCGAGCCGCGCAGTGGCCTTCGTGCTGCGCGAAGCGGGGATCAGGTTCAGGGTGGTGAGCCGGGATCGCACGCGGGGTGAACTCACTTGGGAAATGTTGGACACTACAGTGGTCAGTGTGTGCAAACTCATCATCAACACCACGCCGCTGGGCATGTACCCGGACGTGGATGCCGCCCCTCACCTGCCGTATGGATCCATCACCCCAAAGCATGTGCTGGTGGACCTCATCTACAATCCGGAGCGCACTAAGTTCCTGAAGCATGGCGAGGCGCGTGGTGCCCGCGTTATTGGCGGCCGGGGCATGTTGCACGCGCAGGCGGAAGAGGCTTGGCGCATCTGGAGTGCGAAGTGAACAGCAGCGCTCGCGGTTCAACGCGTGCAGGCCCGCACCACCATGACCACGATACAGGCTAGGAACATCAGGATGCTGATCCGGTTGATGCCGTGCATGAAACGCAGGTTGATGTTCGGATCCGACTTCTGGAACAACGTCGCGGGATTCAGGTAGTACAGAATGCGCTTGAGGAACATGTGTGCTGTCCGGCTATGCAGATGATGGACCAAAGTAGCAACAAGTCCACGCATTGACTTGTTCGGGACGATACGTACTGACATCGGTCATTGGGGGTCGTATTGGAGATTCCGGAGTTGTCGAACGGCTGATCTGTGCTGCAAGCCATGTGCGGCGGTCGCCTGTGGGTCTTTCAGAGCTGCATCGAGGACTGAACCGCCTCATCGACCGCTTACTTTTGCGGCCCGCCAGCACAAGGGGGTCCAACTTTGGAGTCGCCTTAGGGTGATGGTTCGCCTGCATGCCCTTCGAACTCATCTCCGAATTCACGCCCAC
>JBKJNF010000125.1:0-3665 GCA_046596155.1 Flavobacteriales bacterium | reverse complement strand
GCAAGGCCGAGTTCGGCTTCCTCCATGCCTACTCACCGCTGCACAACATCAAGCCGGGCGCGAAGTACCCCCCCACGCTGGTGATGACCGCCGACCATGACGACCGCGTGGTACCGGCCAACAGCTTTAAGTACATCAGCACCCTGCAGGCCGCTCAGGCCGGTGATGCACCGGTCCTGATCCGCGTGCAGACACAGGCGGGCCACGGCGCTGGCATGCCCACGAGCATGATCGTGCAGCAGCAGGCCGACAAGTATGCCTTCTTCTTCCACAGCGTGGGGGTGACGCCCACGTTCGCCGCGCCTGCAAAGTGACCCCTTCCCCATCGACAAGGCCTTGTTCCTGCAGGAACAGGGCCTTGTCGTTCCTACCTGTAGCTTCGTTCAATGGTCACCTTCAGTCTCCGCCCCTTCTGCATAGAGGACCTGCCCGCGCTGGTGAAGCATGCCAACGACCCTACGATAGCGGCCAACCTCACAGATGCATTCCCCCACCCGTACACCGAAGAGCATGGCCAGCAATTTCTCACGCATTGGATGGCCAGTGATCCCCCATTGGTGCTCGCCATCGAAGTGAACGGGGAGGCGGCAGGTGCCGTGGGACTGCATCCGCAGACGGATATCATGCGACGCAATGCGGAGTTGGGATATTGGCTCGCCCGACCATACCGAGGCCATGGTATCATGAGCACGGTGGTGCTCCAGGCCGTTGTGCGGGGCTTCACCATTTTGCCAGGGATCCATCGCATCTATGCACGACCCTTCGGGAGGAACTTGGCCTCCCAGCGTGTGCTGGAAAAGGCGGGCTTCGTGCTCGAAGCCACGCTGAATGGGACCTTTGTGAAGAACGGACAGGTGGAGGATGAACTGATCTACGCTCGACGACGTGGGGATGGCTGAGCGGAACTAGGTGGTGCGGCAGATGGTCGCGCTCGGTTTCGAAACCTTCCCGGAGATCACGCGCATCTTCGGCACCACGTTCGGCACGAACACGGCCTCACAGCTGACGATGGAAATGGCCGGATTCTCCTTGGAAGCGAAGCTCATCGGTACGCTCGTGAAGAACGGCAGGACCCAGGACGAGTGGATCTATGGGGTGCGGCGTTGAAGAGGTCAGTCCTTCACGAAACGTGCTGGCCAGCACCCTACAGCTTCCAGCGTATACATGCCGGGTGTAAGGGCGTGAACATCCAACAGCGGTAAGGGTCCGTTTTCCGCAGTGCGCTGAACAACGCGACCGGACAGGTCACGGATGGTGATCGGCCCGCGTACAGGTGAACTGACGTGAAGAACATCCGCCACCGGGTTCGGCGAAATGACCAAGGCCGCATCCGGCGTGGTAGCGAGACCGGTACTGGGATCACTGAAGATGCGCTCATAGTTCTCCGCATAGCTATATGCTCCATCGCACGCGCTTACAGCATCCCAGTTGATGCTCCAGGTCATCATGCCGCGCAGCGTCGGATATCCGACAGGTTGTGCCAGGGTGTAGGATCCCGGCCGTGGACCTTCGCCCAAGAGGTATTGCATGGCGGCGCGTACCGCAGCCGTATCTGTGTAGCCGCCACCCGCAGCGTTCGTGCAAGCTGGTAATGCCACCGCAACTTTCTCCGGAAATAGGCCTGCAAAGAACCCACCGCCGGTGTTGAATCCCTGGATCACCGCTTCCGCCTGGCTCACGATGAAGTCCGCTGTGCCTTGCGTGTAGATGTCCCCATCAATACCAAAGGAGCTTCCGCTGTTGTACAACTGCACCTGTAGGATATCCAGCTGTTCGCGCAGGGCGTGGATGATGGGGAGGTACGCACCCCAGATGCCGCCGAAGGCACTCTGCCCGCCCTGTACGAAGGCGGTCTCCGGCGCCATGGTCAGGAAGAGCTTGCGTCCGAACACACCGAAATAATCGGACATCAACGTGTTCACGGCGTCGATCAGGCGAGTGATGCGCGCATCCACCGGTGCCATGATGGTACCACCTGTGATGGATACCGATGCGCCCTCCAGATCGAGGTCAATGCCATCGAATCCGAAGGTCACCAGAATGGTCAGCATGCTGGACACGAACTGATCCCGCTCGATGTCAGTGTTCAACTGCACGGTGGAATTGGCCCCGCCTATGCTCAGAAGAACCTTGTGCCCTGCGGCCTGATGGGCGGCCACTTGCGCCACGAAGCTCGCGGGCGCGGTGAGCGTAGGCGCGAACTGCATATTATATGTGGTGCCCGCTGCCGGTTCAGCAAAGGCCACCTCGATCACGTTGTAGCGCGGGTCGATCTGGTCCAGTTCGATGTACGGTGCACTGAGGTCGTTCCAGTTGTGCCAGTAGCCGATGAGGGCGGGTGATGGAGCCTGGGCTATTACGCTGTTGGCGGTGCACAGCAACAGGCATGGAAGGATGAAGCGTCGCATGGACTTCGAATGTAAGTGAGGCTCGCTCCCACTGCTCGTTACCTTCGGCCACATGCGACACCTATTCTTCACCATGGTCTCCAGTGTCGCCCTCCCCTCCACCACAACCGCCACCATCTGGACCGTTGGCCCCGGACAGATCTATACCCTGCCAAGTCAGGTAAGCACGTTAGTGGCCGATGGTGATACGGTCGAAATTGCCGCAGGCACCTACCCGAGCGACGTTGCACGCTGGCAGGCGAATGATCTGCTGCTGCTAGGAGTTGGCGGCCTAGCGAACTTGGAGTCGAACGGACTTAGCTACGGTGGCAAGGCCATCTGGGTGATCCAGGGCGATCGCACCAAGGTGGAATGGATCGAGTTCTCCGAATGCTCTGTACCGGACCAGAACGGCGCCGGCATCCGAGCGGAAGGTCACTACCTCACGGTGCGGCATTGCGATTTCCACGACAACGAGAACGGCATTCTGGCGGGCGAGATCCATCCGAGCACCATCCGGATCGAGTACACGGAATTTGACCACAACGGATCCGGCGATGGTTACTCGCATAACCTCTATATCGGCAACATCGACTCACTCATCTTCCGCTACAACTACAGCCACCACGCGCACGTAGGGCATGAACTGAAGAGCCGTGCCTGGGTGAACGTGATCGAGTATAACCGCTTCAGCAACGAGGCGGACGGCGATGCAAGCCGGGAGCTCGATCTGCCCAATGGCGGACAGGCCTACCTGATCGGCAACGTCATCCAACAGGGCCCGCAAGGGCAGAATAGTAATATGATCGGCTTCGGCATGGAGGGCTTGAGCAACCCCGGACCCCAGGAACTTTATAGCGTGAACAACACGCTGGTGAACGAGAAAGCGAGCGGCACTTTCTTCCAGGCACCGGCTGAGGTTTTTTTCAAGGCCTACAGCAACATCCTCGCGGGCAGTGGTGACTTCATGGCATTATGGCCGAACAGCTTAGACACCTTGGCCAACGTGCGCACCACGGAAATCGCGACCGTGCAATTCGCGGATCCGGCGACTTACGACTACCACATCACCGAAGGATCTCCGGCACACAACGCGGGCGTCCCGGCAGGTCTCGCTACAAGCGGCTATCCTTTGGTCGCGCTGTATGAATACGTGCATCCGACAAGTGATGCGCTCCGCTGCCAACACGCACTGCTCGATGCCGGCGCCTTCGAGACCTGCTCCACTGGCATTAATATGGACGTGCCCGGGGCGTTGCGACTCTACCCGGATCCGGC
>JBKJNF010000063.1:0-17023 GCA_046596155.1 Flavobacteriales bacterium | reverse complement strand
ATCATCGAAAGCGATGATGAACTTCGGGGTATCAATGTCGAGTTTTCCCCAAGTGATCTTTTCGTTGGGTACTGCACCGCTATAGCTGCCATAGCTGGTGGTGCTATCGCTGATCTGGCAGAAGTAGCTCCAGAAAGGCGTTTCGCGATCCAGGTCCTGCTGCAGCATGGGCACCACGCAGATGGGGAAGTCGCCGGCGATACCGCCACCGATCTGGAAGAAGCCTATGCCCTGATCGCCGGCGTTCGCGGTGTACCAATCGGCCAGGAACATCATGTACTCAATGCCGCTCTTCATCATGCCGGGCTTGCAGTCGCCCACCATGCAGTGGCCCGCGAAGATGTTGCCCAATGTGCTGTCCTCCCAACCGGGGCAGATGATCGGCAGGTTGCGCTCCGCCGCGGCCACCATCCAGCTGTCCTTCGGGTCGATCTGGTAGTACTGCTTCAGCACACCGGAGTTGATCATATCGAAGAAATACTGATGGGGGAAACGGCGGTTGCCGCTTTTGTCGTCGGAGGTCCACAGGTCCACCGCGTGCTTCTCCAGGCGGCGGAAGGCCTCATGCTCGGGGATGCAGGTGTCGGTCACACGGTTCATGCCGCGATCAAGCAGTGCACGCTCTTGTTGCGGGGTGAGGTCGCGGTAGTTCGGCACGCGCTCATAGTGGTCATGGGCCACCAGGTTCATCACATCCTCTTCGAGGTTGGCGCCAGTGCAGCTGATGATGTCCACCTGTCCCTGACGGATCATCTCCGCGAGGATCTTGCCGAGTTCGGCCGTGCTCATGGCCCCCGCGAGGGAGATCAGCATCTTCTTGCCTTCGGTCTTGTGCTTCTTGTAGCCCTTGGCGGCGTCCACCAGTGCGGCCGCGTTGAAGTGCAGGTAGTGCTTCTCGATGAAGTCGGAGATAGGTCGTGTGCTCATGTGCGTGGTTAGGGCATTGCTCGGCGATGCGCCATTCAGAGGACGCGAAGTTGGGGTCGAATATAGAGGCGCGATGTGATGCACAAAGGGTGGAGTGAAGATCTGTTCTCGGAATGCGACTTGTTACACCCTGACCCCGCACGATCAATACCGGATGTTACTTCCCCACCAACTCCGCCTGCGACAGATACCCCAGCAGTTCCATCATCCGTTCCGCGCTCTGCACTTCCGCAAAAACGCGATCGTCGAGCGTGCCATCCTCCAAGCGATCGATGAGCACATGCTTGGGTTTCGGGATCAGGCAATGCTGGATGCCGCCGAAACCGCCGAGCGAATCCTGGTAGGCACCGGTGTTGAAGAAGCCGAGGTACTGCTTGCGGTCCGGCCGGTACTTGGGCAGGTAGATCGCGTTCACGTGCTGCTCGCTGTTGTAATAATCGTCGCTATCGCAGGTCATACCGCCGAGGAAGACGCGCTCGTATTCGTCGTTCCAATTGTTGATAGGTAGCATCAGGAAACGCTTGTTGATGGCCCACGTGTCCGGCAACGTGGTCATGAAGCTGCCGTCGATCATGTTCCACCGCTCTTTCTCGTTCTGCTTCTTCTGCCCATGTATGCTGAAGAAAGTGGCGCCGCTTTCGGCTACGGTAAAGCTGCCGAATTCGCTGAAGATGTTCGGCTCCACCACGTCGTTCTCGTCACAGATGTCCTTGATACGCCCCACGATCTCGGTGATCATGTAGTCGGTATCGAAGGTGTACGTCAGGCTGTTCTTCGTTGGCAATCCGCCGCCGATGTCAAGCGTGTCCAAAGTGGGGCACAGTTTCTTCAAGTCGCAGTACACGTTCACGCACTTGCCCAGCTCGTTCCAGTAGTACGCGCTATCGCTGATGCCGGTGTTGATGAAGAAGTGCATCAGCTTCAAGCGGAATTTCTTCTGCTTGCCGATGTTGCGCATGTAGAAGGGGATGATGTCCTTGTACCCGATCCCCAAGCGGCTGGTGTAGAATTCGAACTTGGGCGCTTCCTCCGCCGCGATGCGGATGCCGATGTCACACGGATCCTTGATCACCTGGTCCAGTGTCTGCAGTTCGCCCATGTTGTCGATGATGGGGATCACGCGCACGCCACTGTTCGCCAGCCGCCCGATGTTGCGGATGTACCGTTCATCCTTGTAGCCATTGCACAGGATGGTGGCGCTGCGCGAGAGTTTGCCGCGTTCCATCAACAGTTCGATGATCTCGATGTCGTAGGCGCTGCTGGTCTCCAAGCTCACGCCTTTCGCCAGCACCTGCTCGATCACATAGCTGAAGTGGTTGCTCTTTGTGCAGTAGAAGTATTCGTAGGTGCCATTATAGTTGTGCTCCTTGAAGGCCTTGGCGAACAGGTCGCGCGCTTGCACGATCTTCTCGCCGATCTTGGGCAGGTAGGTGATCCGTAGTGGAGTACCGTGCTTCTTGAGGATGTCCATCAAGGGCAGGTCGTTCCACGTAAGGGTGTCGTTCTCGAACTTGAACTCGTCCTTGGGGAAGTCGAAGGTCTGCTCGATAAGGTCGATGTAGCGGGTCTTCATACGGCGGGAAGGGGAACGGAATTGCAGATTGTGGATTCAGGCCTATGGCCATAGGCCGCAGGCTGTAACATGAACAAGCCTGCGGTGTGTGGCCGGGGGCTTGCGCCTTGCATTGGAAAGCGTGAGGCTCTGGGGTCGGATGCGGCTTGACGCACAGTTCCGGAGTTCACGTTTGGATCCATCAGCGGAAAGCGGAGTGAAGTCCCAGTGGACCACCCATGGCGATGAGCAGCGCGGACCATGTCTGGTCACACCCCGGACGGGGACTCCGGGGGCCGGTGGCGCGCTTGCGGTCCATTGTGATGGGTGCAAAGTAAAAGGTGTGGGGGATGTGCGGCCTCAGGAACGAAAAAAAAACCGCTGCGCACTACGGACGGCGGGGTCAGCCGCAGGTGGGGATCTCCAGTGCCGCGCTCACAACCACCGCTTCCGCCGGAACCACAACAGCATGATCACGGAGATGGCGAGCATGGCACCCATCACCACGAAGTAGCCGTACTTCCAGTGCAGTTCGGGCATGTGGTCGAAGTTCATACCATATACGCCCACCACGAAGGTCAATGGAATGAAGATGGTGCTGATCACTGTGAGCAGTTTCATAACCTGCGTCATGCGCATGTTCTGGCCCGCGTGGTAGGTGTTCTCCAGGTTGGTGAGCATGTCGCGGAAGGTGTTGATGCTGTCCGCGATGTATACGGTGTGATCCTGCAGGTCGTTGATATATCGGCGGGTGCCTTTGTCGATGAGCTCGCTTTGCGCTGTGTTGAGGCGTCCTGCGAGTTCACGGGTAGGCGTCACATAACGGCTTACGGTGATGAGGAGGCTGCGGATCTCCTGGATGGTCAGCAGGTCCTCATTTCCGGGGCGTACCGCGATCTTCCGTTCCAATTCCTCGATGCGCTCGCCGAGGTCCTCCACGATCAGGAAGTAGTTGTCCACGATCACGTCGAGCAGCGCATACAGCAGGTAGTCGGCCTTCTTGCGGCGCACCCGTCCGGTGCCATGGCGGATGCGGTCGCGGATGGCATCGAGGATGTCGCCGGGTTTTTCCTGAAAGGTCACCACGTACCCGCGACCGAGTACCAAGCTGATCTGCTCGCTCACGATGCCATCGGTCTCGTCGTCCAAGCTCAGCATCTTGGCCACTACGAACAGATGATCCTGGTATTCCTCCAGCTTGGGGCGATGGTCCGTGTTCAGCACGTCCTCCATCAGCAATGGATGCAGGCTGAAACGCTCGCCTGCTGTGGCCACCACGCTGCCGTCGTCCAGGCCGTCGATGTCAAGCCACGTCACTTCATTCACCGGATCGCCAAGGACAAGTTCCTGCATTCCGCGAAGCTGTCTTTCCAGATAGCTCTGTTCATTGTAGGTGAAGACCTTCAGGCTCGTTAGTGTGCACACCTCAGCGCTAACCCCCACCATGGAACCCGGTGGAAGTCCGGCTTTTTGGGAACGCTTATGCACACGTTTCATGCGGTTGTGGAAGATACGTTGATGATCTTGCGGGTAGGCAGAGGGATCTCCACCCCTTCTGTGCGGAAGCGTTCAACGATGGCCTTGTTGAGGTCGTAGTGCATCATGCGGGCGGCAATGGGGTCCTTCGCCCAGACATACGCGCGCAGGATCAGGCTGCTGTCGCCCATGCGCACGAGGCGGACGGGCAGTGCTTCGTGCATTAAGTCCAGCTCAATGGCCGTGCGCCGGTCGATGTGGTCGGGATGTGCTGCGCAGATGTCGCGGAGCAAGGCCATGGCCTTGTCCAGATCGGTGTCATAGGCCACTGGCACTTCCACATACTCGCAGGTGGCCGGGTCGCGGATCGAGCTGTTCACGATGAATTCCTCGCTGATGACGCCGTTGGGAATGATGATGCGCCGGTTCTCGAAGGTGACGATCACGGTATGCCGCAAGGTGATGTCCTCAACAATGCCGCTGCGCTCCGGATTGCCAGGGCCTGTGGCACTGCTGCCGATCAGGATGTTGTCCCCCACCCGGAACGGTTTGAAGGCCACGATGAAGATGCCGCTGATGATATTGCTGAAGGCCTTCTGCGCACTGAAGCCGATAAGTGCAGCCAGGATACCCGCACCAGCGAAGAGCGTGACGGCCAGTGATCGGATACTGGGAATGGTGTACGCAATGAAGCCGAGCGCGATCAGTGCCATCACGCTGCGCACGGCGTTGCGCAGAAAGCGATAGCGGGTCACTTCATCATGCCCCTTGGCACGAGCCCGTACGTAGGCGCTGCGGAGCAGGCTGAAGATGATACGCTCTACCACAAAGGCCGCGAGGATGATGAGGATCACCTTGAGCAGCACGAGCAGGTGCGGCCCCCACTTGCCCAAGTGGGCGAAAACATCGTTCAATTCCTTGAGCATGAAAAGTCAGAGTCGCGGTCTACTTGCGCGACGAGGCGAACTTAGACCCGGGCCGTTGGCCTTTGGCGCCTGCGATCGATGAGGAATGAACAGCGGACGGTTCACGCACCGGTCAAGGCCGTCCTCAGCGCAGTTCCGCCGGGAATGTCCTTCGGTTCAACACCACTGCGGAAGAGGCGGAGGCCGGTACCCTCCACGCTCATCAGGTCGTCGTTCACATTCAGCAATGCACCCTCACGCAGGCCCACCACTGTGCTACGCTGATTCAAGGCAAGGAATTCCGCGATGCGCTGGTCACGGCTTTCGCCGCCATGTCCGGGTACCCGGGCGTCGGTGTAATGCGGATTGATCTGGAAGGGTACTAGGCCCATGGCGCGCAGGGTAGGTACTTCCGTGATGGGCATATCGTTGGTGGTCATGATGGTAGGTCCCGCCACGTTGGCCCCCGCGCTCCACCCCATGTAGGGCATGCCGCCCATAACGCGTACACGGATCGCGCGCACCAGCTCTGTGTTGTACAAGGTCCGTAGGAGTTGGAAGGAATTTCCGCCCCCCACGATAACGGCATCTGCGTTCATCAGCGCCTTCACCTTATCCACTTCGGTGTGCAGGCTGAAGAGCTCGTGTCCCATTTCGCCCAGCGCTCCCTGCACCAACCGGGTGTATTCGTCCATGCTGAATGATACGGCTGCGAAGGGTATGAACGCGATGCGCTTTCGTTCGCCCAGGAATTCCTCGATGTGGGTCTTGGCCCAATCGAGGTACGGTTCGCCAGGAAGGGTGGAGTTGGAAAGAAGGAGAAGACGCATGGGCGGGAGCAGTTAGCGCCAAAGTAGGCACGTGTGCAGAAGCGTGTCGCTGGACATGCCCTTAGGATACGAACCATTTACGTGTGGCAACGAAGCGGAGCGTTCACGATCGTCGATCCGCGCGGATCATCACCTGGAATGACGTGGTCAAAAATGCGTCAAGGTCCCGGTGATCACCAGCCGGATCGTGGCCGGCTCACCATCGGTGTAGATCGTAACGCCCTTCTTCAGCGGACCTTCCGGGCTGCGGCCATTGAATTCCACGATCACTTCGGCACTGCCGCCGGCGGGAATGGCTTTTTCCGGTAGCTCATTGACCACTGTACAGTCACAATCCGGGCGCATACGAAGAAGCTTCAGTGGTTTTGTCCCACTGTTCTTCACGGTGAACGGGATCTTCCGCCCTTCCAGTTGGGGAAGGGTACCGATGTCACGCGTCAGTTCCATCTCCATGGTGGAGCGCGGGCTCATTGGCTCCGCTGCCAGCATCACCTGTTCGATCTCGATGCGGCGTTCCATGGACGCCCCTACGCTGTAAACGGAGCCCTTCAGGTCCTGCAGCTGATCGCTCACGCCGCTCGCACTTTGGTCCTCGCCGAAGGGCGACTTGCGGATCTGCAAAGCGCCGGAATCGAGGTACGGACGCAGCGCGCCATTCTCTACGGTCCGCAGGTAGTTCACCATGCTGCTGATGCGACGCAGCGAAAGGTTCGCGTTGTAGTCGCTCTTTGCCAGCGGACTGGCGAAGCCACGCACTTGCAGCTCGATCCGTTGCCCTTCGCCCAGGGCTTGTTTGAGCAGCGCGATGAAGTCGTTGAGCTGCGAGAATCCGAGGTCCACACGGTCGTGGAAGAAGCCATCGATCGCGTTCAGTCCTTCGGTATTATCGCCCCAGGCGCTGTGATAGTCGGGCAACAGGGCCTTGTAAGATCGATACGTCTGCTCGTAGCTCAGGGCCGTGAGCGTATCCCATGAACGCGGGTTCGGCTCATCGTTGTGGAAGTATAGGCGTATGGGCAGTTTCTCACGAAGCGTGGTGATGCGCTTTTCCGCAACGGTCATCGTGTCCTTCTTCTCTCGGTCCAGCCCAGCTCGCCGAAGTGCTGAATAGCTAAAGCGATAGATGTCGTTGCAGCAGGTAGCGCCTTTCTTCGCGAGCGAGCCAACGCGGTTGCTGGTGAACCATCCCGATCCTGAGCGCGGATCGAACGTGGCGTAGAGGTCATTGGTCGGGCTGTTCAGCGGAAGGCCGACATTTTCGGGGGTGTTGGGTTTGCTTCCGTTCAGAACGACCCGGAAGATGTCGAAGCCGCCGTAACCGGGCAGGAAGTCGGAGCTGAACCAGAGCGTGCTCGAAGCGGCATCGAACCAAGGCGTGCACTCATTGCCGGGCTGATCAAGTTCTACAGCTACTGGACGGATGTTCGTGATGGTCGTTCCTTCCAGATCGGCACAACGCAGGTTCATGTCATCATGAGCGGTAATATCCTGCCAGGTAAAGAAAAGTGTCTGCTTGCCCTTCCATTCCGCTACCATGGGCTGCGTGAAGTTGCGACCGTCTTCGGCATGAACGATCACGGGTGGGAGTTCCGGATGTGATCGGTCAAGGGCCATGAGGGCAAAAGCTCCGTGACCATCGTCACGGGCGAAGTAGAACCAGCGTCCATCCAGCGACCAAGCGCTGTTGGCGTTGTTGTGTATGTCGTTGATCGCTTCTGGAAGCTCAGTGACGAGGGACCATATTTCCTTCGCTTCCTTCGATCGGAACAGGCGTGCGTGATAGTTCGCGCTATCCTTTACCTCATCATCGTTGGTGAGTTCACCGCGCAGGGAGGTGAAGTACAACAAACTGTCGGGCCCGTAGCGCGGGGCGAATTCGCTGTCGAACGAATTGACGGGTTCGGGGAGATGATCGACGGTGACACTATCCGCGGTCTCATTGATCTTGGCCATGCGGATGCCTTCCATGGCGTTGTCCGCACGCTGGAAAAGGACGCTGCCTTTGTCCTTTTCCTTTTGCTTCACCTTCTGCCAGGTCTTCTGGGCCTCGTCGTACTGGCCGCTGCACAATTGCATTTCACCGAGCCAGCGCAGCGCCTCAGGGTGACTTCTGCCCAGATCCTTGCGAGCCACCTTCTCATAGCTCGCGGCGGCTTGCGGATATTGGTTGCTCTGGCGACAGGCTTCGGCGTACTTCCACTGAAGCTCCAGGCGACCAGCATCCTGTTCAAGTGCTTCACCATAGAACCGTGATGCGCCGTAGAAATCGTTGAGGCGGATCGCATTGTCGCCCCAAATGATGAACTGCGCAGCGCTCTGCGCTATGGAGGGAAGTGATCCACACAGGCCAAACACAACGACCATCGAGCGCCATCCGCAACACGACCGGTGAACAGCTCGATGGATCATGTGGTCACAGTTGCGTTGGGCAGGCCTTGAACCTGGCGGGTATCATGGGTTTTCTGCGGAACACACGAACTGCCGTGATCTCGATACCGCCCCGGTTTCGGCTGGCGGGCACGAGGTCGCTGAAGTTGATGTCGTAGCTCAGCCCCACGGTCCAATCGTCATACTCGCTGCCAACGAACACATATCCTGCGTCACTTGCACGCCAGAAGAGTCCCGCCTGCACGGTGCGGAAGTACGTGTACCTGTCCAACAAGATATACCGAACTGTTCCACCAAGGTCCAGTTCCCGGAAGGTCGCCTGACCCATGTACTGCAGCATCGGCTGCACGTCCACCTTGTTGCTCACCGGAAAACGCGTGATCACATGAAATACACTTCGTCTATCCAATGGCGAGGTCTCCGCATCATTGAACGCCACGTTGGGTCTGGTGAGGTTGAAGAGTGAAAGACCGACCTGTATCAGGTCGCGCTTGCTGGGGGCGTAACGATAGACAAGGCCTGCATGCACATCGGGATGCGTCAGCCCGTTGCGTACGAATTGCTCATCGGTGGGCAGGGAAGGATCGTAGTAGAATCCGTTGTATTGCGCATCGAAGCGCAACGCAGTGTAATCGATGCTCACGGAGGTGAATCCGAATTGAAGGCCACCGGTCAGGCTCTGGTCCAATGCGGCACCGAGCTTTTTCGTCCAGCTGGCACCAAGGCTTAGGTGGAAGGTGTTCAGGTGCGAGTCGCCAGCGCGGTCGTTGTATAACCATGCGCCACCGCCCAGACCGCGCACACCGGCAAGGTCCGCCGCATCGCCACCCAGCCCAAAGGTCCGGTACGGGGTGGTCACGCTGCGCCACTGCTGCCTGAAAATACCACCAACACGGTACTGGCCGTCGAAGGCGCCGATGTTCCCCGGGCTCAAGGCATAGGGCGCATTGAAGAACTGCGAGAAGTGGATGTCCTGGGCTTGCAGGCGCAACGCTAGCAGCACAAAGGCGGCCAAGAGCCATGAGCCACGGGCGGCGAACCGATGACGTCCGGCCGATAGTAGCTCATGGCTCGCAGCACGTGGCATGGCGCTCATCGGATCACGGTGACATTGCCCTTCTTGAAGAACGACTGACCCTCAACACACTTCACATCCAACCAATAGACATACACGGCCGGATCAACAGGTTTGCCCTTGTAAGTGCCATCCCAACCCTTGGACTGGTCGGTAGTCGAGAACACCAATTCGCCCCATCGATCGAACACTTTCAGGTCCAATGCGGTGATGTTACGGCCACGCACGAACAGGGTGTCGTTGCTCAGATCGCTGTTCGGCGTGAACGCATCCGGGATGAAGACATCAGGCTCGGCACAATTCAGTTCATACACGGTGACGATCACCGTATCGTTGCGCGTGCAGATGCCATCCGTGATCGTGAGCACGAATGCCGTGGTCTGGGTGATGAAGGCCGATGGGTTAGCGATGCTAGGGTCGCTCACCGCGGCCGCGGGTTGCCAACTGTAGCTCACTCCGGTGGCCGGTGTGGCTGCCAGATGCACCGTAGTGCCACTGGTAACGATCGTTTGGTCCACGGATGCGCCTACGCTGCTGCCAAAGAGTGGAGAGACAAACACATTGGCCGATCCGGACCATGAACAGCCAGTGGGGGAGGTGACCTGCGCGGTGTATTCCTGCGCTTCCGCGGGACTTACTTGGATCGTGGTAGTGCCCTGCCCGGCATCCACCAGAACAGCAGGTGTCCAGATGATCGTTGAACCCGGATCGATGCCGCTGATCGTGAGTGTGGCCGTGTCATCGGCGCAGATGGATACATCCGATGAGATCGCAGCGTTCACCAGCGATACGCTGATCACGAGCTGACCCAAAGCGGTGCAAGAGCCAGGCGTTGAGGCTTGCACATAGTAGGTGCCTGGGATCGGCGGGGTCAGCAGCGCGGTGCTGTCCGAAAGCGAGGTGTTCAGCGTATCACTGAACGACGGGTTCGTGGACCACACGAACTGCGTAGCCGTGCCAAAGCTTGTGCACGACAACAGGCTGCTGGGGGTGGGACCGCACAGCGCTATGTCCGCAGCGGCTTGCAGAAGCGGTGCCGCCGGAAGCACGATCACTTGGATACTGTCGATGTCCTGTAGGTTGCAGGCATTCGGGTTGGAAGCCGTTAGCGTTACCGTGTAGGTTCCGGCGGAAACGTAGGTATGGGCGGGTGCCACTACAGTGGACATTCCGGTATCGCCAAAGTCCCAGAGGTAAGTGGCGCCAAGGATGCTCTGGTTCTGGAACTGCACCGTGGAGCCTGCGCAAAGGGATCCTGGCCCGGCAGGGTCGGCGATCACCAATGGCGCATTGAAGTCGAACTTGAACACGCCCAGGTTACAGTTCGGGCTGTTGTTCGTGGAAGACCAGGCGCCGGGGGTATGCGGAAAATCATCGTGACTTCCGCAGCCCGCGCAAACGGCCTCATACACACGCCCGCGGCGATCGAACTGGCTGGTGCCTCCATCCACGTGCTCTTCGCTCTGGTTGCCGCCGAAGTAGGTGCCGTAGGACAACGCGCTCATGTCCACCTCGAAAACGGCGAGGTAGAAATCCTGTCCATCAGTAGTGGTCTGGTAGGCGTTGCCGGTTACCGGCATGCCCGCGGTGCTGAGCTGCACATAGATCGGACTGCCCCAACCGCTAACATAGAGTTTGTCGCAGTAGTCCACCAGAAATGCGGTGGGACTGATGTCCAGGTCAACTACATTGTTCAGGTCGCCGAAGCGTGCTCCCATGTATCTGGTACCTAGCAACGGATCCAGCTTGCAGATGAATTGGCCGCCGGTAGGATCGGTATAGGCCGCGTTCTCCACGAGTTCACCACTGGGGGCTAGCGTCTGTCCGAACAGGAACGGGTTGCTCTCCTGATCAAGGTCCATCAGGTAAGCCTGGTCATACTGACCGCTTCCATAGTAGGTGCAATTCAGGATCGCACTGCCATCCGGGGAATAGCGGGTGACGAAAGCATCGGCCTGGCCCCCTTGGAAACTGGTCTGATAGGCGCCGGAGGTGACTGGCAGGTCGGTGCTGGTGGTGCCGCCACAGATGTACAGGTCGCCGCTGGGGTCCAATTCACCGCTGAACGCAGCATCCGCATCGTTGCCGCCGAAGAACGTGCTCCATTGTAGCGATGTGAGCGAGCTGTTCAGTCGCGATACCACAGCATCATGCGTGCCTCCTCCAAAAGTGACCTGCGGAGCGTCTGCGGTGGTCGGATAGTCGGGACTGGTGGTGCAACTCACGATGATGACGTCCTCGTTGGCGTCGAGCATGATCTCCCCCCGCATCTCGTCAGCATAGTTCACCTTCAAGTTGGTGGAACTGTTATGACCATCGTTGAGGGAACCGCCGAGATAGGTACTCCCAAGCAGCTGAGTGCCATCCGCCGAGAACTTCGCCACCACCATGTCCGCGCCCAACGGATAACTTACGCCGATGCCTTGTGGTGTGTACGCCGTTCCGCCGCCAAAGGAATTATCATAGGTGCCTAGGGTGGTCGGTAGATTCGGTGATCCCGTGGTGCCCAGCACATACAGCTCATTCGCGCTGTTCACAACCAGGCTGTGTGGCAGGTCATCGCCGCTTCCGCCGTACATCGTGCTCCAGATCAGGAAGCTGCCGGTGGTGTCGAACTTGGTGAGCGCCATGTCCGTTCCGGGAATGCTGCCCTGTCCATTGCCACCCGCCCAGAACGATTGGTATGCGCCAACGGAGATGGGATATCCGTTGCCGAACGACGAGCTCCCTGCATAGAGGAAGCCGTCGTTATCGTAGCTGGCACTGTATCCGAAGTTGTCCGTGGTGCTCCCACTGTACGTGCTGAACTCGAGCGTGGGGTCGATGACCAAGGGGAGTGTTGGATCAAAGGCGCCTAAGGCGAAGCTGACCTCTGTGCCCTTCAGCCGATAGCGGCAGGATATCCGTTCGCGCGTTCCGTTTCGTTCCTGATAGGCGATGGGGATGCGCTCGACGACATCGCCGAGCGAGGTGCGGATAACGAGATGATCATCGTTCAGCTCAATTCCATCGCATCCTTCATACGTGAAGCGGACCACCCCGAGGTCGGCTCCTGCGGCCAGCAGTAGATCATATTTCAGCGCACCGCCGGTTGTTCTCCAGCGAAGGTCGATCCCCGGATACAGATCGTGTTCGACCACGGCGGAAAAGGCATGGGCTCCGCCGGTCCACTTTGTATGATCGTTGCCAAGGAAGAAATTGTAAGCGCCCCGCTGCACGCCAACACCTTCGCTGCGTGCCGTCTTGTTGGCGTTCACGAACGTGAGCTTGATCACGTGGTGGTCCGTAACGGTGGGACGGGGATGCGGGCTTCCATCTGCCGGCCCGTAGTGGTGGGCGAAGCGGTCCAGTAGAAGACCATCACGTTCACACCAAACCGCCGCACCCGACAGATCGGCCTTAAAATGGACGTTTGCGGGCCACTGCCCACGGTTCTCCACGAAGGATCCGCCGGCTTGGGCAAAAAGGCCCACACATAAGAACAACGAATAGGATAAGAGCGTTCCGCGGATGGGCATCTGTGGGAAGACGCCCGAAAGCTAACGCGGCGATGCCTGAGAAAGGCGATCCCCGATCAGCGCTTCTCGTTGGCCTGCTCCTCGCGCACCACCAAGCGGAACTCCACGCGGCGGTTCTTGGCGCGACCTGCCGCGCTCTTGTTGTCCGCGATCGGATGATTCTTACCGTGTCCTACGGGTACCATGCGTTCGGCAGTGGCCCCCTTGGAAACGAGGTAGGCCATGATGCTCTCGGCACGTTGTTGCGACAGTTTGAAGTTGGCGTCGTCGCTGCCGTTCGCATCCGTATGTGCTTCGATCACCACGTTCATCTGTGGGTGGTCGGCCAAAAGTTTGGCCATTTGGTCCAAGGGCACTTCAAAGTCCGGACTAAAGGTGGCCTTGCCGGTCTCGAAGAGCACAGTGCTGGCGCGGACCATGCTGTTGTTGAGATCCTGTTCGCTCAACAGGGACAATGCGCTCAGGTCGGTGACCTTTTCGGCGTAGATCACGGCCACCTCGGCATCCATGAACTTTAGCTCAAGCACTTTTTGGAACACGTTGTACATCTCCTTCAGGTTCTTGGCTTGGCCAACGCTGTAGGTGTACTCGCTTTTCACCGGATCGTATCGCTCGAACACGGGATAGAACTTGCGGATCTCGGTGAAACGTGGATCATCCAAACTGATCCGCTCCTTGCTGGCGAAGAGCTGAACAGTGAACCGGACATCCTCATTTTCCTTGACCGCCATGGAGAATTGGTCAAATGGAAGCGCCTGGAAATTGAAGTCGTGCATCTTACCAGCTGCATCCTGGTAATGTGCGAACACGCCTCCATCCTCACTGTCCTCGAAGCGCTTGATCACGTTGATATGCTTGGTTACGCATTGTACGCCAAGATCACGTGTGCCGCGCTTCACACCCAGTATCGCCAGTTTCACCACGTATTCACCTGGTACCTTCCAGTCATGTTTGATGATTGCGCCTTCGGCCGTGGTACCATCTCCCAGGTCCCAGTCGTATTCCTCTTTCGTCTGGTCAGGTATTCTGGAATGGGTGGCATCGAGCACCTCGTTCCTTCCACTTCGTAGACTGTCCGAGCATGTGATGTAGGGTTGGACGATGTCGTCGATGACAAGTTCGTAGGACGCCTGCTCGAAGAAGACCTCTTTGCTTGCATTGTCGACCAGGTCGAGCGCTATCACATAGCGCCCTGGCCCCTTATAGCAATGCTGCGCTTTTTCGCCATCGATCATTGTTCCATCGCCGAGGCTCCAGCGATAGTGGATCGGCAGGTCGCCGATCATGTTGTTATCAGGCTGCGCAAAGGAGTAGCAATAGTTGTTCTCCAACTGTTCATTACACGATACAAAGAGCGGGATGGTCCTTCGGAAGGAATAGATCCTATCACTCCCATCACGGTCACTGCTGAAGAAACCGCTTCTGTCGCTGCCGAAGGAGGTATATCCAATGTCGTTCCCGGCGGAGTTCATCGGAGCGGGGAGCGCCAGAGGAGCGGTCCACCGGATCCCTTTCGGTCGGCTGGCGTAAAGATCCATTCGTCCAAGGCCACCTTCACGGCTGCTGCTGAAATAGAGCACGCCATCGAATGTAACGTATGGGAAGAGCTCGCTGGCAGCACTGTTCACCTCCTTGCCGAGGTTCACGGGAATGCTCCATTCTTCATCTTCCAGTTCGCAGCGATACAGGTCCGTGCCGCCATAACCGCCAGGCATGTCACTGGCGAAATAGAGCTGGTGACCATCCCTGCTCAATGCCGCATGCATCACGCTGTACACATTGCTATTGTAGTTGAATGGAATGGGTTCCGTCCATTCGCCATTCACCTTGGTGGCGAAATACAGACCGAGGTGGTCGTCCTCGCGCTGCTTCTTTCCATCAATTGTGCGCTGGTTGCGCGTGAAGCAGATCATGTTGCCATCCTTGCTGAAGGTAGCGGGACCATCGTTGAGCACGGTCGACAGGTTCTCGCTCAGAAGTCGGGGACTGCCTGCGCGCATGCCGTCCCACTTGAACGTGTACATATCACTGAACGGATCTTCAGTGCGCGCATTGCGATAGGTTACCGTGCCGCGGTCCCGCAGCGAACACATGACCACTGTGCTATCCGCCAACAAGGTCGGAGCAAAATCCAGACCCAAGGGTACGATGTCCACTGGTGTCACCACGTACGTTTCCTGTGCCACTGCCGTGCAAGCAGCGGATACGCATAGGAACATGGTGATGTAACGCATGGATCAGAAATAGCGGGGATCGCGCACTTGCAAACGTTTGCCGAACTCGTATTGGACGGTGAGTTCGTGGGTTCCGTGATGATACGGAGAGATATCGGAAAGGCCAAGGTCGTAGGCATAGCCCAAGCGCCACTGAGCGGTGGGTACCACTTCAAAAGATCCCACCAAGGCGTCCATGGTGCGGTAACTGATGCCGGTCCATATACGGTCCTTGAAGATGAGGTTCGCGTTCAGGTCGGCCTGCACGCCACTGGCGAGCTGGTAACGGATCAAGGTGCTCGGCTTAAGCTTCAGCTCCCTGTTCAGCTTGAACACATAGCCACCGGAGACCATGGGTTGCAATTGTGCCGCATTCGTACGAATAGTCCAACTGGATGACTTGGGGTCGAAGCCATGGGACATGACGAAAGGTACGGACGCACCGAAGAAGTAGTTCTTCTTGTAATAGAAGGCTCCGGCACTGAAGTTGGGCTGGAGGACACCCTTCGAATTGGATGCGAACTGAATATCAGTACGGTCCTGTAGGGCGACACTGGTCCAGTCGGCTTGAACGAGCGTGGCTCCAGCGCCGATCCCTAAGTGCAACTTCCCGCGTCGGAACGGAACGCGATAGGCGAAGTTGGCCATGGCCCCGGTCTCCCGGCTCACCCCGATCTGGTCGGTCATCACGATGATCCCTAAAGCAAGGTTGGTGCGGTTGATGGGGCTATGCGCGCTCATCATCTGTGTGGATGGGGCTCCATCGAAACCCACCCACTGCTGACGCCAGGTCAAGTTCGCGGTGAACGCATCCCGCGTGCCTGCATACGCCGGATTGATCAGCAGTCCATTGAGCAGGTATTGGCTGGTCAACGGGGTATGCTGCGCACCAGCGGATGTCACCACCATAGCGGCGATAGCAAGGAATGCTGTGCGGACTGTTCGGGTCATCGTTTCAGGATGATGAAGCCGTTATACGTCAGATCCGAGGTTAGGTTCAGGACATAGAAGTAGGTGTCGTCCGGCAGCATCTGGCCATTGTTGCTGCGGCCATCCCAATCGTTCTGGTAGTCCTTGCCCGCAAACACCTCCAGGCCCCAGCGGTTGAATACCTTGAACTCATTGCCCGGGTAAGCGTTGATGCCGGTGATCTTGAACGCATCGTTCGACCCGTCGCCATTGGGCGAGTACCCCTGTGGTATGAAGAGGTCGTTCACTTCAATGATCAGGGTATCCACACCGGCGGCGCAGGGCCCAAAGCTGGCCTGCAACATCAGTACGTTGGTGCCAATGGAAAGCCCGGCGATCGTGGTGATCAGATCGGTCGGGTCATTGAACACTCCCGATCCGCTGATCACGCTCCAGTTCACGGTGGTCCCGGGTGCCGCCTGAGCATCAAGTGAGGTGGTCGTGCCGAGCTCGAGCACCTGATCGGGCCCCGCTTCCAGGAAGAGGTTGCCCACTGGAGCCTGGAACGTGACCAGCACCGTGTCGCTCGCTTCGCATGGACCGTTCGAGACATTCCATACCAGGCTGTACTGACCACTAGCGGGCACGGTGACCGTGGCCTGCGGATCATTCACATTGCCGAAGTTGACACCTGCGGGTGCGCTCCAGGTCCCGGAACCGGCTGGTGCCTGGGCTTGCATCGTGTAGCTCAGTCCGCAGACACTGTCATCGTTCCCTGCGTTGGCCACGGGAACGGGGTTCACCACCACACTGAACTCGGCGATGTCCATACCGCAGCTGTTGGTGACGGCATAGGTATAGCTACCCGAAGCGCTCACAACAGGTCCTGCGCTCCACACACCACTTGCGTTCGCGCCATTCAAGAGCGTGGCCATATCAAAGCTTTGACCCTCGCAGAGCACAGCGGTCCCATCAAGACCGGCATTGGGCGATATACCCATAAGGATGGTAATGATCGCCGTGTCGCTGCCGCAAGGTGTATTGATGACGTATGAATATGTTCCGGCATCGCTTACCACAGGTCCCGTGCTGAACGTGCCTCCCTGATCACCGGTGATGAGGATGGACAGGTCCACGGTACCACCGGGGCAAAGCGTGGTGGTCGCATCGGCACCGGCGCTCGGCATGGGGCTGAGATTCACTGTTGCCGTCATGTGATCAGTGCTGCAA
>JBKJNF010000062.1:0-15695 GCA_046596155.1 Flavobacteriales bacterium | reverse complement strand
ACAGCACACACGGATTCGGTGTGCTGTGCAATACGTTCATCAAGTGGGAGGCTTTGTTGAAGCGCGCCGACATGATGGATTGTGAGCTGATCGCCACCGGGCATTACGCCAACGTGCGCGACGAGGCTGGGCGCTGGATCGTGAGCCGTGGTCGCGACCATGACAAGGACCAGAGCTACGTGCTTTGGGGCCTCGAACAGGAAAATCTGGCACGTACGCGGTTCCCGGTGGGCGGGTTCAAAAAGGCCGAGATCCGCGAAATGGCGCTGAAGAGCGGCTTCCCGAACCTGGCGACGAAAAGCGAGAGCTACGAGATCTGCTTCATCCCGGACAACGACTACCGCGGATTTCTGAAGCGCAAGGATCCCGCGGCCTTCGAAAAGCTGAAGAACGGCAAGCTGGTCGGCACAGATGGCGCCACACTAGGCGAACACGATGGCTACCCGTTCTTTACGATAGGCCAGCGGAAAGGCTTGGGCATTGCCACAGGTAAACCACTGTACGTCACAGATATACGTCCGGATTCGAACACCGTGATACTGGGCGACAAGGAAGACCTGGACAAACAGGTGGCTTTAGTGCGGCAACCTAACTTCCAGAAGATCGTCACGTTAAACGGTGAAATGGAAGCCCACGTGAAGATCCGGTACAAGGACAAAGGCACCCCCGCCACCATCTGTAAGGACGGCGATCGGGTGCGCGTGGAGTTCCATACCAGCGTGCGAGGCATCGCCCCCGGGCAAAGTGCCGTCTTCTATGACGGGGAGGATGTGATAGGGGGAGGATTCATCGACCGGGAACACGCCACACCATGAACAGGACCCACATCACCATCGCGGCGCTATCCATCGTATGGCTGGCCACGGGTGCGTGCAAAAAGGATGAAGCACCCACGGTGGATCTGGGCTACAGCTACTTCCCCACAGCGCCCGGTTCGTGGATCGAATACCAGGTGGACAGTCTCCGTGTGCGGCGCATTGGCCAGAGTACGGATAGCATCCGCCTGAGCTATCCGCTGCGCGAGGAGCTCACGGAGAACTTCACCGACCCCGAAGGACGTCCTGCCCAACGCGTGTTGCGTTCAACACGCGACGTGAACAATAACTGGCTGCCCAAGGACGTGTGGTGGCAGGTGCGGGAGGATGTCCGGGCCGAAAAAGCCGAGGAGAACATGCGCCGCGTGAAGCTCGTCTTCCCACCCCGTACGAGCACCTTCTGGAATACCAATGCACGCAACACGGCCGATGACTTCGAACTGAACTATGCGGAGGTCGACGTGCCTTGGAGCATCAATGGCATCAGCTTCGACAGCACGCTGCTCGTGGTGGGCACCTACCCCAGCAACCTGTACTTCACGAAGACCTACCGCGAGCGCTATGCCAAAGGCGTGGGCCTGATCTACCGTGAAGTGGATAGCGTGAACAACCAGTTCTCGCAGGGCTACGACCGCTGGTACATCAAGCAGGTGATCACCGGGCACGGGCACTGATACCTTTGCGTACATGGTGCGCAAGGCGATCCTCCTTCTGTCGCTGTGCATGTCGCACGTCGGCATCGCGCAAACCGCACCCGCCACGTACTGGGTGAAGTTCACCGATAAGGCGCACACGCCATACAACATTCAACAACCGCAGGAATTCCTCACGGAACGTTCCATAGAACGGCGCCAACGGCAAGGGATCCCCATCGACGAACTCGATCTGCCGGTGGATCCGGCTTACGTCACCGCATTGCTCAGCGCCGGGCAGTTCGATCTTCACTGCGTGAGCCGTTGGTTCAACGCGGTCACCATCATCAGCACCGACACTCAGGCACTGGATACACTGCATTTGCTGCCCTTCGTGCAGGAGGTACGTGTCTCGCGCAGCGGTCCGACCGAACAACGCAGGTTGCCCAACAAGTTCCCGGAGGAGAGCGGCGGTATCCCGAAAGGCCTCTACGACGATGTCTATGGCCCCTCCTTCGGACAGAGCTCCATGATCAACGCCCACCTCTTGCATACGTTGGGTGGGTCACGCGGCGAAGGCCTGTTGATCGGCGTGCTCGACAGCGGATTCCTCGGTGCCGATTCACTGGAGGCCTTCGATCCCCTGCGGGCGCGAGGTGGCATCGTCTACACGCGCGATATTGTATGTGCATACTGCAACGTGTATCAGGAACATTGGCACGGACGATCCGTGCTGTCCACCATGGCCGGGGTGTTGCCTGGTAGGCTACTGGGCACAGCGCCGGATGCGAACTATGCGCTGATCCGCACCGAGGATGTCAATTCGGAGTATCCCGTTGAGGAGGACAACTGGATCAGCGGAGCGGAACTGGCCGACAGTCTCGGGTGCGATCTTCTGAACACGTCATTGGGCTACACCGTATTCGATGATAACACGATGGATCACACCTATGCCCAGCTTGATGGCATCACCACGCGCATGAGCCTCGCTGCTACCATCGCTTTGCTCAAGGGCATGATCCCCGTGAACAGTGCGGGCAACGAAGGCTCCTCCGATTGGCATTACATCGGCGTGCCGGCGGATGCCATCGGCATCCTCACCGCAGGTGCCGTGGGGACCTTCCGCGAGTCTGCGCCGTTCAGTTCACGCGGACCCACTGCGGATGGACGTGTGAAACCGGATGTATGCACCACCGGCTGGGGATGCATCGGCCTCAACCTGGATGGCACCGACATCGCCTCCATCAACGGCACCTCCTTCTCCTCCCCAGTGCTCTGCGGGGGCGTGGCGTGTCTGTGGCAGTTGCATCGCGACCTGCCCGCTACCGCCATCATCGATGCGGTAAAACGCAGCGCCTCACTCTATCAAATGCCGAACGACAGCCTGGGCTACGGCATTCCCGACCTGTGGCGGGCGCACCTGCTCTTGGGCGGAAATGATCTCACCGGTCTGCAAGCACCAGCATTCTACCAGGTGTATCCACTTCCCTTCACTGATCATATCGATATAGAACTGTTCACGGGTGAAGCGACCCAAGTGGACCTTGAACTTGTTGACGTGCTCGGTCGGTCGAACCTGTTGCGACCCGTTGCACTTCCCGCATCGACCTACCAGCAAGTGCGTATCGATGATACGGTGCTCCGCGGACTTGCGAACGGCAGCTACATTCTGCGTGCATCGCTCTCGGGTCGGGCGGAGATCACCCGCCTTGTGCTGAAGGCTGAATGATCAGCGCTTGCGACGGAGCAGATAGAGCACACCGTTCAGGTCGTCGGTGAACCAGAAGCTCGTGGCATCGCGCATGCGCACATCGCAAGGGCGACCGACACGATCTTTCCCTTGGAGGAAGCCATCCACAATGGTCTCTGCTGCGTGTCCTTCCTGCACACGCACAATGCGGTAGCCCTTCCCCATCCTGACGACGGATGAGCCGTGCAGTGCAACCACGAACCAACCGTTGAGACGGGCGTCATCGTAACCGCTGAACAGGTCCAGGCCAATCGCCGCCGTGTGTGGACCGAGCGCGGCATAGGCAGGTGAACAGCCGCGCAGCCGCATGTTCCGCTTCGCAAATACGGTGTCCAGGATCACGCTGTCGCCACACTGGTAGTAGTATGGCCAGCCGTAGTATCCTCCATCCGTGATGCGTTGCAGCTTGTCCTCCGGGGCCTCTGTGCCGAACTGGTCGCTGCCCATGTCCGTGGCGAAGAGCTGATCGCCGCTCCATTTGATGCCAACGGCGTTGCGAAGTCCAGACGCATAGATCCGTCGGTTGCTCCCATCGGGATCCATCTCCACGATGGTTGCGCGCATCTCCTCCGTTTCGATGCAGGCGTTGCAGCTGCTTCCTATGCTCACATACAACTTGTTGTTGTGGAACGCAATGCTGCGCGTGAGGTGCCAGCCGCCGTATTTGTAACTGAGGCCGTAGGATGGGAATGTGTCAATGATCGCCGGCGGACCGCTCGGAACTGTATCGCCGCGATGGAACTGATAGCGCAACAACTTTTCCGTGGTGGCAACGTAAAGCGATGTGTCCTTGGGCGTTAGGTAGAAGGCCACCTGGTTGGGATTGCGAAGCCCACTTAAATACACGTGCCTGGTCGCGTAGCGTGCGCTGCCCTCGTCCCACTGATCAAAGATGTATACTCGGCCCTGCGTGTTATCCGTAAGGTCGTGCATGTCCGTGGCGAACATGCGTCCATCGGGTGATGGGCAGAGGAAGCGGAGTCGCGTCATGCCTTCGGCGGCCACCTTCAGCTCATAGCCATCGGGGATCCGCAGTTTGAAGTGAAGTCCCTTGGCGAGCGTGATGTCCGCAGGAATGAGCTTCACGGGTGTCGTGTCCAGCACTACCGCCTCCACGCGAACGCTATCGGGCGTGCCGATGGTGTCCACCAACGGGCTGTCCTGCACATGTGGCCGTGCCTCGGGCTCCTGCCTATCCGAGCAGGCCATCACGGCAACCATCACCAGCACGAGGCATCCGTTCCTTTGCTGCATCGTGCCAAAGTAGCCTTCTGCTGTGCTCACCCCCGATCTGCTCCTCGCCGCCTATTCACGCGGTGTCTTCCCCATGGCCCATGAGGATGGCGAGCTCCATTGGCACGACCCGGATCCACGAGCGGTGTTCCCCCTTGAACATATCGCGGTCAATGCCCGTTTGCGAAGGGCTTTCCGCAACGCTGAGTTCAGCTATACCCATGATCAGCGTTTCGAGGAAGTGATGCGCGCGTGCGCGGAAAGCCGGGACAGCACCTGGATCACGGAGGAGATGATCACTGCCTACGTGGGCCTGCACAAGACCGGTTACGCACATTCGGTGGAAGTCTGGCAGGACGAATCGCTCGTAGGCGGCATCTATGGCATTACCATCGGCGGTGTCTTCTTCGGTGAAAGCATGTTCAGTCGCGTCAGCAACGCGAGCAAGGCCGCATTCCATGAACTGGCGCGGCATTTGAAGGAGCGCGGCTTCACCGTGTTCGATTCGCAATACATCAACGACCACACGCGTTCACTGGGCGCCGTTGAAGTGCCGCGCACAATATTCCGCCGAGTTTTGCGCAACGCGATCAACCTAAAGGTGCATTTTTGAGCCATGACCCGCTGTTTCCTCCTGCTCCTGCTCCTAGGCACGTTCCACGCCTGCCTCGCGCAGAATGATCTGAAGGTCTGCGTTGTGCTTAACAAGCCCAAGGCCGGGGGCATGCTTCGTCTAGCGCTGTGTAACTCGAAGGACGCCTTCGATTCCGATAAGGGTTACAAACTCCTGTCGGCGCCTGCGGATGCGAATGTGGTCACGGTGGCCTACAACGACCTGCCTGCAGGGGAATATGCCGTTAAGGTGTTCCACGATATCAACAGCGACAGCGAGTTGAACACCAGCTGGCTCGGCTGGCCAAAGGAACCTTACGGATTCAGCAACGATGCCCCGGTTAACATGGGGCCTCCTCCGTTCCGGTTCGCTGCTTTCGCAGTCCAGAACGGACAGAACAGCATCCAGATCGCCCTGCATTGATCAGCGTACGTTCCGCTGCACCTCTGTGTTGACCGCATTGCGATCGGCGATATAGCGCTGATACACCAGGTCATAGCGCACCCGATGATCCAGCACGCGCTCCCAATCGCCCCATGAAGCAAGGAGCAGCTCACAGGCCTGACGCAAGCTATGATGTCCGCCGCCCGTTGGAATGGTGATGTCCGCGAGGCCGCCCACCTCAGCGTGGCCCTGGAAGTAATGCGTTGCTGTATGACCAAGCATGATCCGCAGGCCGCAGCGCTGCGCCACGGGAAGATCCAACACGTCATCGAAGAAGAAGGCCACCTCCTCGGCCCTAAGACCGTGTGAGGCGAGGAAAGCGTCGAAGGCCTCGGGTTTGTTCGTGTAACCCATGTACACACCGTGGAAGCATTCGCGTTCGGCGAAGCGCTCCGCAAACAGGTTATGCTGGCCGGTAATGATCGCGGCCTTCGGTAGCTTTTCGTCGTTCCGCATCCACAACGCAAAGCGCAGCAGGTTCACGCCCATGCTGTCCACTTCGCTGAACGGGCTTCCCCCTTCGGCATCCTTGAAGCCGTCGTTGAACACACCGTCCCAATCGAAGAGCACGGCCTTGATGGCGAGGCTGCGCATCTCAAAGGCTGCCTCGGTCAGGTGGAAGCGGACGCCTTTCTCCGCAAAGCGATCGCGGATGGTCATGTTCAGCCAGCGATGGCCTTCATCATGTCCTGGATGTCCAACATGCCGAGCTGCTTACCGCTCTCGCTCACGCTGATGGTATCCACCTTCTTTTCCTTGAAGAGCTTCTGGGCTTCATCCAACAAGGCCTCGGGCCCGATGGTCACTGGCTCGTTGAAGGACATTGCACTCAGCTTCTTCGCCAAGAACTTATTCCCCTCCTTCTCCAAGCCACGGCGCAGGCCGCCATCGGTAAAGACGCCCTTGTTCTTCCCTTTGGCATCCACGACCATCACCGCGCCGAAACCGTGCTTGGTCATTTCCACGAGGGCCTCGCTCACCGTGGCGTTGTCCTTCACAACAGGATTGCTGCGGCCCAGCACGTCCTTCACCTTCATGGTGATCAGGCGCGTGTGCTCGTAGAACTGCTGGGTACCCAGCTGCGTCATGTGGTTGTCGGTAAGCTGCTTCATCAGCTTCCACGGTACGGTGATCGTGTGTACACCGATGGTGACGGCATTGCGCACATGCTCCACGGTGCGCACGCTGCTGAACATGATCTTGCTATCGTAACCGTAGTAGTTCACCGCCTCAACGCATTGCTGCACAAGGCTGAGTGCATCATGACCCTGGTCCTGCAAGCGTCCAACGAGCGGGCACACATACGTGGCACCCGCTTGCATGGCCATGTACGCTTGCTGCAGGGTGTAAACGAGGTGTACGTTCACCATGATGCCCTCGTTGCGCAGCATCCGACATGCACGAAGACCTTCGAGCGAAACGGGGATCTTGAAGACCGTGGTCTCCTTCTTCAGGCCCATCTTCAACTGGCGCTTGGCCTCCTTCACCACTTCCTCGGCCGTCTCGCCCAAGGCTTCCACCTGCAGGATAGGGACCTTCCTTGCGAGGTCGAGGATCATCTTGTCGATGTTCGTCACACCACCCCGGTGCATGAATGTGGGCGTGGTGGTGAGGCCGGTGAGGAAGCCGAGCTTGAAGGCTTCGTCGATCTCCTTGATGTCTGCGCTATCCAGGTATAGTTCCATGTGTCTGATCTTTTCGCAGCGACGCCACGGGGCCGCAGCGTTGAACGGTGGTGTTTTAATGCCTGTGCTTCACTTCCACTGCGTGGAGGTCAAGAAGGGGTTTCATGAATTCTTCAAGGTCGTAAACGCACAGCTGGCTGGCCGCATCGCACTTGGCGGTGGCGGGATCAGGGTGCGTTTCGATGAATACGCCATCGACACCGGCGGCTACGCCTGCGCGGGCGATCGTAGGCATCACCTCCCGGTTGCCCCCGCGCGGGTCCGCGCTGGGGATACCGTATTTCCGGATGCTATGCGTTATGTCGAACACGAGCGGGTAGCCTGTCCTGCGCAGGTGGTAGAATGCACGCGGATCTACTACCAGATCATTATACCCGAATGTGTAACCGCGCTCGGTCAGGATGATCTGCGAATTGCCCGCGCTCTCACACTTCTCCGCCGGCTTGCTCATGTTCTCGGGCGCAAGGAACTGGCCATGTTTGATGTTCACCACTTTACCGGTCCTCGCCGTTTCCAACATCAGCGTGGTCTGCATGCACAAATAGGCGGGTATCTGTATCACGTCGCATACCTCGGCGATGGCCTTCGCTTGCGAGGGGTAGTGGATGTCGGTGAGCAGGGGGAATCCGAACTGCTTCTTCACTTTCTCCAACATCTTCAAGCCTTCATCAAGCCCGGGGCCTTGGTAGAACTCGACGCTGCTGCGGTTGTCCTTGGTGAAACTGCTCTTGTAGATCACGGGCACCTTCAAGCGCTCACTCACCTCCTTCAACTTCTCCGCCGTGCGCATCATCACGTCCTCGGTCTCGATCACGCAAGGACCACTGATCAGGAAGATCTGGTCACTACCGCAGGCGATGTTGCCGACTTGTACGATGCGTGTCACGGGTTGCGAGAATGGGTTGGTGCGGTGGCCTTTGGCGGCCGCAAAGCTATCCTTTCGGGCCGCGTGTTGGTAAAGCCTTCTGACCGTTGACCAACTGGATAGGGATCGATATGTAGGGCATGCTTGCACCGCCGCAGCATTGGCGGGCAATGATCTGGATCGACATCCTCATTGCTAGAGAATTATGGCCTTAACGTCGCCATTCCGGAAGCGACACAAGTGTGTTCACTCCACGTTGGCACGGAGCACACAGTGACCGTTCAGATACCCTTCAAGCAGATCGCCATGCTTAATAGGTCCAACGCCCGCCGGGGTACCGGTGAACAGGAGGTCGCCCGGCTCGATGGTGATGTAGCTTGATACGTGGCTGATGAGCTGGGCCACATTGAACAGCATCTGTCGCGTGCTTGCCTGTTGCACTATCTGACCGTTCCGCTTCAGCATGATGTCCAGCTGACTGAGGTCGGTGCCGGCGGTCATGGGAAGCTCCACCTCGCCCAGCACCGCGCTGCCATCGAAGGCCTTAGCCTTTTCCCAAGGCAGTCCTTTGGCCTTCAACTCCTCCTGAATCTTGCGCGCCGTAAGGTCCAGCCCCAGGGTGAACGAGGCCACCAAGCCCAACGCCATATTCTCCGGCACATCCTTGGCATAGCTGTCGAGCATCACTACCAGCTCAAGCTCATGGTGTATCTCGCCAAGTAGGGGATTGAGGCGGATGAGCTGACCGGGATACAGACAGGCTGTAGTTGGCTTCAGGAAGAACACGGGTTCCGTAGGGACGGCATTCCCGAGCTCCGCTGCGTGTTCGCTGTAATTCCTGCCGATGCAAATGACCTTCATGGTGAGCGCGATTTACCGTTGTGCGATGATCAGCCTTGCATTTGCGCAAGTACGTTGCGCATGATGGCCAAGGTACTGCCGGGCAGTTCCGCCTTGGTCATGAGCCACTGCATATAGCCTGGATCATTGCGCCCGATGCTTTCCAAGGTCCAGTTGCTGTACTTTCCGAAGCCAAGGCACACATCGCCACGATCGTTGAAGCGCAGTTTGCCGGCCGCATCAGGGTTGCGCTCCCGGTCCCCGCTGAATTCACCCAGCCCACTCACATCACGAGGCAATTCAGCGTAGCGCTCGAGTTGCGCCAACAATACGTCGGTGGTGGCCTCCACGTCGGCGAGTGCATCGTGCGCTCCGGTGTGTTCACGGCCCGTGAAGAACTTCACGGCCGCGCTCAGGTCGCGGCGTTCCATCCGATGGTAAATACGCTGCACATCAACGATCCGCACTTGTGAGGTGTCCCAAGCGTGTCCTACACGGAAGAGTTCCTCGGCGAGGAAGGGCACATCGAAACGGATCAGATTAAAGCCGCACAGGTCGCAACCGGCCAGGTGCCCGAGGACCTCCTCGGCGATGTCCTCGAGACGCGGAGCGAAAGCGACATCCAGATCCCTGATGCCGTGCACAGCAGTGGCCTCTGCTGGGATCGGCATTCCGGGGTTCACGAGGGTTTGGTAGCTCTCTCGCGTGCCATCCGGCTTCAGGCGCACAATGCCGACCTGCACAATACGGTCACGACCGATGCGCACACCAGTGGTCTCCAGGTCGAATATGGCCAACGGCCGTTCGAGTTGCAGCTGCATTTGACGAAGGTGCGAATGAAGAAGCCCCCCGACAAGTCGGAGGACTTCTGAAGTTCTTCACGATCGGTTGGATCAGTGCACCTTGAGTTTCACGTATTGGAATTTGCCATACTTAGCCGTGTTCTGAAAGTCGCCTGTATAGCGTGGGCCTTGGACGAGATTGTTCACCGCCTCTAGCAGAAGCTTCGAGGCATCCTTGCCACGTGCGGTAATGGCCTCCACCAGTCGCTGGCGCGCGGCATCCATACGCAAATTGCTGAGCTTCTCGTTGGTGCCATACGTCTTGGTGGGCACGTTGCTGGCACTGGCCTCGATCACAATGCGCGCCGAACCGTCCTTCTCCATAACGCCTACCACGGCATCCACAAAGCGCTTCCAATCGGCCTCGCCCAGATCGATGTCCTTCACGTTGTAGGCATAGAACTTGGCGTACTCCTCAACGTATTTAGCATCGGGTGTCACGTGTTTCTCGGCCATCTCTTTCATCTGGGCATCCGTGAGGGCTGCCTCCTTTTTGCTCGTCACCGGATTCCCATTCTTATCGTAGACCACACCATCCTTGCCCACCGTGTTGCCCCTCTTGTCCTTGTTCTTATCCGCACTGGCACCTGGGGCTTGCTCACCTTTCTCTTTGCTTCCAGGGGGCGATCCCTTGGGCAAGTCGAGAATGCTCGCAGGCCCGGCAAGCGAAATAGGGTTCAAGTAGATCTCCTTGTTGATCTCCTGATATGCGCTTTCGCACTCCACAAAGATGTCCTCGGTGTGTACCGTCTTGTCGTTCACGCGGTAATCGAGGTTGTACTCTTTGCAGGGAGGCAGGATGGCCACGTACACACCATCACGCTGGCGGGGCTTGTACATCTTCACCTCTCCAGTGGCCTTATCCGTCACATAGAGCACGGTGCTAGGCGGCAACGTTTCGCCCGGTGGAGGAATGATGAATCCCTTGAGCACAGTGAGCCCTTCGGCCTCCATGTTCTCGGGGAAGTCAACAAAGTAGATGTCCTTCTCTCCGAAGCCACCGTTCTTATCGCTGCTGAAATAACCGCGACGTCCATCGGCTGTGGTCACGAAGAAGACGTCATCGTCCACCGTATTTAGCGGGTAGCCGATGTTCACGGGCTCGGTCCACACTCCATCGTCCTTCAGTTCGGAGGTGAACACATCGAAGCCCCCCATGCTATTGTGGCCTTTGCTGGCAAAATACATCGTGCGACCATCCGGATGCATGAACACGGCATCCTCATCGTACGGTGTATTCAAGACGCCACCGAGGTTCTGGGCCTTGCTCCATTCGCCGTTGGGCAATTTCACCACGCGATAGATATCACGCCCTCCTATGCCACCCTTGCGGTCGCTAACGAAATATAGCGTATTGCCATCAGCGGTGAGAGCGCAGTGCGTCTCCCACGCCTTGGTGTTCACATCGCTGCCGATGAGCACGGGATCGCTCCACAGCTCACCGACCAGCTTGCTCTCGTAAAGATTACCATCGCCGCCATCATCCCGATACAGCAGCAGGGTCTGTCCATCAGCGGATACGTTCACTGTGGCAATGTGGCCGCTCGGCGGATTGATGTTCAGCAATTCGGGCTTCTGCCAGTTGGCATTACGGTCCTTGTAACTCACATAGATGTTCTCGAAGGGAAGGCCTGCCAACGGATCGATGACACCGAGATTGCTGCTATCCGGACGAATGCGGCGGCTGGTGTAGAACATGGCGTTACCGTCCACACTGATCACCGGACTGAAGTCCGGATAATCGCTATTGATCACCGGACCAAGGTTGCTGACGATATAGTTCTTCGGACTGCTCATGAGCTTGCGCGCATTCGCGGTCTGCTCAACGCCATGGGCTGCCATGGCCCTGAGGTCGTGCTTCTCATCAACCTCTCCTTGAAATTTGGTATAGTACTGATCAGCTTTGTCGAACTGGCCATCCAAGTGATATGCCCGACCAAGCCAGTAATCCACCTCGACGGGTGCGTTCTTCTCCAAGGGATCGAAGGGATCGTACTGTGCAGTGTTGAAGCTTCCGTATCCTGAACTGCGGCTCGAAGCCGCCTTCTCCAAATACGGTAGGGCCTTTTCCTTCTGGTTGTAAGAGTTCATGTAGGCATGACCCAGCTTCCAATTCAGATTGCTGTTCTCGGACTGTGCATCAACCAGTTGCTTCCAGATCTCGGCAGCTTGGCCGTAGAACTTCTCCTCCGTCAGCTTATTGGCCTCCTCGAACTTCCAATTGAACGTGGTGTTCTCCCCTTGGGCCACCGCCGATAGCGAAGCATAGGTGAATATCAAGGTAGTAAGCGCAGCGTAGCTGATCCTCATTGCCAACACAATTTCGGCCCACAGAAAGATGGGCGGTTAAAAGTAGTTTTTTTCGGTCCGGGGCCGGCGCTGTTCAAAATTCCTGATCCACGGACCATGCCTCTAGGATGTCGGCCACCCGGCGCACAAAGCGGCCGCCCAATGCTCCATCCACTACGCGATGGTCATAGCTGTGGCTGAGGTACATCATTTGACGGATGCCGATCAGGTCACCTTGTGGGGTCTCAATGACCGCAGGCTTCTTACGAATGGCACCTGTGGCCATGATCGCCACCTGGGGCTGGTTGATGACAGGCGTGCCCAGCACATTGCCGAAGGTGCCCACGTTGGTCACTGTGTAGGTCCCGCCGCTCACTTCGTCGGGGAGGAGTTTGCCGAGGCGGGCCCGATTGGCCAAGTCGTTCACCTTCTTCGCTATGCCCACCAGGTTCAGTTGGTCGGCGTTCTTGATCACCGGCACGATCAGGTTGCCGTTGGGCATGGCTGCGGCCATGCCGATGTTGATGTCGCGTTTGCGCAGGATCGTGTAGCCATCCACCTGCACGTTCACCATGGGCATTTCCTTGATGGCCTGAACGATGGCCATGATGAACACCGGCGTGTAGGTGAGCTTCTCACCTTCGCGTTGCTCAAACGCCTTTTTCACCTTTTCGCGCCACACTACCAGGTTGGTCACGTCGGCTTCCACGAAGCTGGTCACGTGAGGACTGGTGCGCTTGCTCATCACCATGTGATCGGCGATGAGGCGGCGCATGCGGTCCATTTCAATGATCTCGTCACCGGGGCCGGGCTGTAACGATGAGCCGGATCTCGCAACAGGCTCTGATGCGGCAGGGATGGGAACGGGGGCCATGGCTGCGCGCGGCGCTTCGGGGGCCACCGCAGGGGCAGCGCCTCGGTTCGGCAGGTAATCCAGCACGTCCTTCTTCGTGACCCTTCCACCCATCCCGGAGCCCGCGATGGCTTCCAGCTCGGACATGCTAAGGCCTTCGCTTTGGGCGATGGTGCGTACGAGCGGGCTGTAGAATTTTCCGCTCGCGCCCTCCTTCTGAACGGCTTGCGCCGGAAGGGTGGACGCGACTGCCACGGCCGGAGCGGCTACAGGGGCAGCGGGCTTGGGGCTGCCATTGGAGGCGGCCGCAGGAGCGGACGGCTGGGCCTTGACATCCGCAGCAGTGCCGATGTGAGCGATGGGTTGGCCCACCTTCACTACGTCGCCATCATTCACCAATCGCTTCAATAGGATCCCGTCCTGGGGGGCGGGTACTTCGCTATCCACTTTGTCCGTAGCTATCTCCACCATGGCCTCATCCGCGGCAACGGCATCACCTTCCTTCTTCAACCACTTGATTATGGTGGCCTCCGCCACGCTTTCGCCCATTTTGGGCAGGAGGATCTCGATGTGCGCCATTCGTCACGTGCCTGGCTGGTGTCCGGGCGTTCGGGGGCGAATGTACCAGCCTCGCGGCAGATGTTCGCGGAAGGACAAAGGACCGTTTCAACGACCGCGCCTGCCGAGGCCCGAAAAGCACATGAGCACCCAGCGCAGGTCCTCCATCACCCGGTAGTCCTTCGCATAGTTCAAGTTGACTCGGCGGACTGTGATGGGCGACGGTTTTAAGCCGAGGATCGCGACAGGGTCGAGCACCCCTGGTCGTATACGGGGCAGCCGCAGGTTGGGGTCGTTCATGGGCGCATAGCCCACCCAGCTTCGTTGTCCGCGGAGCACTTGCAACAAGTTGCCCCAAAAGCCCCCACGGTCCGAGACGAACCATATTCCCACCGGCAGTGCCGTTAGGAAGAAGAAGCAGAGTGCTATATCCAACATGCGCTTCCTGCGACGGGCCGAGGCGCTGTTCACTGCATGCTCCTCGAGGATCAGTAGATCGTTGACACTTTCAATACTGCTTGGTCCGATAATGAACTCGCGCGCGGGTTGCGCGATCTTGAACATCACACCAGTGCGGTTCAACTGCTCCATCAATTCGATGATGCGGCCCCATTTGAGGTCCTTCGCACAAAAGACCACTTCATCAATGCCGTGCTTACGGATCTTCCTTCGGATATCTGCTTGCCCGTTCGGTGTGTTGGAGTCAGCCGCGGTCATCTGCTTCTGACGTCCCAGGCCGAAGTGGGTCTGCCAAAGCAGCGCGAAGGCATGGGCGGTCTCCTCCTCGCTACCGATGGATAGGATGCGCTTACGATCGAGGGTGCGCAAACTGAACGGCTTGATCCGGGCGATGTGCAGTAGGCTCCGCGCAAGAAAGCCCGCTACGATCTGGCTCGCGGATACGAGAACGGCCGAGAAGACGGTCACCTGCCATATGTGCCCTTCACTGACCCGAACGCCAATGATCGCGACAACAAGGAAGGCCACCAGGCCACCAGTGAACACATACCTGATCCTAACCGGCAGATCATAGGCGCCCATCACCCCAAAGGTCAATAGCATCAATGCTGCCTGGAACGACAGGATCTTCAGCTCGAACAGCTTGGCAAGATGGGGTCCAGGGTGCAGTGCGAATTCCAACACGATGGCAAGGACGATCAACAGGACCACATCCAACATGGGCAGCAGCGCTCGCTTCAGGAATCGCATGATAATGGCCCCTGCCGCACTGAGGTAAATGCTTCCGTTGATCAGCCCCGCCAGCAGGTCCGGCCGCTTGCGTGTGAAGTGCTTCCGGGCGAAGATGGACATCGCGTTGTAAAAGACAAATACATAGTTCACCGTGCTCTTCTTCGTGCTTTCGCCTTTGTAATGGATGATGCGCGCGTCGGGGAAGTACCAATTCTCATAACCGCCCAGCGTGATCCGGTAACTGAGATCGATGTCCTCGCCATACATGAAGAAGTTCTCGTCCAGCAAGCCCACTTCGTCCAGCGTGCGTTTACGCAGGAACATACAGGCGCCCGAGAGTATCTCGATGGGTGCCGAACTATCCTCCGGTAGATGGCCCATGTGGTAGCGGCCGAAGACACGGCTGCGCGGAAAAAGCCGGGTTAGGCCGATGATCTTATAAAAGGCCACACCGGGCGTGGGCAGACCGCGTTTACTCTCGGGCAGGAACTGACCGGTGCCATCGATCATCTTCACCCCCAACCCACCGGCCTTGGGATGCGCGTCGAGGAACTCCAGCACCTTGTGGAAGACCTCCTCGCCCACCACCGTGTCCGGATTCAACAACAACGCATACTCCGCCATGCTTTCCCGGATCGCCTGGTTATTCGCCCGCGAGAATCCCACGTTCTCGGTATTGGCCATCAGCTTCACCTGTGGGAACTTCTCGCGCACCATCTCCACGCTGCCATCGGTGCTCTGGTTGTCCACCACGAACACGTCGCCATCGATGCCTTTCATGGCCTCGACCACCGTGCGCAGGCACTGCTCAAGGTAGGCCCGCACATTGTAGTTGACGATGATGACTGATAGCTTCATGTGGTGATGGGCACATGTGCACGGGCACATGACTATCTCCGGATGCTTTGCTCGTAGGGTTTACGATCGGCGATACTACGACCCAAGGTCACTTCATCCACCTGTTCCAGTTCTCCGCCAACGCTAATACCGCGGGCGATCTGGCTCACCTGCACACCCAGTTCCTTGATCTTGCGGTTGAGGTAGAAGCCGGTGGTATCGCCTTCCAACGTGGCGCCCAGCGCAAG
>JBKJNF010000322.1:0-5135 GCA_046596155.1 Flavobacteriales bacterium | reverse complement strand
GTGTCGCTGTCATCGGTCGGGTCGCCATCGTTCAGCCCGTTCGGGCTTAAGGTGCGAACCACCAGCGTCTGCGGACCATTCCCGATGGCGATCATCGGCAGTTGCACGTTCGCCGTTTGAAGCGGCGCAAGAGCACCGGACCAAGGAACGCTCCCCGCTGCCCCGCCGACCACCTCATACGCGATGGTCACCGATTGTAAGTAGGCCGTGCCGTTGTTCTTCAATGTGACCACCGGTGCCACAGAATCCTGGTTACAGAGGTTGGCCGCCACGCCCACGATACTGGTGATGGCCGTGTTATTGGTCGTGATGGGCACTGTTACTCCGGGATCCAGCCCGTTGAGCGTGTCGCCACAGGTCCCGAGCCACTGCTCGATGAAGGGGTAACTCACATTGAACCGGCCGTACCAGTCGTCGTTGTTATTGCTGCAACTGGCCGAGCCGCCGTACAGCTGGCCCACGATGTGGTGGTTCTGGTCCCACAGGCCGCTTCCGCTGCTGCCCGGTTCCGTGGTACCGGTCTCGTAGTTGAAGACATGCCAGCAGTCCGCCGGGCCGTTCCCCACGTCGATGCCATTTTCCGATGCAGAGGGGTCCAGGTCGTGCGTGATCTTCTTGATGTCGCCGCTCGGATGGTGAATGCACGTGGTCTGCTGCGGTATGGCCCCGCTCTTGTCCCAGCCATTGTAGAAGGCATCGAAGGCGGGAGGCGGCTGGTCGTTGAGTTGCAGGAACAGCATGTCGCTGCCCGGGTTCGCGAAGAGCTGCGTGGAACCGCTGACCGTATGATCGGTGGGGCCGTTCGCGGTGGGGTCGCAGGTCGGACTTTCCCAGTTGAACCGGAACACCCAGGTCGAAGGATCTGTGCCGCCCTCTAGACAGTGGTTCGCGGTGAGGAAGTAGGGGATACTGTCGTTGTTGCAATTATTCAACAATTGTCCCGTGCAGCTTCCGCCTCCCGCCAGCACCAAGGCCACGGAACGGATCTCCGGACGCCAATCATCGCCTTCAGGGCAGATCGTGTTCACGTTGCACGGCCCACTATCGCCCAAGGCGCGATCAAAGCCTGTCCATGGTGCCCTGTAGGCGTGAACAATGCGGCCGATGGTGAGGTGGCCTTGGCCCGCGGCTGAAGCGGGCTCTTGGTATTCCAGCGAGATCACTTCGCCGGATAGAGGTTGAACACCGAGTTCCGCATGGCCCGGGTTGCTTGCTGCCGTGTATCCGCCCAACACCTGCCCGGCGTCATTGTAGAGGAAGACGCGACCACCCGATGGTACCACATACTGGGTAAAGGCGACCCCGATGCCCACGGCCCCTGGGCAAAGCAGCCGTACATGCCACAGTCGTTGGCCACTCGGAAGCACGACCCAGGCACCATCGCGGTCCGACCGGATGTCCGTAATGTGCTCCACACCGAAGCGATGTGGACCCTTGCGCCCCACTGAGGCATTGTGCGCGTCAATGGCCAGTTCGGCCGCCGCATCCACGACAGGCAGGGTGATCACCGGAACTTCCGAATACCCTGATCGACGTGGGTGCCATCCCACGGGCCGACCGCCAAACGATACCTGTGCTTCGAGCCATGCCGAGACGAACAGACAGATGAACATGAACAGTGAGCGCGATCCTCGTTCCATCTGGTGGTGGGTTGGATTATCAGACGCGCGAAGCAGGGCGCACGACCGCCGGGTTGAAAATACAGCACGAACGCTTCAGCGCTGATCCGTTGCCAGGGACCTGGTGGAAGCCAAAGGCGCGGAGGTCATATGCTCATAGACGATCTTGGACAAGGCGCCAAGGGCTTGCGCCTCTTTCTTCAGATCGGTACCGCGGGTCATCACCGTGATCAAGTAGGTGTTGTCGTTCGCGTAGACGAGGGCGGTCTCGTGCAATTGCTTCGCATCGTCGAGGCCCGCCTCTCCGAATTTGTGCGCCACCAGCAACTTGGTCGGCAGACCAGCAAGCAAGCCATCCCTGAATGTGGAACGTGACAAAAGCCCAAGTGCATAGCCCGAATGGATCGGACTTAGGAAGGAGGAATTATACAGTGCTTTCATGAACATCGAATACTGCCGCACGCTCATCGCGTAGTGCGCCGAACGAGGGTCTGGGGCGGGAAGGCCGATAGAGGTGAACGTCCGGATGAACCGGGCTGTATCCATGTGGCGTAAGAGGATCGTGGTGGCTCTGTTGTCGGAGTGTACGATCATCAATTCGAACAGCTTGGAAATGGGGTAGCTCACATTGACCTGCGCCTGTTCGGAAAGGAACAAGGGCTCCTTACCCGTATTCGACGAGATATCACTTTGTTCGCAGGTCCATGACCGGCTCATGATCGCCGGATCCTCTTCGGCCTGGGCTAGATAGGTCAAGAGAATGGGGATCTTCAACAACGATCCCGGATCATACAGCTCATCCCCATTAATGGCCGTCCACTCACCGTTGTGGAATTCACGGACGTACACCGACGCAGACGTTATCAATTCCTGCGACTTGCAGGAGTCGATCACCGCTCCGATCGCAGTGCGCATGGCGTCAAAACGCGGCGATTCGCACAGCGGCTCCGAGGATAGTAAAGGCCTTACCATCTCGAAGCCGTTCACACGGGAGATGACGTAGGTGCAGGGTGCTGCTGGTCTGGGCCCTGATTGGACGCTGGATACAATGGGGTGTGAACTATCGCTTACCCCGAATTGCTCCGTCAATGAAAAGGCCACAAGCCCACCAGCAAGTGCGGCGGCCGTCAGCGATACGTAAGAGAACCGGCTTTTATTCATTCCAACTGTGGGGTAGGCCAACGCGCAGCCAAGTCCAACGTTTCAAACCTATGTATTGATAATGCCTTCCGTGTGTCGATCTCGATGAACCGGGAAAATGGAACGACATGGCGGAAAAGCCTTATGGGACAGGCAAAGCGCCCGCAGGAAACCTGGTCGATGATCATTGGTCACCCAGCGGCTCCGACCCTTCGCTCGTCGATCAATTTGCGCATCGCGAAAAGCTCATCGCGCAACTGTGCGGCGGCCATGAAGTCGAGCTCCTTGGCCGCCTTCTTCATCTGGGTCTCCAAGATGCTGGCGTTCTTCTCCAGCTGCTCCACGGTCATGTATTGCGCTACGGGATCGGCGGCCATGCTCAGTTCCTCGGGTTCCACGTACGCGCGCTGGCGGCCTTCGCTGAAGACGTCGATCACGGCGGTCTGTTGCATCACATTCGCCCGGTCGCGCTTGATCTGTGTGGGCGTAATGCCGTGCTCCTCGTTGTAAATGATCTGCTTGGCCCGGCGGCGCTCCGTCTCCTCGATCGTGCGCTTCATGCTGTCCGTCATCTTGTCGGCGTAAAAGATGACCATGCCGTTCACGTTCCGCGCAGCGCGACCCGCCGTTTGTGTGAGCGAGCGATTGCTACGGAGGAATCCTTCCTTGTCCGCATCCAGCACGGCCACCAATGAGACTTCCGGCAGGTCCAGGCCTTCGCGCAGCAGGTTCACGCCAACGAGCACATCGAACATGCCGAGCCTCAGCTGCCGCAGGATCTCGATGCGGTCCAGGGTCTCCACATCGCTGTGGATGTATTTGCATTTCACGCCGTTCCGTCCGAGGAATTCGGTGAGTTCCTCGGCCATGCGCTTGGTGAGGGTGGTCACCAGCACCCGTTCCTCCTTTTGCGAACGCTGACGGATCTCGTATAGCAGGTCATCGATCTGGTCCTTGCTGGGCCGCACACTGATCGGCGGGTCCAGCAGGCCGGTGGGACGAACGACCTGTTCCACAACCACACCTTCACAACGTTTCAATTCGAAGTCCGCCGGTGTGGCGCTCACGAAAATGGTCTGCCCGATCATCTCGTCGAACTCATCGAACTTCAGCGGGCGGTTGTCCATTGCGCTAGGCAGGCGGAAGCCGTATTCCACGAGGTTCTTCTTGCGCGAGCGGTCACCACCGTACATGGCGGAGATCTGGCTCACGGTCACGTGGCTCTCGTCGATCACCATCAGGAAGTCCTCCGGGAAGTAGTCCAGTAGGCAGAAGGGGCGTTGCCCTTGCTGGCGCTGGTCAAAGTAGCGGCTGTAGTTCTCAATTCCACTGCAGTAGCCCAGCTCGCGCATCATCTCCAGGTCGTAGAGGACCCTTTCTTCCAGACGCTTGGCTTCGAGGTGCTTGCCGATACTGTTGAAGAACTCCACCTGCTTCACCATGTCGGCCTGGATGGCATGGATGGCGGAGGTCATCGTGTCGCGGCTGGTCACGAAGATGTTGGCCGGGTAGATGGTGGTGAGATCCATGGCCTCTATGGTCTTGCCATTGGCCAGGTCGAAGCGCTCCAGCTTTTCGATCTCGTCACCCCAGAAGTGCACACGCACACCTTCATCGGCATAGGCCAGGTACACCTCCACCACATCGCCCTTCACGCGGAAGTTGCCGCGCTGCGGGTCGATGTCCTTGCGGCTGTATAGCGCGCTCACCAGCTGGTGCAGCAGTTTGTTGCGGCTGACCTTCAACCCGCGCGTCACATGCACCACGCTCTTGTGGAACTCTGCCGGGTTGCCGATACCGTAGATGCAACTCACACTCGCCACCACGATCACATTGCGGCGCCCGCTTAACAAGGCGCTGGTCGTACTGAGCCGAAGTTTCTCGATCTCCTGGTTTATCGAGAGGTCCTTTTCGATGTACGTGTTGCTCGTGGGGATGTACGCCTCGGGCTGGTAGTAGTCATAGTAGCTCACGAAGTACTCCACCCGGTCCTTCGGGAAGAAGTGCTTGAATTCGCCGTACAGCTGCGCAGCAAGCGTCTTGTTGTGGCTCAGGATCAGCGTCGGCCGGTCCGTTTCAGCAATGACATTGGCGATGGTAAAGGTCTTTCCGCTACCGGTGACACCGAGCAGCGTCTGGTAGGGCGTGCCGTCGTTCACGCCCTCCACCAATTGCTTGATGGCCTCGGGTTGATCGCCCGTGGGCGTGAATTCGGAGATGAGTTCGAAAGGCATCCGGGCAAACCGTCACGCTAAGGCGACCCGAAAGTCGGACCCCTCGTGCTGGCGGGCCGCAAAAGTAAGCGGTCAACGAGGCGGTTCAGTCCTTGATGAAGCTGTCGGAGACCAACAGGTGACCGCCGGACATGGCTTGCAG
>JBKJNF010000250.1:0-4878 GCA_046596155.1 Flavobacteriales bacterium | reverse complement strand
ATTTCTTTTCGGGCAAAGGCATCTTGCTGATACGCAGGTCATGCAACAGGACCTGCCACGCCTCCTTGAACGAACCCTTTCGAGGCAGGAGGTAGCGCCATTCCCCGCTGATCGCGGTGTACGTGACGTACAAGAACCCGTTGATGAAGAACAGCCACATGAAAGCGAAGTGCCACGCCATGCCTTCAGCTAGCCGGAACGGAATGTTCAGCGCTTTGTAGAAACCGGGCGGGTAGAACTTGAAGAGTTGCAGGTCCCCGAGGTGCAGACCATACTCATCATTGGCCCAGTAGATCAACGTTCCGCTCCAGATCATCGTAATGAGCACGGGAAAATTCACCCAGTGGAACCACCGGATGGCCAATGGATGCTTCTTGCGGATCGTGAGCTTCTCGTCGGACATCAAGTCCAATGTAAGGTTGACGGCTTGTCCTTCAGGTCATCGTGGCCACATATATCAATAAAGAAGGGGACCGAGAGGTCCCCTTCTGGAAAAGAACTGCGAACGGCGCTCAGAACTTGGCGCGCGACTTGCGGCCAATACGCTTCTTGCCGCGCATCCAGCTGTAGCGCTGGCGATAGAAGTTGGACTGTCCCTTCAGCACGTAGCTGTATGTGAAGGTCATGGTGAGATAGCTGTCGTTGTGCGTGGGGTCGCCGCGCTTGTTCGCACTTTCGGGGCTGGGACCTTCGCTGGGCCAGTAGCCATACTGATACTGGCTGGGGATAGGACCCGGGCCATCATCCACCCAGCTATGCTGATCGGCCAGTGCCAAGGCAGTAGGTCGAATGGAAGGATCTAATACGCTCAGGTCCTTATAGGTCGTACTGGCATCATCAATGTAATCGCTGAAGGTCGTGCGCCAGCCGAAGTCCCAGCCGAAGCGGTGACGACGTTTCATGGTGAAGTGGAACCCAAGACCCACGGGAACGGCCACGCCCAAGCTCGAATAGGATTCAAGTTCAGTTGTGTAGTCCCGCAGGTTGTAAAAATCACCTGTTCGATTGATCTGTCCCTTGGGCTTGCTGTAGTACAACGCACCACCGGCATAACCGAACAGGCGGAAGTCCGTTCGGTAACGTCCTCGGCCTCCCAGGTCGTTGGCTTGGAAGATGGTGACCTCCCCGCGGAGGTACCATTCGATCATGTCATTCCTGAAATTCAAATTCCGTCCTACGCGGGCGGGATTGGTGCTCAGGGCATCGGCTCCCTGCAGCCGGAAGAACATCAGGCCTGTATTCAGGGAGAACTGGCGATTGAGCTTGTAACGGGCAAAACCGCCCACAGCCCAGCGCGTCTGGTTCAATTTCAGATCATAGATGAAATCCTGCCGGGGCTTTTCCTTTCCCCCCATTTCACCCAAGTAGTTCGCCCCACCCAAGTGGATGCCGAAATCCCAAGCGTATTGGGCTTTCGCCGTGTTGGCCGTGAACGCCAATGCAAGGAAGAAAGGAAGTACGTGGAGTAACCGATTGGTCATGAGCAATAGCGTGCGGGTTCGAAAGATCACGCAAACCTAACAAATCTCCGGCCTTTCTACGTGATTGACAGTCAATTGGATATCAACGATCCCCGGACGATGCCCGCGATCCTAATTTCGTCGCCTCTGAAACCATGCCCAACACGCTTTCTACCCTCTTCGGGATCCGGTATCCGCTGGTACAGGCCGGTATGATCTGGTGTTCCGGCTGGCGCTTGGCAGCGGCTGTGAGCAATGCGGGAGGGCTTGGACTGCTCGGGAGCGGAAGCATGTACCCTGAAGTGCTGCGGGAGCACATCCGCAAATGCAAGGCCGCCACACATCGCCCGTTCGGGGTGAATGTGCCGCTGTTATACCACAATGTGGAGGAGCACATGCGCACGATCGTGGAGGAAGGTGTCCCCATCGTGTTCACGAGCGCTGGAAATCCAGCTACCTGGACGCGCCATTTAAAGGATCGTGGGATCATCGTGGTGCATGTGACCGCCAGCGTGAAATTCGCCCGGAAAGCCGCGGATGCCGGTGCCGATGCAGTGGTGGCCGAGGGGTTTGAGGCGGGCGGTCACAATGGGCGTGAAGAGACCACCACCATGGTACTCGTGCCGTTGGTGAGAGACGCCGTGCATGTACCTGTGATCGCCGCAGGTGGCATCGCGGATGGCCGCGCTATGGTGGCGGCCATGGCATTGGGGGCCGACGGGGTGCAGATCGGGAGCCGCTTCGTTGCCAGCCAAGAGAGCAGTGCACACGAGGCCTTCAAGCAACACGTCGTGTCGAGCAAAGAGGGAGACACGGTGCTGACCTTAAAGGAATTGGCACCGGTCCGTCTCATGCGGAACAAGTTCTTCGGGGAAGTGCAGGCAGCTTATGGACGCAATGCTTCTGTGGAGGAATTGAAACAGGTGCTTGGACGGGCACGAGCGAAGAGGGGCATGTTCGAAGGCGACTTGGAAGAAGGCGAACTCGAGATCGGGCAGGTGAGCGCGGCCCTGAATGGTATTTTACCAGCGGCGGCGATCGTGGAACGGATCATGATGGAATACACCCAGGTGAACAATCGTCTGGCGCAGAGCGATCCATGGTGAGCGATGATCTCTTTCGCGGCAACATTCGGCGACCTTTGCGCGTCTTTGTGAAGTGCTACTAAAACTAATGCACATCCTCCGGTCCCTTATCAGGCTCCTCCCGGTCCTGTGCATCTGGGCGTTGGGAGCTTCGGCCCATGGGGCTGTGTTGGATCCACCATCCCTCCGTTGCGCCTCCGTGCTTCCCAACGGGGACGTGCAGCTCACTTGGGTGGTTCCCCCGGACCCGAACACCATTTTTCAGGAATATATAGTCTATTTCAGCAGCAGCCAAGGCGGCCCGTACGCCGTGATCGGCACGATCCCCGTATATGGAATGAATGGCTTCTTTCATGCCGGAGCTGGCGCCACCATGGCGGCCCGTTTCTACTTCATGACCACTGTGTCCGTGGACGCACCGCCGAATGAGTCGGTACCCAGCGACACACTTTCAACCATGTTCCTCTCGGTTGGGCAGAGCACGCCCTTGGGCAGTGCGGTGCTCGACTGGACACAGTTGCATTCGCCACCGCTTGGCACCTCGGCTGCACAACTCCAGATCGAATTGGAGTATCCCGCCGGCACATGGACCCCGGTGGCCAGTGTCGACGTGATGTTGCACTTCTTCGAACAGGTGATCGACATCTGCGCGGATTCGCTCACCTACCGGCTCAGCCTGAACGACCAACTGGGATGCGCTAGCTACAGCAACCTCGATGGTGACCAGTTCGCAGATGTGACCGCCCCCACACCCCCGGTAATGGTGACGATCTCGGTGGATACAGCCACGAATCAAGCGGTGCTGGACTGGGACCCCAGCCCCGAAGCGGACACCTATGGGTACATCATCGTATTCGCCACGCAAGGAGGGAATCAGATCATCGATACCATTTACGGACAGAACAACACGAGCTATGTCTGGGCCCTCGGAAATGCCGGTGGCGGAGTGGAATCCTACACGGTGGCGGCCTTTGATACCTGCTTCCATGGAGGTCCGCCACCTGCGCCCAACACCAGTGCCACCAAGCCCCCCCACAGCACCGTGTATGCGCGCACCCTTTACAACAAGTGCCTCAATACGATCACCGTCCTCTGGACGCCCTATGTAGGCTGGCCAGTGGTGTTGCAGGAATTGTACGTACGAGTGGACAATGGTCCGTTAACCCTTCTCGGTACGTTCGGTCCGGACGTTGTCAGCTACCTCGATGAAGGTGTGGATCCCTTCCGGACGTATTGCTACGTGGTGCGCAGCATGGGCGCAGCCACCGGGCAGATCGTATTGAGCAACCAGGTCTGCCAGATCACCAGTTATCCCCCTGTACCGGCAATGAACTACATCTCGAACGTCACCGTGGTGGCACCGGACCACATCGAGGTGACAGATAAGGTGGATCCATCCGCCAGTGTATACCGTTATCGCATTCAGCGGTCCTTCAATGGCGAGCCCTGGGATGAGATCGCTTCAGTACCCGATGTTAACACGCCGAGTTTCACTTACGATGACATTGACGTAGAGACCGATGTACGGAGCTACAGCTATCGGATCATCGTTGATGACAGCTGCCGTAACGAAGTGCTCACCAGCAACATCGGGGCTTCCATGTTGCTGATCGCCGAAGCACAGCAGAACGGTGTCAACCATTTACGGTGGAACGGCTATGGCGATTGGGCCGGTTCGGTGAGCGGGTTCCGGATCTACCGGAGCATCGGTGGCGCACCGTTCTCACAGATCGCGGTGAATGCTGCGACGGCGTGGGAGCTGGACGATAACGTGAACAACTTCATCACCAGCAACGGCCGTTTCTGTTATCGAGTGGAGGCCAGGGAGACCGGGAACCCCTCGGGCGTGAACGCCATCAGCGTTAGTAACGAGGCCTGCGCGGTTCAACCCGAGGCCGTTTGGATACCCAATGCCTTCATTGCCGGAGGCGTGAACGACCGCTTCCGTCCAGTGGTGGCCTTTGTGGATGTGGACGGATACGAACTCATTATCTATAACCGGTGGGGTCAGGAGATCTGGAAGACCAATGACCGAGAAGAGGCGTGGGATGGGCGCATTAACGGATACTATGTGCCCCAAGGCGTATATGCCTACTACTGCGGCTTCTATAACGGCACTGGGAACAAATTCGAAGAGCGCGGGACAGTGACCTTCCTCTGTTGTCCGGACTATTAGTTGCACGGGGCAGCTCGACTCCGATCGCGATGATCGTTACTTTTGTGCATGGAACGATCCTCTGCCTCCACACTCCAGACCAGCGCTGTTGCGCATGCGGCCAACGGCCGCTCCCTCTCGGACCGCTTCACCACGGACGGACTTACCTACGATGATG
>JBKJNF010000312.1:0-20794 GCA_046596155.1 Flavobacteriales bacterium | reverse complement strand
CGAGGTTGATGATCGCGCGACCCTTACTCTGGCGTGTGCCTTCGGGGATGTCATACACGCGCATCCAGAAGCAACGGCCCTTCCGGGTGAAGATGAGCAAATAGTTGTGGTTCGTGGCCACAAAGAGGTGCTCCAGAAAGTCCTCATCGCGTGTGGTGCTGCCCCGGCTTCCGATACCTCCCCTGCCCTGCGTGCGGAATTCGCCAAGGTTGGTGCGCTTGATGTACCCCAGATGGCTGATGGTGACCACAACCGCGTCATCCGCGATCAGGTCCTCCATGCTCATCATGCCGCCTGCGGTCACGATCACAGTGCGCCGCTTGTCGCCGTATTTTTCCTTGACCTCGAGCGTTTCCTGCTTGATGATGCCGTAGCGCATGCCTTCATCGGCCAACACGGCCTTCAGGTGCGCGATCAGCGTCATCAATTCGTTGTACTCGGCCTTGATCTTATCGCGCTCGAGTCCGGTGAGGCGTTGCAGGCGCATGTCCAGGATGGCACGGGCCTGGATCTCACTAAGGCCGAACTGGCTGATCAGCCCATCGCGTGCCTCGTCCGGTGTCTGGCTGGCCCGTATCAGTTTGATCACAGCGTCCAGATGGTCCAGGGCGATGAGCAGGCCTTCCAGTATGTGGGCACGTTCCTCCGCTTTGCGCAGATCGAACTTGGTACGACGCACCACCACGTCATGGCGGTGCTCGACGAAGTTGCTGATGAGTTCTTTCAACCTCAACATCATCGGGCGGCCCTTCACGAGCGCGATGCTGTTGATGCTGAAGCTGGTCTGCATCTCGCTGAACTTGTATAGCTGGTTCAGCACCACGCTCGCCATGGCATCCCGTTTGATCTCATAAACGATGCGGATGCCGTTGCGATCGCTCTCATCGCGCGCGTCACTGATGCCTTCGATCTTCTTCTCGTTCACTAGGTCGCAGGTCTTCTTGAAAAGCCCGGCCTTCCCCACCATGTAGGGGATCTCGGTGACGATGATCGTCTCGCGACCGGTCTTGGGATCTTCCTCGATGTGCGCCTTTGCGCGCAGCACAATGCGCCCACGTCCGGTCTCATAGGCTTCTCGCACACCTTCGATGCCGTGGATGGTACCACCTGTCGGGAAGTCAGGTCCCTTGATGTGCTGCATCAGGCCCGCAGTATCGATCTCGCGGTCGTCGATGTAGGCGATCGTGGCGTCGCACACTTCGCTCAGATTGTGCGGGGCCATATTGGTGGCCATGCCAACGGCGATACCGGCAGCTCCGTTCACCAGCAGGTTCGGGATGCGGGTGGGCATCACGCTGGGTTCTTGCAGCGTGTCGTCAAAGTTCGGACGCATGTCCACGGTCTCCTTGTCCAGATCGGCCATCACCTCTTCGGCGATGCGGCGCAGGCGCACCTCGGTGTATCGCATGGCCGCCGGAGGATCGGGGTCGATGCTGCCGAAGTTTCCTTGGCCATCTACCAGCGGATAACGCAGGCTCCATTCCTGGGCCATACGCACCATGGCGTCGTACACGCTGCCATCGCCGTGCGGGTGGTATTTACCCAGCACCTCACCCACGATACGGGCGCTCTTCTTGTGTGCCCGGGAGCTGCTCACGCCAAGGTCCTGCATGCCGAAGAGCACGCGGCGGTGCACCGGCTTCAATCCATCGCGTACGTCCGGCAAGGCCCGGCTCACGATCACCGACATCGAATAATCGATGTAGGCGGTGCGCATTTCGTTCTCGATATTGATCGGGATGATCTTTTCTCCGTCTGCCATTCTTGTCAGGTGCTTCGGTCTTGCACGGAAGTTGTTACTCCCCCCGTGAAAGGGAGCCCGAAAGTATCCCGATCGCACACGCTGCCGAACCCTAGTTTTCCACAGTTACACAGCCTTGTGTGGAAAAATGTCGGTCCTCATCCAGGGTCGGCCTTTCCTCGCGCGGATAGCTTGCCCCCGCTGGCTTGCCGCGTAACTTGGCAGCGAAGCTGGAGGTGTAGTGGACATTCACGATCAACGACGGACCCATGAACATGGACGCCAAATTCAGCCCCCAGGTGCGGGAGGTCATCAGCTACAGCCGCGAGGAAGCCCTACGGCTCGGTCATAATTATATCGGTATTGAGCACATCTTGCTTGGGCTCATCCGCGAGGGTGAAGGCAATGCCGTGAAGATCCTCCAGCGACTAGAGGTGGACCTGGACGACCTGCGCCGCATGTTGGAAGGCGCCATGGAGCCGGCCAGCGCCATGCGCCCGCCGGACAAGGACAAGATCACGCTGGTGCGCCAAGCCGAGAAAATGTTGAAGATCACCTTCCTCGAGGCCAAGCTCTTCAAGAGCCCCCAGATCGAGACGGAGCACCTGTTGCTCAGCATCTTGAAGGATAACGACAACCTGGCCACGCGGGCCTTACACAAATTCAAAGTGGACTACGACAACGTGAAGAATGAGCTGGATGGCATACTCGCCGGTAACGGCCCTGTGCCCGCCCCCGGCAAGAACCGCCCAAAGGCCCAAGGCCCCAGCGCCGAGGACGATGATGATGATAGCGGCAGCAGCCAATACAGCGGTGGCCAGAAAAAAGGCGCCAGCGACAGCAAGAGCAAAACGCCTGTGCTGGACAACTTCGGCCGCGACCTGACGAAGCTGGCCGAGGACGGCAAGCTCGATCCCATCGTGGGCCGGGAGAAGGAGATCGAACGGGTGAGCCAGATACTCAGCCGCCGCAAGAAGAATAACCCGGTGCTCATCGGTGAGCCTGGCGTAGGCAAGAGCGCCATCGCCGAAGGCCTCGCCCTGCGCATCATCCAGCGCAAGGTGAGCCGCGTCCTCTTCAACAAGCGCATCGTGGCGTTGGACATCGCCAGCCTAGTGGCTGGCACCAAGTACCGAGGCCAGTTCGAGGAGCGGATGAAAGCGGTGATGAACGAGTTGGAGAACAGCCCCGACGTCATCCTTTTCATTGACGAGATCCACACCATCGTTGGTGCGGGTGGTGCAAGCGGCAGCCTCGATGCCAGCAACATGTTCAAGCCCGCCCTTGCGCGTGGCGAGATCCAATGCATTGGCGCCACCACACTCGATGAGTATCGCCAATACATCGAGAAGGACGGAGCCTTGGAGCGCCGCTTTCAAAAAGTCTTGGTGGAACCCACGAACGTGGAAGAGACGATCCAGATCCTCACCAACATCAAGGAGAAGTATGAGGACCACCACAACGTGAACTACACGCCCGAGGCCGTGGTGGCCTGTGTCAAGCTCACCGCCCGCTACATCACCGACCGCCACTTGCCGGACAAGGCCATCGACGCGCTGGATGAGGCCGGAAGCCGTGTGCACATCAGCAACATCGTGGTGCCCAAGGCCATCCTCGATGTGGAGGCGAAGATCGAGGACGTGAAGGAGGAAAAGAACAAGGTGGTGCGCAGCCAGCGTTACGAAGAAGCCGCGAAACTCCGCGACCGCGAGCGCACCCTGCTCGAGGAGCTGGAGAAGGCTAAGCGCCAGTGGGAGGAGGAGAGCAAGAACAACCGCACCACCGTAACCGAGGAGAACGTGGCGGAAGTGGTGGCCATGATGAGCGGCATCCCCGTTACGCGCATCGCCGAAAAGGAAAGCGGCAAGTTGCGTCGCATGAAGGAGGAAATGGTGGGTAAAGTGGTCGGTCAGGATGAGGCCGTTGGCAAAGTGGTGAAGGCCATTCAGCGAAACCGTGCTGGCCTGAAGGATCCCAACCGCCCCATCGGCAGCTTCATTTTCCTTGGCCCCACTGGCGTGGGTAAGACGCAGCTCGCCAAGGAGTTGGCCAAATATCTCTTCGATACCGAGGAGGCCTTGATCCGCATTGACATGAGCGAGTACATGGAGAAGTTCTCCGTAAGCCGCCTGATCGGTGCTCCTCCGGGTTACGTCGGCTACGAAGAAGGCGGACAGCTCACCGAAAAGGTGCGCCGCCGCCCCTACTCCATCATTCTGCTGGACGAGATCGAGAAGGCGCACCCGGACGTCTTCAACCTGCTGCTCCAGGCGCTGGACGATGGCAAGATGACCGACAGCCTTGGTCGCCACATCGACTTCAAGAACTCCATCATAATCATGACCTCCAACATCGGGGCACGTGATCTGGCAGACTATGGTAAAGGCGTAGGCTTTGGCACCACAGCCCGCACCGATTCAGTGGACGAGACCAATCGCGGTATCGTGGAAAAAGCGCTAAAGAAGGCCTTCGCTCCCGAGTTCCTGAACCGTATCGATGACATTATCATGTTCAACTCGCTGAAGCGCGAGCAGATCCACTTGATCATCGACATCGAACTGGCCAACGTGTACAAGCGCGTTGCCGAGCTGGGCTACGACATGAAGCTCACCGACGAGGCCAAGGACTTCCTAGTGGAAAAAGGCTACGACGAGAAATTCGGCGCCCGCCCGCTGAAGCGTGCCATCCAGAAGTTCATCGAGGACCCCATGGCCGAGGAGATCATCAACCAAGGCATCGAGGAAGGCGACAAGATCGTCGTGGGCCTCAATAAGGAGAAGTCCGACGTGGCCATCAAGGTGACCAAGGGAAAGAAGAAGATCGGTAAGGGCGACGACGCGAAGGAGTTGCCTCCAGCGAGTGAGCCGACGGCATAGCTCGGAAACGCAGTAGTGCACAAGCCCACCGAAAGTCGGTGGGCTTGTGCGTCTTATCTCGGGGCTTAGCCCTGCGCCGTTACACGGGTGTCAGCGTGGTCGCTGACACTTGCACTACTACTCGGTATCGCGGCTCCAGATCCACTCGGTGATCACTTGGCCGTTCTTGAAGTAGCAGGTATTCACCTTGCCGATGACCTTGGTGTAGTTATCGGCCTTGTTGACCTGCACCACCACACGGCGGATGATCACTTTGTTGCCTTCCGTGTAACTCTCCTCTGTGACACCTTGCGGGTAGGTATTCGCAAGCTGTCCGCGATTGTAATCGGCAAAGGAGCGTTGCTGACTGGCGGGGGTGCGATCCATGGCCTCCTTGGCGGCCATGCGGCTGTCCTCTGAACGGTTCGTCAGATCCTGGTGCCGGCTGGCGAGTTGACCTTTGCTCTGGGTCACTTGGTCCAGCAGGACTTGGTTCATCTGACCGCCTTTTTCCTGCATCGCTGCGCGTCTGTCGGACAAGGCCTGGGCTTCGGTCCGGGCCTGATCCCGGCGCTGCTCATTGGCCGAAGCCTCATCGGCGATGGCTTGCGAGCGTTGTGCGGCCATCTCCTGCTGGTCGGCACTGCGCTGAGCCTGTTTGTCCTGTTGAGTGGCTGCCTGTTGTCCGATCTGTTCGCGTACCGCATCGTTCGCGGCCATGGAACCGCCACGCGATTGATCTGCACGGTCGCGGATCTCCCGCTGTCTTAGTGCCCACGCCTGCCGCAGGGAATCCAGCTCCTCCAAATGGCGCCTACGCATTTCGTCACTCCCACTATAGATGGAACCCTCGGTTTGCAGCGGTGCATAGGCAGTGCGCCTAGCCTCCGCGCGACGGCCTGAGGCTTGTTCTTCCTCCGTGGTGGCCAGCTCGGACATGTCGGTCTTCAGCTTGCGGATGCGCTCATACTTCTCGGCCTCCTCCCGGGCCATTGCATCGCGCATGAACTGTTCGGCCTCCTGCTCTTTGCGGATGTCGATCGTGGAACTGGTGCGACCATCATCCACGGGCTCGGGCTCGGGCTTTTGCTGAGCGGCCAGTTCGGCGGCACGGCGCTGGCGCTCCAACTCCTCTAGGAGCTTGTCTATCTGCTCGATCTTGGCCTTGGGATAGATCTCATCAGCCTTGATGTCCAGCGACTGTGTGTAGAGGTCACGGGCGTTGCTGTAGTCCTTACTGGCCATGGCCTGATCGGCCTGTTGGATGACCCGCTGGTATTCGGCATCGCGCGCCTTCTCCGCTGCTAATCGCCCTTTCTCATCCTCTCCAGCCAGGCGAGCGGCCTCGGCATCTGCTGCAGCCTTGCGGCGTCGTTCATCTTCCAGCCGCTGGCGCTCGCGCTCGGCTTCACCCGCGTTCAATTTGGCCTTTTCCCGGTCAGCGAGGAGCTTTTCGATGGCCGCCAACTGGTCCTTTGGATATTTCTCGCCAACCTTGATCGTGAGCGCCTCGATGTAGCGGTTGCGGGCCTCATCGAAGTCCTCCACGCCAAAGGCAAGGTCTCCCTTGGTAATGGCCTCGCGGTAACGGGCCTCGATCTGTGCGGCGCTTTCGTTGCGTTTGCGCTCCTCCTCCGCCAGCCGTGCCTTCTCCGCGGCATCGCGCTCCGCCTTCAGGCGATCCGCTTCAGCCTTGGCTGCGAGGTCCGCGAGGATCTTATCGATCTCCGCAAGGCGGGCCGTGGGATGCTTTTCGCCTGGCTTTACGCTCAGCGCGTCCGTGTAGTTCGACTTCGCAGCGGGATAGTCCTTGGCACCAAAGGCCCGATCGGCCGCAGTGATCAGATCGCTGTACCGCTTCTCGCGTTCCTGCTTTTCCCGCTCCAAGCGATCGGCCTCGGCCTTTGCCTTGGCAGACGCATCCATGCGTGAGTTGATGTCCGCGATGCGGTCCTTGGGATGCTGCTCGTTGGGCTTGATCTGCAGCGCGTCCTTGTAGTCATTCAAGGCGTCGGCGAACTTTTCGCCATCGAAGGATTTGTCGGCTTTGGCGATCAGGGCGTTGTAGCGGTCGTTGAGTTCTTTCTGCTTGCGCTCGTCCTCGGCCTTGCGGGCAATATCGGCCAACAGTGCGTCGATCTGCGCGATCTTCTCCTTTGGATAGGCCTCCGCTGATCTCACGCCCGACGCTTCCTGGAACCTGGCCTTGGCATTCTCGAGCTTCTGGTCTTTGAACAGGCCATCCGCCGAGGCGATCAATGCGTTGTACTTGTCGTCGAGTTCCTTTTTCTTCTTCGCTTCTTCGGCCTCACGGGCTGCATCAGCGATCGCCTTGTCGATCGCGGCCAATTGGTCTTTTGGGTACTTCTCACCGGCCTTCAGTTTCAAGGCCTCGTTGTATTTGGCCCGGGCCGGTTCCCAGGAACTGCTCTGGAAGGAAGCGTCCGCAGCGGCGACGGCTGCGTTGTATGCGTCGTCCAGTTCCTTCTTCTTCTTTGCGTCCTCGGCCTGCTTCGCTTCATCGGCGATGGCCTTTTCGATGGCTGCGAGCTGGTCCTTCGGGTACTTCTCGCCGGACTTCAATCCCAAGGCTTCGTTGAATCCGGCCTTCGCTTCCTCCCACTTCTTTCCCCGGAACGCGCCGTCGCCCTTCGCAATAGCTGCGTTATAAGCGTCATCGAGTTCCTTCCTTTTACGATCGGCCTCTGCTTGCTTGGCCAGTTCATCAAGCTTCTTGTCGATGGCGGTCAGTTGATCCCTCGGATACTTCTCCTCCGCTTTCACACCGAGTGCTTCGGTGTACTTGCTCTTCGCTTGATCGTAGTTGGCCGCTTTGAACGCCGCGTCGGCTGAGGTGATCAGGGCCTGGTACTGGGCATCGAGTTCCTTCTTCTTCTTGTCTTCCTCCGCTTTTTTCGCCAATTCCTCCAGTTTCTTTGCAATGGCATCAAGTTGTTCCTTCGGGTACTTCTCGCTGGGCTTTAGGCCGGATGCTTCTGTGTATTTGGTACGCGCGTCCTCGTATTTCTCGGTCTTGAAGGACGCATCAGCAGTGGCGATGGCTGTCTTGTACTTCTCTTCCAGTTCACGCGCCTTCTTTTCATCCTCGGCCTTCTTGGCGAGGTCATCGATGAAGGCCTGGCACTCCTTCATCTTGCCTTTCGGATAGGTCTCCTGCTCTTTCACATCGCTGGCCGCCGAGTATTTAGCCAACGCGTTCGCGTAGTCCTTTTTTGCAAAGAGCCCATCGGCTTCCTTGATGAGCGCGGCGTACTGCTCGGCCTCCCTCTTGGACGCGTTCAACTCGTCCTGTTTCATCTTGGCGTCGCTCAACTTCGCCGTGGCCTTGGGATCGCCGGCTTTCAAAGCCAGCGCTCCGGTGAAATGTTCAATGGCCTTTCCGTATTCCGCAGCGCCCATGGCCGCATCGCCTTGGACCATCAGCTTATCATAATCTGCGGATGCGCCGGCCTCTCGTTTTTTCTTGTCATCGTATTCCTTCATCAAACGCGCGATCTCGCTCCTCACTTGATTCGTGTAATCCAGGTCCCACGTGACCTCCTTTGTGGTGGGATCGAACTTGGCCTTACCGATGGGCTGTTGCAATATGCTGAAGTCGATACCCGGCAATTCTTGGAAAAGCGTCATTTCCACGTTCATCCCATGGCCGCCAACACGCTCCTCTTCCGGGATGTTCTTGGTATCAATGCTGATGTTCTTGCTCACCATGCCCGGCTTGGAGTACACGAGCTTGAAATCGCTGCCGTAATCGAGGTTGAACTCGTATTTACCGCTGGCGCTGGTGACCACCTCGGCGAGCTTCGCTCCGTTCTTGAAGACGGTGACCGTGATGCCGTCCAATTTCTTGGAGCTCACGTAATCCTTCACTGTCCCGTAGACATACACATTATCCACCTGCGCCGAGGCGATCAGCGTGCCCAGTAACAGGAAAACGAACAGGAAAGGGCGCAGAAAGCGTGACGCTGGTGCTATGGACATTCGTGCATTGGGAAGGAAACCTTCGCAGGCCCGGCAAATTACGACAACTTTAGTGCCGCGGTCCATGGGTGCTACCCGCCCTTGGTCGACAACACGATGTTGAGCATTTGGGAACAACACGGATTTCAAGGGGATCAGGACCTGGTGGTGGTGGGTGCTGGGTTGGTGGGCCTGTTCACGGCCCTGCATTACCAACGGAAGTTCCCTGGCCATCGTGTGCTGGTGCTGGAGCGCGGGGCTCACCCCGCTGGCGCCAGCGTGAAGAACGCCGGATTCGCCTGCTTCGGTAGCCTGAGCGAGATCCTCGCGGATCTGGATGCCGAAGGCGCGAGTGCCGCGCTGACCCGCGTGGAGGAGCGCTGGCGCGGCCTGCTGGAACTGCGTGCCGAACTGGGCGACGAGGCGATCGGCTTTGAGCAGTGTGGTGGGCATGAGGTCTTTGGGGCAGGTGATGCGTTGTACACCGGGGTGGCCGAACGGTTCGATCAGCTGAATACTTGGCTCCATCCCATTTTCGATCGGCCTGCATATGAATGGCAGGACCAGCGGATAGATGACCTTGGGCTGGTGGCCGACCACTTGGCCTTCACCCCGCTGGAGGGGGCCGTGAACCCCGGACGGATGATGCGTTCGCTGCTGGCCAAGGTCGTATCCGAGGGCGTTCAAGTGCGTTTTCAGCAGGATGTGCGGGCCGTGAACGGAACGGAGGCAACGGCTGTGGTCGAATTGGCGCACGGCCAGCGCGTCCGCTGTGCCAACGCGGTGATCGCCACCAACGGTTACGTGAGCGAGCTGCACCCCGGTGTGGATGTGGTGCCGGCACGAGGTCAAGTGCTCCTCACCTCCCCCATCCCCGGGCTACGCTTAAAAGGCACTTTCCACGCGGAAGAGGGCTACTATTACTACCGGAACTACGAGGACCGCGTGTTGCTTGGAGGCGGGCGAAACCTGGATAAGGCCGAAGAGACCACCACAGAGGACGGACTGACACCGCGCATCCAGGAAGCGTTGGAAGACATGTTACGAACGACGATCATTCCGGGCATCGACTTCACCATAGACCATCGCTGGAGCGGGATCATGGGCTTCCGGGCAAAGGGCAAATCACCGTTGGTGGAACACTGCTCGCCTCGGGTGGTGGTGGCGGCCGGCTTGAGCGGCATGGGCGTGGCCATCGGTATCCGGGTGGCGCGGAGGGCAGCGGAACTGGTGGCGGGGTGAACCGATCATTGGCACCCGGGACACCGGAGCTGCGGTCCAAGAAAAAAGGGACCGCCGCAGTGATCCCTTTTTGGAGCCTCCTGTCAGAATTGAACTGACGACCTGCTCATTACGAATGAGCTGCTCTACCGCTGAGCTAAGGAGGCGAACTACACCCGGCTGATGGTGAGCGGGGCGGCAAATGTAGGAGCCTTCCCCCGTTCAGCACCAAGGATGATCACTGCTTGCTGAAGCGCGCGTGCCTTCCATCAGCGAAAAGCACGGTGTACAGCCCAGGCCGCAAGGAGGAAACATTCATCTTCACCTGGTTCGCATGCGTTGTGGAGGCAAGCTGAACGCGGCGTCCGGCGGCATCGACCACCGTGGCGATGGTGGCCTTGGCTCCCAATGGCAGGTTGATAGTGACCTGATCCGTTGCGGGCACGGGGAACACGGAAGCTTCGGTCAGGTCAGCCTCCTCAACACCTGTGGCCGAACGCAGGTCCAGCGCCAGTTTGCCGGGGCTTACACCAACGGGCACGGAGCTTAGGATCGAACCGCTGAAGTCCATCACATGGAGCGTTCCGGAGGTCACGAAGTCCGTTGTGGTGCCGTAGAGCACATGATTCACGGGATCGTGGATCAGGCCATAGGTGGCAGGTGATCCGACCAGTGTGTCCTCCACCACAGCGGTGCCCAAGTTGAAACGGGTCAGTTCATTCTGGGCGTATTCCATGAAGTAAACGCGATCATCCACTAGCGCCGAGGAAGCGCAACCGGAGCTGCTGGCCACGTTGATGGTATAATCCAACGCACCTTGAAGTGAAATACGGCTGATACTGCTGCCCGTGAAGTCCTTGTTATTGAACGCATACACGGCGTCATCCTTCACCAGGATGTTCTCCGGGTTCAGGCCATTGGGTCCGAGGTCGATGGCGGGCTCCCAGGTCTGTGTGGCCAGGTCCAGCACGCGCACCTCCCCCATCAGATTGCTCCAGTCAAAGGCGTTGTTCACCCCGATGTAGGCCTTGTCCCCGACCACCTGCACGGCTTCGCAGCTGTATGGAAGCACGGCCTGGTCGATGCTATACAGAAGGTCGAAGCTGTTCTTATCGCGCACCTCCACATAATGCGGAAGTCCGCCTACTTCACCGAGCGTGATCACCATCTCATTGCCGTGAAAGGCAAAGCGACGGATGCCAGGCACGGTGGCCTGGTCGAGCAGCGTAAAGTTGTTGGCGTCGTACTTCAGCAACTGATCATCGGCAGACACGTAGATCGCATTGCCCTCCACTGCCACGAAGTTACCGAAGCGTGCACCTGTGATGGTGGCCACGGACTGGTAGGCGGCTGTTGCCGGATCGTAGCTACCGAGGGACACAGGAACTTCCTGCGTCTGGGTATTGAAGTTGAAATAGCCCTCATTCAGCACCAGCACTTGGTGCACGTAGGTCTGTGCGCTAAGCACCGAAGCCGCAGCTAGCGCAGTGGAAACAAAAAAGGAACGGAACATGGCAAAAGGGTTTGCGCCTTCTTCACCGGAAGGCAGGTTGACGAAAATGGCCAATGGGTCGGCCGAGACCTTGCGAACGGTTCAGGTCTTCTGGCTCACCTCCATCCCTCGGCGCCTTCCCACCCGAGCAGGGCAGTGGCGTATGGCCAAGGGCGTTATCGGAGGCTTACAGCTGCGGGAACAGCTCCCGGTTCACACGGGATTCCCTTGGTCGAACGCGGGACGAATGTAGGCGCTACGTCGGACCCGATCATCGCATCTATCTTGGCCGCAAGCGCAGCCTATGCATCAGCGACATGAGTGAGTATACCATCAGGCCTGTTGGCACCGGTGACGCAGAGATCGCGACGATGGCCTCGCTATTGCGTGCGGTGTTCCCCGATGCAGAGCACTTCACCGAAGAGGTGCTCCAATGGCAGTACCGCGCAAATCCGGACGGACCGGTCGTCGGCATGAACGCGTGGTTAGGGAATGAATTAGCCGCGCATTACGTGACCATTCCGCTGGTGGCGCGCGTGAAAGGCCTTGAGGATAAAGGGCTCTTGTCGTTGAACACCGCCACGCATCCTGCACACCAGGGCAAGGGTCTGTTCACCAAACTGGCGAATGCCACCTATGCCATGGGCGCCGAACAGGGCTTTGGTTTCGTGGTGGGCGTTGCGAACGCCAACAGCACGCACGGCTTTACCAAGAAGCTGGGATTCCAATTGGTATCCCCGCTCCGCGCAATGATCGGTGTTGGTCCACTGCCATTGACCACGGGCCACAAGGTCGAATATGAACACCTTTGGTCGCCCGCTGCAATGGCGTGGCGTTTGCGGCATCCGGCCTATCAATATCGCACCAAGCGCTCGGGAGAGCACCAACTCATCCTGAGCATGCGCAGCCAATACGGAGCGCGGTATGCCATGGGCGCCTATGCCAAGCTATCCGCGCACGGGCTGGTCCCGGAGGAAACTGCCAGCGTGATGCGCAAGGTGTGGATCGGACTGGACCCGGATATGCGGTGGGTGGCCGCGCCGTACGTCAACATACCCATGCGCTTCAGGCCTTCGCCCTTGAACCTGATCTTCCGCGACCTCAGCGGAAAGGGACGCACGTTGGATCCCGTCAGTGTGCGCTTTCAGGCCATGGATTTCGATATTCTGTAAGCCATTTTCAGAGCTTCACCTGGAGTCCGAGCTGGAATTGCACTCCCGAGGTGCGCAACTCAGCCTTGTAGTTCAGGCCGGTCAGGAACGGATCCTCGGGATCACGGTCGTGCCATTTCATGCTGTGGAAGGGCACCTTCAGGCCCGCGTTGAATCCGAAGGTTTTGCCGAAATAGTGCTGGAATTGGACCCCAGGACGCACATGGATACCGGCATAGGAATCGTCGTACTTCTTCGTTCCGCTCTCGACATCGCCGATCCGGAGGCCGCTCACACCCAGGTCCAAGTTGAACAGCAACGCATTCCGTTCCTTGTTCAGCAAATAGAACCTCGGGCTCAAGCTGAAGATCACGAACTGGTTCGGGTTCGTCCCCGCGGAGTCGATGTATTGTCCTGGTTCAATGCACAGGCCCAGGCTGAAGCGGTTCGAGATGCCGACATGCACATCCAATGGATAGGACACGGTGGCGGCCCCATCGTCGCTGCTGTTCTCGAATCGGAGTCCGTTGAATGAAAAGCTGTTCGTGAAGTGCGTAGCATGCACTCCTCCGCTCCAGGCCAGCCCGATCTGGAACTTGCCGGGGGCATTCACTTGGGCGTTGGCGGCGAGTAGGGTTCCAGCGGCGAGCAGGGCGAGCAGATGACGGTTCATGGTGTACGGTAAGACGGCCAATATATCGGGAACACGCTTCCGCCAGAGATCGTGCCATTCGAACGGAAGACCTTCCAGACCCCGCCCGTTCCGTGGAATACTGTTGGGAAAAAGGATCGGTGGCCTGTTACAGGGAATATGAAGTCGCCCGGTATATTCGTCCCGTCGAACGCTGCGGGTAGGCCCCGCGAGCACGAAAACCTGGGCAGGAGATGAAGAAAAGCGACGAAGCGGATCAGGAGATGACGTCGGGATCTACGCAGAAGCGTTGCTACCGCTCGTACAACAGCGGCGGCGAACTTGAATTCTGCCCCATGAAGGACCTGAACTTACCGGAGAGCTACGAAGAGGTGCTTGCGCGCTTCGAGAAGCTACAGGGCGAGCGGGCCATGGAGGTCCTGAACTGAGCGACCTACCCCAACGGACGTCCATATCGAAGAAGCCCTGCCTCGGCGGGGCTCCTGCTTTATGGCACCGTGCTTCCGTGAGAGGGCGGAAGGAGCGTTTGGAAACCACCGGAGGGCTGTTTACTTTCAACCCATCCTCCGCGTGTCGGACCGCATCTGCAGGTCCAGCCTGCGAGCTGTGACCGGCGGATCGGGATGACCTCCACGGTGGGGAACGTTCCACAAACCAACCCTACCACCATGAAAGTCTTTGATGACAAGCACATCAAGAACGTTGTATTGCTGGGCTCCCACGGATGCGGCAAGACCACGCTGGCTGAAACAATGCTCTTCGAAGCGGGTCTTATCGTTCGCCGCGGCCGGGTCGAGGACGACAATACCGTTAGCGACTTCCACGACATCGAGCACGAGCGTGGGAGCAGCGTCTACAGCACTCTGCTGCACACCGAATGGCGCAACTACAAGATCAACATCATCGACACTCCGGGACTTGACGACCTCATCGGGGAAACCATACCGGCCTTGCGCATGGCGGATACCTGCGTGCTGCTGCTCAACGCCCATCACGGCGTGGAAGTGGGTACGGACCTCGTTTGGGAGCACATGCAACGCTACGAACGTCCGGTGATCATCGGCGTGAACCAGTTGGACCATCCCAACTCCGACTTTGAAGGCACCGTAGAGCAGGCACGCGAACACTTCGGCAGTGCGGTAACGGTGATGCAATATCCTGTTGAATCGGGAGAGGGGTTCCATCGCATCATCGATCTGTTGAAGATGACGATGTATGTCTTCAAGGACGCCGGTGGCAAGCCGGACAAGCAGCCCATACCGGCGGACGAGCGCAAACGCGCCGATGCCCTGCACAAGGAACTGGTGGAGAAGGCCGCAGAGAACGACGAGACGCTGATGGAGCACTACTTCGAGCGTGGTGAACTGGACGAGGATGAAATGCGTATCGGATTGAAGCAAGGTATGATGAAGCGTACCTGTTTCCCAGTATTCTGCTTGAGTGCGTTGCGCAACATGGGCAGCGGTCGCCTCATGGGCTTCCTCGACAACGTAGCCCCGAGTGCGTTGGAGATACCCGCAGAGGAACTGGAGGGTGGCGGATCGCTGGAATGCAGTGCTTCGGGTAAGCCGGTGTTGTTCACCTTCAAGACCATGATCGAGCCACGCAGCGGGCACATCAGTTTGTTCAAGGTGATGAGCGGCGTGGTGCGCGAAGGCATGGACCTGGTGAACGACAACACCGGAGGGATTGAGCGCATCAACCAGTTGTTCATCCTCGATGGCAAGGAGCGGAAGCCCGTGGAACAACTGGTGGCCGGTGACATCGGTGGCACCATCAAACTCAAGGAAACGGCCACGGGCCACACATTGCACGCGCCTGGCTTGTCGGTGAAACTGAAGCCCATCGCCTTCCCCGAGCCTCGTCTACGTCAGGTGATCAAGGCGAAGGACCAGAAGCAGGAGGAGAAACTACACGCCGCCCTGCTCGAGATCCAGAAGGAGGACCCGACGATCGTACTGACTTACCAGCGTGAGACCGCCCAGCAGCTGGTGTCGGGTCAAGGGGAATTGCACCTCAGCTTGCTCAAGTGGAAACTCAGCCATCACTACAAAGTGGACGTGGATTACAACGCGCCGCGCATTCCCTACCGCGAGACCATCCGCAAGAGCGCTGATGCCATGTACCGGCATAAGAAACAGACCGGCGGCAGTGGCCAGTTCGGCGAAGTGCACCTGCGCATCGAACCGTGGCATGAAGGCATGCCCGAGCCGCACGGTGTGAGCGTGCGCGGCAAGGAAGAACAAGACCTGCCGACAGGGGGAAAACTGGTCTTCTACAATTGCATAGTGGGCGGGGTGATCGACAACAAGTTCATGCCAAGCATCCTGAAGGGGGTGATGGAGAAAATGGAAAAGGGACCCCTCACGGGCTCGCCTGCGCGTGACATCCGGGTGGTGGTGTATGATGGCAAAATGCACCCGGTGGACAGCAACGACATCAGCTTCCGGATCGCAGGGCTCCAGGCCTTCCGCGAGGCCTTCACCAACGCCGATCCGCAGCTCATGGAACCGATACAGGAGGTGGACGTACGTGTGCCCAGCGACCTAATGGGCGATGTGATGACAGATCTGCAAAGCCGCAGGTCGATCGTGATGGGCATGGATTCGCAGGGGCGATACCAGATCATCAAGGCCCATGTTCCGTTGGCCGAACTTGACCGGTACAGTACGACACTCCGCAGCTTGACACAGGGCCGTGGCGCCTATTCTGAGCGGTTCCTGGAATATCGACCCGTGCCTTCAGACCTTCAGCACCGGCTGGTGAACAGCCACAAGGAAAGCGAAGTGGCCGCGTGAGCAATGCCCGTGAATGAGGCCCGGCCCAGTTTGCTGGTACGGGCCTCGTCCTATTCCAACGCTACTGCGATCCCTGATACCAGGGATCAGGGCCTGATCAGCCCCTGGGTGCCCGGTTCCAGCAACACTTCGTTGTCGGCCGGGTGCGCATCCGGCATGCGGCCATCCGGATCGATGACAACGGCGCGCAAGGATGCTATGTTCCCGGGGATGCCGAAGGTGTACGTAGAGTTGGTCCATGCCCAGGCCGGCAGCGTGCGCACCTCCCCTTCTACCGGTTTTTCAGTACGTGCACCCAGCATCAATGAAAGCGGGATGTTGTAGAGGGTGGTCCGTTCCTGTGCATCGCTCACCAGCACATCGACGGGCATGATCATACCCCCCTTCCGTACGATGGTGATAAATGTGCTGTCGTTACGGCCGATCACAGCGTTCACACCAAATTCCAGTGGACGAGTGCTGTTGATCCATTCATCGAAGTACCAATCAAGCTGCAGACCGCTCTGTTTCTCCATGGCACGTTGCACATCGATGGGTTCCGGATGCTTGAAGCGGCACGCGGTGTAATAGCGCAAGAGTCCCTGATGCAGGGTACTATCACCGATCACGTATCCCAACTGATCAACGAAGAACTCGCCCTTGCTGTAAGCCGTGCTGCTATACCCGCGGTTGGTGGTGAAGTGGTCCGCGTGGGTACTCATCGGCTCGTGGTCCGGGCTTTCGGCCAGCTGGCGATAGGCACTCACGGCATCGGCGTGCACGCGGTCCTGGCCGCTGTTCGGGAACAGGTCGCGCATCACCTCACTGCTCGCATATTGGGTGAAGCCCTCGTCCATCCACGGATAGCTACCCTCGTCGCTGGCCAGCATGCCATAGTACCAGTTGTGCACGCTCTCATGCACACTGGTGCCCACAAGACTTCCGAGTTTCCGCCCACCTGTGATCAGCGTGAGGTTGGGATATTCCATGCCCCCATCGCCGCCTTGAGCGAAGGTGAAGTGCGGATACGGATACGCACCGAAGTGCTTGGCCATGTACTGGAAGTTCCTCACCATGTAGCCGGGCAATTCCTTCCACAGGGCCTCCAATTCAGGTTTGTTCTCATAGATGAAATGTAGCAGCGGACCACCCGGGACCTGGGCTGTCACGTGCGTATAATCCGGATCGGCCGACCAGCCGAAGTCGTGTACGTTCGTCGCCTTGAAGACCCAGGTGAGCCTGCCGTCATTGCGCTTTTGCGACCGGGTGCGCAAAGCATAGCCATGTCCGATCTCTGCTGCATTGGTCAACTCGCCTGAAGCCGCAATGGTAAATGAACTATCCACGGTGATACGGACCCCGAAGTCGCCCCATTCGCCGTAGAACTCGCGACCCACGTACGGATCGGCATGCCAGCCCTGATGGTCGTAAGCGGCCACCTTGGGATACCACTGCGTCATGCTGTAGGCAATGCCTTCGGCATTGTCGCGTCCACTACGGCGTATTTGCACGGGCACTTGGCCGTTGAAGCGGAACGAGATGCGGCTGCTTTTATGGGGAAGGATGGGCTTGGCGAGGCGCACGCGAAGGATGGTGCCCAGCGGTTCCAGTTGCACGCGTTTTCCATCCTGCAGCATATCCGAGCATCGCAGGTCGCCCTGCTCATCGGGTCTCAGCGCGGCGATACGGTCGCCCACCCGCTGATCGGGATCGGCAATGGTGCGCGAACGCACGTCCATCTCGCTGCCAGGTTTGAACGCGTTGAAGTACAAGTGGAAGAACAGTTGCCGCAGCGTATCGGGGCTGTTGTTCTGGTACACGAGTACCTGCTCTCCAGTAAAGCGGTGGCTCTTCACATCGAGGTCCACGGACATGTCGCAGGTGATCCGCTGCTGCCAGCGATCACATTGGGCCTGGGATGACGGATGAAAGAATGCCAGTGTCGAAAAAAGCAGGAACGAACGCCGCATGGACGAATAGGAATGGTAAGGCGGCAAAGATGGTCGGAAGCGCCGGGCGAACGTAGGGCGGTCCGTTCAGCTCAGCAAGCGTTGCCGAAGTGCGAACTCGAGCTGCTGGTTGCTTTGTACCAATTGGGCCGTGTAGGCTGCCTGTTTGCGCTCCTCCACAAAGGCGGCGTACGCACTGAAAACGGCCATCCGCACCACGTCCACCTCCCAAGGCTTTTGGATGTAGAAGCAGGCGCCACCGTTGTTCAGGGCATCCACCACGGCCTGCACGTCGGCGTAGGCGGTGATCAGCATGCGACGCACCTGCGGATAGCGCTGCCTGATCTGGGCCAGCACTTCGCTGCCCATGATCCCTGGCATGCGCTGATCGGCGATCACCACATGCACCTCATGGGCCTTCAGAAGCTCCCAAGCCTCGTTCAGCGAGTGCGCTACCAGCACCTTGAATTCCGTGCGAAAAGCCGCTTGGAACGCTTGCACGTTGGAGCGCTCGTCATCTATGTAAAGCACACAGGGAGAGGTACTTGCGGGTCTAACTATGGTCATGGCCGGGCGGTGTTGGCAGGGTTCTACGCCGTCCGTTTACGCACCTTCGGCCCCCACGGTTACGTTGATTTCTTGTTCACAATTTGTTAATAAGTAGAGGAAGTTTACCTTCGACCCGCTCCGTGAATTTTGGTGATCCACGTCCGAACTACTGATCTATGAACCTTGGGCTAGACGCGTTGACCAGCGCTTCAGCAGCCGATCGGGACCTTCACCGACCGGAATTCTTCAGGCTTGCGCTCGCGGGAGACCGGGAACGTTTGCAAGGGGTGCTGAAGCATACACCTGGGATCCAGGTGCTCGATGAGCTGTTCTCACAGCTCCGCGAACTCGTACGCGTCCTCAACCCGTCCATCAAGTACAGTTCAGCCGAATTGGATGCCGCCGCTCTGGCGCATCCAGGTGCATCCGAAGGTGAGAACTATGGTGTATGGGTCTACTACCCGTGGTCGCGCAACTTGGTGCATTTGCTGGACGAGCATGAATTCGCGCTGGTGCGCACCGATCGCAACCGCAACAAGATCACGCGGGAGGAGCAAGCGAAACTCGGAAAACTTCGTGTGGGAGTTATCGGCCTCAGTGTGGGCCAGAGCATCTGCCTCACAATGGCCCTTGAACGGAGTTTCGGGGAACTTCGTATAGCGGACCATGACCTACTGGAGCTCAGCAACCTGAACCGGATCCGCAGTGGCGTTCACAGCATGGGCCACCTCAAGACCGTGAACGTGGCCCGCGAGATCGCCGAGATCGATCCCTACCTCAATGTGACCCTCTTCAATGAAGGCGTGAGCCGGGAAAATATCGATCGGTTCCTGAGCGAAGGGGGTAAGCTCGACATACTGGTGGATGAGTGCGATAGCGTGGATGTGAAGATCTTCTGCCGCCAGAAGGCCCGAGCCCTAAGGATCCCCGTGATCATGGACACCAGCGACCGGGGCATGTTGGACGTGGAACGCTTCGACCTGGAGCCCGATCGACCCATCCTCCACGGCCTTATCGATCACCTCAACCCAGACGACGCAGCCAAGGCTAAGACCAATGAGGAAAAGCTTCCCTTCGTGCTCCCGATCGCTGGTATTGACACGCTGAGCAAGCGCATGAAGGCCAGTATGCTGGAGATCGGAAATACGGTTACTACTTGGCCGCAGTTGGCGTCATCGGTTGTTATGGGAGGAGCAATTGGCGGTCATGTCATTCGGCAGATTGGTTTAGGCCAGAAGGTCCCAAGTGGAAGGTGGTGGTTGGACCCTGACGAAATGATGGGTGTCGCAGAACTTGATGTTGAAAACAAGGAACAGATATCGGCTCGGAACAAATTTGTAAAGGGTCCAAAGTGCATCGGACTGGATGGGATGATCAGTATGGCAGAGAGGCTACCGGCCCACCACAACCTTGTTGGGTTGACCGCTCATGAAGCCAATCGTATCGCCCTAGCCGGATCATTTGCCCCCTCGGGGGGCAATTGCCAGCCTTGGAAATTCCTGCATCATGATCCCCGCTTGTTCCTCTTCTTGAATACCGAGCGCGCTCATAGCTCCCTTGACCCCGGCCTCCGATATGCCTTTCTGGGAATGGGGGCCTGTTTGGAGAACATGCTGCTTCAAGCTGCTGAGTTAGGTATCGACGTCAGGCACCACTTCCTGCCATTGGACGATGATCCGGAGCTCATCGCGGTTCTTGAAGTGGAAGGCAGGGCCACTTCTGCTCATGATCCGGACGAGGGCATTCTGGCAGCCCAGATCCCTATGCGTTCCACCAATCGTAAGAAATCCGAGGTGCTCAACATGAGCGATGAGGAGACCAGTGACCTGATCGAATGCGTTCAGGCACGCTTTCCTTTGGTACCGGTGACAATTTTCCGAGATATGACAATGATCGATCGGATCTCGATCCTCTGCGGAAAAGCTGAACGGATCCGCTTTCTTAACCATACCTGCCATTGGGATATGTTCGTGCGGGAGATGCGATGGACCAAGGAACAGACGGAAAGCACACGGGACGGGATCGATATCGATACGCTGGAGCTCAGTCTTGCCGATAGGACGGGATTGCGCGTTGCGGCTGACCCCCATGCGATGGCCATGCTCAAGAATTGGGGAACCGGGAAGGCAATGGAAAAGTTGAGCTCGAAATTGATTCGGGCTTCGAGCGCTCTGGCTATCATTTCGGTACCTGATCTCAGTCTCGCCAGCGCTTTTACCGGAGGGCGTGCGATGGAGCGGTTCTGGCTCAAAGCATCAGCAATGGGAATTCTGTCCCATCCGGTCGGTGCTCCCATCTTTATGGGGATCCATGGGAATTGGGATGATCAGGGTATCCTGTCGAAGGCGGAGCATCAGGAAGCGGGCAACATTCTTCATGAACTCACCCATCTCATTGGTAATGGCGCGTCCCAGCCTTTGTTCATGATG
>JBKJNF010000019.1:0-31977 GCA_046596155.1 Flavobacteriales bacterium | reverse complement strand
GCCGCGAGCAGTAGTGCGGTCAGCGTGATCGATCGGAACAATTGGCGCGACATGGTATCGTGACGTTCCAACGGGATCGGGGTCCGATAGTTGCGAGCCATTGCGGCCGCGTTCCATTGCATTGATCAGCGTATATCAGCGTCACCCGCGTGCATCTGCAGTAATAAAATGCGCCATGGCGCACCACATCCACCCGGATCAGAACAAACTGGTGAACCCGAAGTGCACCTTGCCACCGCGCAGCTCCACGGGGTTGTTGAACTGCTGCCCCAGCGCGTAGGTCAGACTGAAGATGCCGGCCTTGGTCTCGAAGCTGGTGCCAGCCCCGAAGCCCAGTGGCGAATCGGTGAGGAGGTGCGGTTGGCTTTGATCCTCCCACCAGGCCTGATCGAAGAAGAGGAAGAAGTTGCTGTTCTCCTCGAACAAGAAGCGGTATTCAACTGTACCGATAGCGAAGCTGGAGCAGTAGATGCTGGCCTCGTCCACGCCGCGCAGGGTCTTCAGGCCGCCCATGCGATAGAGTTCGTTGCGATAGAGCTGTTCGTTCACCATGGACCCGCCCTGGCCCACGAGACGCACTGTGCCACGCCGCCCGACCGGAAGATGCCACACCAATTTGGCGTTCAGTTCAAGCTGTGTGGTGCTGCGATAGATGGCCGCTTCGGTGTCGCTCAGGGTGCTGGTGGTGCTGCGTTTTCGCCCCACGGAGCCATCGATGTCGGCCCCGAACCCTTCCCGTGGATTGAAGCGATAGTCGAAGCGTTCGCGCTGCAGGCCCAGTCCGTAGGACGTGATCTTCACATCACCGAGGCCAGCGGTGGTGCTGAAGTTCTGTCCCAGTCGTTGACTGCTCTTGTCGTTCACGAACACGCTCACCTTATCACCACGCGCCAGCAGGTATTCGAGCGCAGCGCGGGCGTTCACTTCCAGGAAGGTGGTATCGCGTTTGAAAAGCTTCAGGCTGAGGTCGGTGCCGAACGGTGTATTGAAGGCGAAGGGATAGTTGAAGCGTACCTTCAGATCCTGCGTCTTGTCCTGCAGGCTGCGCCAGTTGAGCTCAATGGCCTCGCCGCGTTTCAGTGCATTCCGCAGGCGCAGGTCCAGATCGCCAGTAAGACGCACCTTGCTGGTGATCGGATCGGGTTGAATGCCAAGGATACCGTTGAAGCTGCTGGCCTTGCGCGTGTCCAGAAAGAGGTACACCTTTGTCTGTTCGCGCGTGAAAAGCACGTAGGGCGCTTGCTTCTGCGATACAAATGGCAGCTCGCGCAAGCGCTTGGCCAGTCCGGCCACCAGTGTTTCATTGTACAGATCACCCGGTGCCACGCCGATATGTGAATACAGGTAACGCTTGCTGATGCGCGCATCGCCGCGAATGACGATGCTATCGACGCGCGTGAGCGGTCCTTTGTCCAGTTGCAAGGTGGCTTCGAGGCCATCCCCGGAGCTGCTCAGACTGTCCAATCCCACGGTGGCGAAGGGAAAACCGTTGTTCTCGCATTCATCCAACAGGGCTTCGTACAGCCGCGCCATTTGCCGTGGGTTGAAGGGCCTTTCCGCAAAGAACCGCTCGCGGAAGTGTGCGGCCGAAGTGATCTCGCGTGGCACGTTCCCTGCGCCCAGCCGGACCCAGCGATAGGCACGACCGAGGTGCATGACGTATTGGATGGTATCGCCGTTTTTCGTCAGACTGTCCACCGATGCCTCAAGCCAGCCATGCGCGATGAGGTCGGCGCGAACGGCGGAGGCCCATTGCGGCGCCCCGAGCGGCCCGTTCACTTTCACCAGCCCGCGCCACTTCTTGGGCAGGATGGTATCTGCCTGCGCCGAGACCCAGTGTGTTTGGGCCGTGCAGAGGAGGACGGCCAGCAGCAGGGCCGTGGTGCACAGCGATCGCCTCACGGGTTCCAGTCGATGGGGGGTTGTCCTTGGGCGGCGAGCAGGTCGTTCACCTGCCCGAAATGTCCGCAACCGATGAAGCCACGATGGGCGGAGAGGGGCGAGGGGTGTGGCGCTTTCAAGATATAGTGTCGGTCGGCGCCGATGAGCTCCTCCTTGGCCTGTGCGTAGCGGCCCCAGAGCAGGAAGATCAGACCTGTACGCTCTCGTGCTAGCGCGGAAATAGCAGCATCGGTAAATCGTTCCCAGCCCCTGCCTTGGTGCGATCCGGCCTGTTCGGCACGGACGGTCAGTGTAGCGTTCAGCAGCAGCACACCCTGATCAGCCCAGCGCCCCAGTTCCCCATGCGCAGGTGGAGCAATGCCAATGTCGCGCCTCAGTTCGGTGAACATGTTCTGCAACGATGGTGGCGGTCGCACCCCGTGCGGAACGCTGAAGGAAAGGCCATGTGCCTGGCCAAGGCCGTGATACGGATCCTGTCCGATGATCACCACGCGCACCTTTTCAAAGGGCGTTCGCTGGAAGGCCTGGAAGATGTCGCGGCCCTTTGGGAACACGGTGTGCTGCTTACGTTCGGCCAGTAGAAAGGCCTTCAATTCGCGGAAATAGGGAGTTTCGAACTCGGCCGCCAGATGCGCCAGCCAGCCAGCCCCAATATCAGGCAGCTTCACGGCGTTATCAGCAGGAACGGCGGCGGGCTTCGTCAAGGCGTTATCAAGGTATCCGATGTTGAAACTTTTGCTCCCGGTCGTCCGTACCAGCCGTTACTTTTGTGCGAGACCTTGTCGACAGCTCGTAGACCGACAGACACCCACGAACGGACCAACGATGAAAAACCTGACCAAAGTACTGGCACTTGTAGCAGTGGCCATGGTGCTTCTGACCGCGTGCCACTCAACGCATTCTTGCCCAGCTTATGGAAAGGTGACCAAGCCCGCGGTGGAAAAGGCGTCCTGAGCCAGCCTTCCGAAGACCGTTACGAAGCCTGGGAATTTCCCGGGCTTTCGCATTTGGTGACCACAGCTCATACATAGGCGAAGTTTACTTCCTGCAGAACGTCCGGGTGCAGGCTGCGCGAAACTGGGCAGGTCTGGGCGATGCGCTCAAGCAGCAACCGTTGCCGGTCGTTCAGGGCCGCGTCCAGTTCAATGTGCATTTCGATCCGGGCCACCCTGCGCGGGTCGTTGGCCATATGCTTGACCACGCGGGCCTTGGCGCGCTCGAAGGGGATATTTTTCGCCTTGGCGCTTATCCCCATGGTGGTAAGGATGCAGGTGCACAAGGACACACAGAGCAGGTCTGTGGGGCTGTGGGCCTCACCCTTGCCCTGGTTGTCGGGGGGCGCATCAGTAACCAAGCGATCGCCGCTTAGCGTGTGAACGGAGGCACAGCTCAAGCCTCCTAGATAGGTAACGGTTGCAGTATCCATGGACGCGAAAGAACACTAACCGGGCGTTCCCTGTTTAGATTTGGACCAGCGAAGCTCATCCGGACCAAAATAACGGTGCGATCATTCCGCCTCATACTCCTGTTCTTCGCCTTCACCGGTCCGCTTTTGGCGTGCGCCCAGGTGAGTGTGTACGATGAGGAAGGCAGGACGCTTTACTCACGGGAGATCTATGGTGGTCCTATTGTTCACGGCGACGGCTGGGGTGGGCAGCTCTGGTATGCCACCTACAGCACCGCCCGCATACGGAATCTCTATGGGTTTGAATTGGTGGGCATGAAGCACCCCAAGGAGATCAAGAGCTACAATCCGTATTACGAAGATTCACGTGGTTATTACTTCGGCAAGAGCAACAGCCTGCTGATCCTGCGCCCCGGCTTCGGCCGCAAATACAGGCTCACTGAGAAGATCCGCCGGAGCGGGGTGGAGGTGAATTACCTCTGGAGCCTCGGTCCATCATTGGCTTTATTGAAGCCGGTCTACCTGCAGATCGGCTACCGCATTGATGAGCGGGAGATCCCGCCGTATGATAACATCATCGAGGAGCGCTATGACCCCGAGCGGCACTTCGCGAACAACATCTTCGGGCGCGCCTCCTGGTTCCGCGGTCTCGGCGAATTGTCCGTGCAACCCGGCATCTTTGGACGCATGGCCATGAATTTTGAATATGCCGGGGACAACACGGGCGTGCGAGCCTTGGAGGTGGGCACAACGGTGGATGTTTACGCGGACAAAGTGCCCATCTTGGCCGATGTTTCCGGGGTGAGGAACAAGAACATCTTCTTCGAACTGTATCTGGCCCTGCAGTTCGGCGGCAAAAAGATCCGATGAGCGAACTTCCGGAGGGCGCACCTGTTGCCCCTGCGCCAGCAGGCCCCCATCATCGCCGCAGGCCGGACTGGTTGCGTGTGAAATTGCCCACGGGCGAGAGCTACCGCAAGGTGCGCGAGATCGTCAGCGAGCACAACCTGCACACCATCTGCCAGAGCGGCAACTGTCCGAACATGGGTGAATGCTGGGGCGCTGGAACCGCCACCTTCATGATCTTGGGTAATATCTGTACGCGCAGCTGTGGCTTCTGCTCGGTGGCAACCGGTCGACCATTGGAGGCCGACCCGTTCGAGCCAGCTCGGGTGGCCCGGAGCGTGGAACTGATGGGCGTGAAGCATTGTGTGATCACCAGTGTGGACTGTGATGACATGGACGATGGTGGCGCCAACATCTGGGCGCAGACCGTGCGGGCCGTGCGCCGCCGCAGCCCGGACACCAAGCTGGAGACGCTGATCCCCGATTTCAAGGGCGAATGGCACAACTTGGCCATTATGCTGGAGTCCCGCCCCGATGTGTTGAGCCATAACTTAGAGACCGTTCGGCGCCTCACGCGAAAGGTGAGGGTGCAGGCCAAATACGATCGTAGCCTCGAGGTGCTCATGCGCGCCAAGAAGGTCGGCCTGCGCACCAAGAGTGGCATTATGCTAGGGCTGGGTGAGACCGATGCAGAGGTAATGGAGACCATGGATGACCTGCGCAGCGTGGGCTGCGATGTGGTGACCCTGGGCCAATACCTGCAGCCGACCCAGGCCCACTTGCCCGTCGTGGATTTTGTGCACCCCGACCGCTTTTTGCGGTTCCGCAAGGAAGGCCTGGCCCGTGGTTTCCGCTTCGTTGAGAGCGGCCCGCTGGTGCGTAGCAGCTACCATGCCGAGAAGCACGTGCACTAAGCGCATTTGTATCAGATAAGTAGTGGAACCCCGCAAAATGGCCGAATTACTGCTTTAGGCCGCGAACAACAGGCGCCTATATTTGTCATCCTTGCATCCAGAAGAACCCATCTGATGACCCGAATTTTCACCCTCACCTTGATCGGCGCTGCCGTGGTCGGCAGCATTGCCCTGCACCACCAGCGTTCTCTTGCACCGCACTACACCCCGCGGCATGCCGTGGCCACGGATCAGAACTATCGTGGCGCCTTCGAATGGCTGAACCTGATGCGTGCCAACGAGGCTTCTGGGGTGGTGGATCCGATGGACCACATGCGCATGGCCAAGGCCGTGGCCGCGTTCAACCGGACAGAAGCTAAAGAAGCCACCTACAATTGGGTGGAAATGGGTCCTGATAACGTGGGCGGCCGCGTGCGCGCCATCTGCGTGGACCCTACGAACCATCAGAAGCTCTGGGCAGGAAGCGTGAGCGGTGGTCTCTTCCGCTCGCTCGATGGAGCTAATACGTGGACCCGCATTGAATCTTTTACCCAGAATCTGATGATCAGCTCCATCGCTATCCTGGGCAATGGTCACCTGTATGTGGCCACGGGTTGCACTTGGGAAGGCATTAGCGGCAATGGGGGTAGCGGCTTTGTAGGTGCTGGCCTATTTCGCTCCGACGATGACGGAGCAAGCTTCTCGCAAGCACTTGCACCTCCCTCGCCTTGGAGCCCAGGAGTTGATTGGGCTGTGATCAATCGCATCAAAGCAGATCCCGTCAACCCGAACCGACTGTACATCGCTGCACAGGATCCCGGTGCACGTGTTTACGATGAAAGCACGGGCGTGGCCTCCACAGTGGGTGATCTATCCTCCATCCTGGCCACGTACGACGTGGAGGTGAGCGCGGATGGCAACACGATCCTCTTTGCAGCCGGAAGTGGGGATGCCTATCTGAGCACGAATGGTGGCACCACCTTCGATAAGCTCGATGGCACACCGTCCGGAACACCGGGAGTCGGTTTTCCACTGAGCGTGGGTCGCGTTGAACTTGCAATGTCACCGGACGACCCCAACTACATGTATGCCTTGGGTTGCACAGGTGGCGGTGCCATGGCGGGTGTTTGGGCTTCCACCGACCGTGGTATGACCTGGTACCAGATCTGGCCTCCAGGCGCTACTGTCCCTTCATTGGATATTTTCCGCGACAATCGACAGGGCTTCTATGACAACGCCATTGCCGTTCGTCCCGGTCATCGTGAAGAGGTATGGATAGGGGGGGTTGAATTATGGAAGACCACGTTGAGCGGTCAGCCCAACCAGCTCGCTGTTGCGGATGCGTCCCCTGGCTGCTTCTTCTGCGTTCACTCGGATGTTCATGAGATCGTCTTCGCAGATGATCAGACCGCCTACATTGGTTGTGATGGGGGCATCTTCAAATCGCCAACAGGTGGCCAGAACTTCTATGCCGCCAACCGCGATCTGGCCATTACCCAGTTCTACTCTGTTGCTTACAACACCCGTGGTCATGTGATCGGTGGCGCCCAGGACAATGGCTCGCAATTCATCAATGGCTACGGTAACTCAACGAATGAAGCGTCCGACCTCACCGGTGGGGATGGGTTCGATGTCGATATGTCACAAATGGATACGAACATCATGTTCACATCCATCTATGCCGGTGCGATATTCCGCTCAAATGATCAGGGGAACAATTTCGGTGAGTTCTATGATGACAACGTTCCGGTTGATCCGAATGCCACACTGGGGGATGGTCTCGGTGATTTCTACACCAACTTCCGCATATTCGAGAACCCCAACGATGCGAACAGCCCCTATGTGAAGCGCTTGGTCTATTCCATCGGGGCCGGGGATACGATCTTCCCCGGTGAAAGTCGCTCGATCGGATTTCTTGGCACGGTCACTTCGGTTACCCAGTATGGTCAATACACCAACACCGGCGCTGATCCCATTATCGGACCCTGGACCTCTGATACGCTTGAGTTCGTGGACCGCCTGACCAGCATTTTCGCTGCCGGATACACGGATGCACAGGGCGTATGGGTTACGCGGCAAGCGCTCGATTTCAATGCGAACCCCGCATGGGCGAAGGTGGTGACCAATGCGGGTGGTAATGTGAATTGCTTGGAATGGAGCCGCGATGGCAACAACCTCTTTTACGGTACTTCCCAGGGTGAGATATTCCGTGTATCGGGCTTTGCCACGGCATATAGCATCAGTGAACTTTCCGTGGATAGCGCGGAGTACGCGCTGACCACCACCCAGATCTATAGCGGCAGTAACGCGGTCACCGGCCTGGCACCCGACCCCAGTAACATTGACCGCCTTGTGGCCACCTTCGGCAACTATGGAGGTAACTCCAAGGTGCGCCGTACGGAAAACGCGACAGGTGCGGCCACGTGGACGAACATTTGGAACGTTCCTACGGCATTGCAGGGCATGCCTTGCTACGATGCCGTGATCCACAAGGACAACAGTAACATCATTCTCGTTGGCACCGAGTTCGGTGTGTGGGCCACGGATGATGGTGGCGCCACGTGGACCAATCAGACCAGCGGCATCCAAGGTGTTCCGGTGTTCGCCATGCGCCAGCAGACCTGGAACTGGCAGAACAATCCAGTTGGGCCCGATTGGGTGCAGAATCCGAACGTGATCTACGCCGGCACGCACGGACGTGGTTTCTTCCGTACTGAATCACTGGTGGGTGTTCGCCCCGTGAATGATCCGCTGGCCAATGTGGAACTGGATCAGGTGGTGCTGATGCCCAACCCTGCATCCACACAGAGCGTGATCAACTTCACTTTGCGCAAGTCCGGCGATGTGACGGTGAACGTGTATGACATCAAGGGCAAACTGGTGCTTTCGAATACGAGGCGAAACTTGGCCGCAGCCGTCCAGAACATCCCCATCAACACCGAAGCCCTGAACTCCGGCACATACATGGTGGAAGTGCGCACAGGCGACCAGCGCCGCTCAGCACGACTTGTAGTGATGCGCTGATCGGTCCCATCTAATTCCGCAAAAGCCCCGCGACCAACGTCGCGGGGCTTTCCTTTGTTCTCCCATTCAAAGCACCACAGCCAAGCAAAGGCGCCAAGCATGTCCACACACCCCCCCATTCGTATCGCGGTCAACGGCTTCGGCCGCATTGGTCGTGTTTTCTCCCGCATCATCCTCGATCGTATGGACATCGAACTGGTGGCCGTGAACGACCTGACCGACACCCTAACGCTGGCCCACCTGTTCAAGTACGACTCAGTGCACGGTGTATTCCACGGGCAGGTGGATCACGATGAAAAGAGCCTGATGCTTGGCGGGCATATGATCAAGGCCTTCGCCGAGAAGGACCCAGCGCAGCTGCCATGGGGAGCTCTGGGCATCGATATTGTGATCGAATGCACGGGTCACTTCCTCACCCGCGAGTTGGCATCAGCGCACATCAAGGCGGGCGCCCGGCAGGTTATCCTGAGCGCACCTGCCAAGGATAACGACATCAAGAGCGTGGTGCTGGGTGTGAATGAGCATATCCTCGATGGAACGGAGGATATGATCTCCAACGCCAGCTGCACAACGAACTGCGCGGCCCCGATGATCAAGGTGGTACGGGATGTGTGCGGCATCGAGAGCGGCTTCATTACCACCGTACACAGCTACACCGGCGACCAGCGACTGCATGATGCACCACACAAGGACCTGCGCCGAGCGCGGGCGGCGGCAGTGAGCATGGTGCCCACGTCCACCGGAGCCGCCAAGGCCATCACGCGGATCTTCCCCGAACTGGAAGGTAAGTTGGGTGGCGGCGGTATCCGCGTACCTGTGCCCGATGGATCCATCACGGACATCACGTGCCGCGTGAAGAACATCCCCACAGCAGAGGCGCTCAACGCGAAGTTCAAGGAAGCAGCTGAAGGCTCGATGAAGGGCATCCTGCGTTACACCGAAGACCCGATCGTAAGCGTGGACATTGTCGGCGACCCGCACAGCTGCATCTTCGACGCGCAGCTAACCAGCGTGGTGGGCGACCTGGTGAAGGTGATGGGCTGGTACGACAACGAATATGGCTACAGCAGTCGATTGGCCGACCTAGTGGCCTATCTGCACAAGATCCGGAAGTGATCTGCTCCAGCACGCCCTCGCAAATTGCGAGGTTTTCAGCTCCTTAGGGCAAGCGCTCGCATGTGGCGAGTGCTTGGCGTTGCCGCGATCAGGCAGTTACTCCGGGCGTCTCCACATCCCCGCTCAACGGCCCGTCGCTCATGCGTTTCATCAGGCGGAGCGTGCTGCCGTCGAACACCGCATAGGTGTAGTAGCTGATCCAGTCACCGAGGTTCACGTACCTGCTGGTCCTATCCGGGTCACCCGAAGAGGACCCTGAGGATACCAGCAGGTTCAGCGGCAGGTGCCGATGCCCGAAGATGAACCAGTCGTAGTGCTGTGACCGCAACAACTCGCGGCAGTGGATGGCGAGCCATTCGTTCTCTGCGCCCAGGAACTTCCTGTCGTTAGCGTAGTTCTTCAGGCGACTCTTGCCGCTCCAAAAATGCGCAATGCCCAGTCCGAGGTTCGGATGCAGGCGGGCGAAACACCATTGCATGAAGCGGTTCCGGAAGATGCGCTTCATGAACTTGTAGCCATTGTCACCGGGGCCGAGACCATCACCGTGGCCAATGAGGAAATTCTGTCCTTGCCATTCGCGGGCCACTTCCTCGCGGTGGATGTTCATGCCTGTTTCATTCGGCAGGTAATCGAAGATCCACATGTCGTGGTTACCGATGTACAGGTGCACCGGTATCCCCCGGTCCGTGATCTCTGCGATCTTCCCCAGCAATCGCACGAACCCTCGCGGCACCACTTCACGGTACTCGAACCACATGTCGAACAGGTCACCGAGTATGTGGATCTCCGCTGCATCCTTCTCCGCCTCATGCAAGAAGGCCACGATGCGCTTTTCACGCGCTAGGCTGCTAGCATGATCCGGCACACCGAGGTGGAAGTCGGAGAGGAAATAGATCTGTTGGCCGCTGTTCATTCCCTCGCGTTGCGTTCCCGTTGTGTCGTCGTATAGTTACGGTTCGTCTAGTGCGGTGCTTTGCGCAACGCTTGAGTGGGATCCAACTTCTCCAAAGCAACTACGAAACGGATCCGATCAGTAAAGGTGAAACCGCGCAAGATCTCCACCTCATCCTTGATCTCCTTGCTGTATGCGAGCGGCACCCACATCTCGACCACGTCCCGCAGGATGCGAACGCCGATGCCAGCTTCCCAGTATCCGCGCCAGTCGGTGGTTCGACCTGCCTGTGTGATACTGGTGAAGGGAGCCGCGCCGTAGCTGGCGAAGAAGCTCAATGGTATCCGGAAGGGAAAGTCGGTCTCCATGTTCATCGCCGCGATCCAGGTGTCGCTGGTGCCGTTGGCCGTAGGTGTTTTGAAGCCACCCTGGTCCTTGGCGAATTGGTTGGATGTGTTCTGCCCCACGTACTGCCGGTCCAGGAATAGATGGTCATACAGCAGGTCGTTGGCACCCCAATGCAGTCGCCAACCCATCGACGCGGTCATCTGCGAAGCATCCTTCCGCAGGAACGCCCCACCAAAGGCCCGGAACGTGATACGATGTTTGAAACGGTCGTAGACTGCGCTCCACCGCGCATCGAGTGAGATGCGATCGAAGGCATCGTGATGCAGGCCGATGAGTTGCGCATCGAAGGGGTGCAGGCCATTTTTGCGTTCTGAGTGAAGCCTCACTTCGTGGTAGACGTCCTCCCTTACCTCCTTCACCTCCCTCACCTCCTCGTTAACCGTTACGTTACCTTGTGCATGGTTCCAGAGCATAACGCTGCGGTACCGGATATCCGTCTGCGCGGCATTGGGGGCCGAGCGCAGGTCGAATTGGATGCTGGGCGCAATGCGCCGGTACCATTGCTCAACATCGCCCACCGACCACAGCGAGGCCGCGAAACCGGAAACGCCGACATGGATATTGCGGAACAAGTCACTGCGCAGTCGATCATGGTTCCACATGAAACGCGCCCCACCGGCCAGCCGCTCGCTCCTCGTTCCATAGAGTGGTGCGGCCACCCATTCGAACCGCTGGTTCGGCAACGTGGTGTTGTGCAATACCAGTCCAGGCATCCAGCCATCGTGGGAATTCTTGCCGACCACCGGCGTCCAGTAGATGCTTGTGCGGTCCTCGCGCTCCAAGCCGGCGAGGAACTTCACCTCAGGTAGCTTGTGGCGCTTCAGCAGGCCGTGCGCGCGCACTTCGTTGTTGCGGCGGTCGATGTCGAGGGTGTGATTGACGGCGTCAATGCGTATGCGGTCTGTACCGTCTTGCCAAGTCTCGACGAAAGTGACACCTCGGTTCAGTTCAAGCAAGCTCGTGTCCACTGGTTCCGATCCATTGTATCGCGTGTAGTTGAATGGCGATAGGCCAGTCGTTTTGGATCGCACTTTGAGAAGACCAGATCGCAGTTGCTGTGCCTTCACTTCTGCTTTCTCCGCAGTCCCAGTCATCATGCTGAAATACCACTCCAACTTCTTTCCGCTCGTCCCTTCGATTACCTTTTGGATGTCCTCGGGATAGGGATGTTTGTAGTGCCACTCGGTGAAATACCGCTGCATGCATGAGTCGAATCTCGCTTCACCGAGGTAGTCGCGCAGCTGATCGAAGATCAACGCGCTCTTCGAGTACACCGTAGTGCCATAGTCCAGCATACCGAAATCCGCCGATGGTGAATCCGGCGGCGAGTCCCAGTTGCGCCGTGCGTTGAAGCGATACTGCAGCTCGTTCTGCTGGCGGTAGGTAATGCCTTTGTGCCGCGTGAGGAAGCCGAGCGGGATCCCTTGCAGGTCCATGAGGCGTTTGTCCGGGTAACGGGTTTCCACGTAGCGCTGCTCGTAGAAGCTGTTGATGCCTTCGTCCATCCACGGATGGTCCCGCTCGTTGCTGGCGAGCATGCCGTAGAACCAGTTGTGGCCTACCTCGTGCGCGATCACCACATCCAATTGGAAAGGGTCGTCGCTATCGTTGATGATGGTGATCATGGGGTACTCCATACCGCCACCGGCCGCGGTGCCACCATCGATCGCCGTGCAGGCGCTGTATGGATAGTCGCCGACCCACTGGCTGTAGAGGCGCACGCTTTCGTTGATATAGGTCGTGGCATCTGCCCAGACATCAGCATTCTTCGGGGTGAAGAGAGCCCAAGTCGTGACGTTATTCCCGGTTCGGGGCAATGTCACGCTGCTCTTCCGCACGATGTACCGTTTGTCGGCGAACCAGGCGAAATCATGGATCCTGTCCTGCTTGAATCGTACGGTTTTCAGATCAGTACTGGACTGCGGTGTCACGTTCAACCGGGAGCGTTGCTTTCGCAAGTAGAACTTCTTGTCGTCCAAGTAGGGAACTTGTGCGAGTGAATCCATCCATGCCCGTTCATCTGTGTCCTGTAACTCACCTGTGGCACCAACGACATAGTTCACGGGCAGTGTGATGCTCACATCGAAGCTACCGAACTCGCTGTAGAACTCACCTTGGGTGAGGTAGGGCATTGCATGCCAGCCCAGCGCATCGAACACGGCGGGCTTGGGGAGCCATTGCGTGATGTAGTAGGCCTGTCCCGTATGACCCAGTCGTGAGAATCGCGCGCTGGGGATCTTCACGTGGAAGGGCGTGCTGATGGTAATGCTGGCACCGGGTGCGAGAGGCGCAGGCAACTTGATCCAGCCGATGTCGATGTGCTCGGGATGGAAGCCCCAGGTCAGTTCGGTTCCGGTGCTACGGAAGTCGAGGCTGTCGATAAAGCCGCGCTGCCCGGGCGTGGCGAAGTGCAGGCCGAAGTTGTTCTGGTGGTCGAGCTGTTCGCAGAGCGCGGTGCTCGGGTCCTTGTACGCGTTCGGCCAGAGGTGGATCCAGATCGTGTCGAGGGATTGCGGCGAGTTGTTCAAATAGTCGAACTCCTCGAAGGCGTAAAGCTCGTGCTTCACATCATCCAATCGGACGTTGATTCGGTAATCGACCTGCTGTTGAAAGTAGGGCTGGGCGCATAGAACGAGCGGGCCGGCAAGGAGCCCACCGAACACTATTAACCGTTCAATGCGCATCGATCACTTGAATACTTCCGCAAGCTTCTCCTCCAAGGCCGGACCGCGCAGGTTCTTGCCGAGGATCTTGCCTTCCTTGTCCAGCAGTACAGTGTAAGGAATGCTGCTTACACCATACTGCTGCGCGGCAGCGTTGTTCCAGAACTGTAGGTCGCTCACATGTTTCCACGGGAGCCCGTCCTGCTCGATCGCGCCGGTCCATGCGCCTTTGTCGCGGTCCAGTGATACGCCTAGGATCTCGAAGCCCTTTTTGTGATATTGCTGGTAAACGCGTTTCACATTGGGCATTTCCATACGGCAGGGTTTGCACCAGCTGGCCCAGAAGTCGATGAGCACCACCTGGCCGCGCAGGCTGCTCAGCGCGATCATCTTTCCGTCGGGGCTGGCCTGTGAGAAGTCGGGGGCTTCAGCACCCACGGGGATCAAGTTGTCCAGCTTGGCCATCTGCTCCTCCTGAAGTTTCATCGCGGCCGCCTGCTGCTCCATGCGCCCCACCTGATCGCGGAAGCCGACGAAATACTCGCTGTTCGGTAACGTCCGGGCAAGCGCATCGCGCACATCCTGAAAGAGCGGTAGGTCGTTCTGGATGTTCAGGCGACTGACAGAGGCCAGCGCAGCCGGGCTGTCCTTGTGATCCTGCGTGAACGTCTTACAACGCGTGTAGAAGTCGGCGTTCAGTTTGTTGATACGATCCATGGCATCGGTGTCGGAACGGTCGGAGTTCACGCGCGTGACGAGTTGCTGCTTCTCTTCTTCGTATTTCTTCGATTCCTTGAAGAAACCGTACAGGAGGTCACTCTGTTTGCTGCCTTCCACCTTTGTCGGCTCTGCGAGCTTACCTGCGGTGGCTTCCACCTTGACGCTTTCCGCACTGTCCAGGACGATCACCATCATGTCCTTGTCACTGAGCGCAAGGGCGTAGAAATCCAACGGCAGTTTGCCGGGATGGAAAATGCCGTGGCCATTCGCGTCCAGCACCAGTGAGTCGATGTGCTCGGGTTTGTTGTTCTTGAACCGGTCCAGGTAAACGGTCTTGCTGTCGCCTCCGCTGATGGTCAGATCAACCACGCGTTTTTGTTCCGGTATGCTGCAAGCGGCCAGCAGGAGGAGGGCGGGGAAAAGGGTACGGGACATCATCTACGTGGGATCTTGTTCAAGCATGCGTTTCACTACTTCGCTCACCTTGCGCGGGTCGGCCTTGCCTTGTGTGGCCTTCATCACGTCACCCATGAAAAGGCCGAGGAGGCCTTTGTTACCGGCGCGGAAAGCTTGCACTTTATCGGGGTAGCGGTCCATGGAGGTGCGCATGACGGCCTCTACCACATCCTCGCGGGTAACGAGCAGGAGGTTGTGGGCGTTGGCCAATTCCTCGGCGCTCCCTGTATGTTCCAACATTAGGGGGAAGAGCTTCTGTGAGGCTAGCGTGTGGCTCACCGTGCCGCCCTCGATCAGCGTGATCAATCCGGCCAGTCGCTCGGCGGCGATCGGGAACTCGGTGATGGTCAGTCCGCGTTCGTTCACCCAGTTGCGCACATCGCCCATGACCCAATTGGCCGCGGCTTTGGCATTGGTAGTGTGCTTCAGCACGGCTTCGTAGTACAGTGCGGTCTCCTTGTTATCCGTAAGGACCTCCGCGTCGTAGGCGCTGAGCCCGAGTGTTGAAGTGTACTTCCGTTTCAGTTCGCGTGGCAATGGTGGCATTGCGGCGCGGATGGCCTCCTTCTTGGCCTCGCTGACCGTGAGCGGCTGGATGTCCGGCTCAGGGAAGTAGCGGTAATCATGCGCCATTTCCTTGCTGCGAAGTCCCATGGTGGTGCCTTTTGCGGCATCGAAGGAGCGTGTTTCCAAGTGGATGCTACCGCCGCTCTCGAGCAATTCACTCTGGCGCTGCGCCTCGAATTCGATGGCGCGTTGCACGTTCTTGAAGCTGTTGAGGTTCTTCACTTCGGTGCGCGTGCCGAATGTGCTGCTGCCCTTAGGGCGGATGCTGATGTTCGCATCGCAGCGTAGGCTGCCTTCCTCCATGTTCCCATCGCACACATCGAGGTAGCGCACTAGGCGACGGACTTCCACCAGATAGTCGTAGGCCTCCTGCGAACTACGGAGGTCGGGCTCACTGACGATCTCAACCAGCGGAACGCCTGCGCGATTTAGATCTACCAACGTATTGAACGGATCTACGTCGTGAATGCTTTTCCCGGCGTCCTCCTCCATGTGGATGCGCGTGATCTTGATGTCGAGCTCGCCTTGAGCAGTCGAGCCGCGAACGCTCTTGATGGTGATGTGGCCACCGGTACAGATCGGTGTGGTGTCCTGCGTGATCTGGTAGCCCTTGGGGAGGTCGGGGTAGAAATAGTTCTTCCGCGCGTAGTGCATGCGTGGCGCGATGGTGCATCCGCAGGCAAGGCCGAGGCGGATGGCCAGGTCAACCGCGTAGGTGTTGGGGACCGGCAGCACGCCAGGCAGGCCAAGCGTCACCGGGCTCACCAGGGTGTTCGGATGATCGCCATACGCGTTGGCATCACTGCTGTATGCCTTGCTCTTCGTGAGCAGTTGGGCGTGCACCTCCAGGCCAACGACCAGTTCCCATTTTTCCGACCAGTGTGCGCTCATTCCTCGCTTGTCTTGACCACGCGTGCAACGGCCCGCTGTTCGGCGTTGCTCAGTTCCACGAAATAGTTCCCTTCCTCCATGCCGCGAAGATCGATCGCCAGTCCAGAACCGAATACGTGTGCCTGCCACGTGCGCAGGTTGCGGCCTTGTGCATCGCGGAGCACCAGATCAACCTGGCCGTGAAAGGTGGAGGGGACGGAGATGTAGGTGACGGCCGCGGTGGGATTTGGCCAGACGTGAAGCTCAGCTGAATTTGAAGGCTTCGGTGATAGGCCGACCGCTTGGCTAATGTCCAGCACGAACAAACCATGCTGCATTTCGCTGATCAGCACGTGTCCACTGGGTAGGTAGGGATACACGCCCCAGGCTCCCTTATAGCTGAAGCTGTATGGTTCTGGATGCATGTCATAGAAGCCGACCAACTGCGCGTTCGCCGGATCCGCCACATTCCATAGCCAGTAGCCATCTTCGTACCAGGCGACATGGAGCATATCGCCTTGGAAGCAGGGGTTGTGCACAATGCTACCGGGGCCGCGATCCGTACCAAGGGTGTCGATGAACTGGATATCTGTTGGATCGCTCACGTCGAAGAGCTTCAGGTCGAGGCCGTGCGTCTCATCGGCCATCACATAAAGCCAGCCATTGTCGTGCAACCAGCCGCTATGGTTGTATCCCGGTTGGGGGTAGTTCGTGAGGGAGCCGAGCAGCACGGGCGTGTTCACGTTGCTGAAGTCGATGATGTGCATCGCGTTCACATCATTCGTGTAGGTGATGTTGTTCACCGTGTACGCATCGTGCACGCCGCCTACGGCCGAGTTCCACCACGGAACACTGAACTGTGGCTTCAAGAGCAATGTGGGTGCGTCGGGATCCGCAAGCGACCAGATGGCGAAGTCCGTGTTGCCGTAGTGGGTATAGAGGCGGGCATTCGTGGTGTCGATCCAGATCGAATGAGCGCGGGAGAAGAGCATGTTGCTGTCATACAGTACCGGGGCTGAGTCGGGCAATTGGCGCAGGTCGATGATCTGCAAGGTGCCGGGTCCTTCGTCCGTTACTGCGTAAAGTCGGTCGCGATAGGTCTTGTACTCGCGGTGCACTACATCGCCACCTTGGAAGTTGCCGGCGATAAAGGCCACCGGTCCTTGGATATCACCCGGCGTTACGTCAATGATATGCGTGCCCATCGTGCTACCGATGATCCCGTATTCCCGGCCATCGCGTGCGTAGCCCCAGACCGCGCTGTAGGTATTGTCATAGAGGAACGAGCCGGGCAAGCTAGGGTCGTCCCATTCGTAGACCTTCGTCACGTTCAGGCTGTCCTGCGCTGAAGACGATCGTGGGTTCAATACGCATGCGCAGCAAGCCGCGATCCACAAGCCATAAGCACGGGCTTCCCGCGTCAACGCAGAAGGCCGCGTTAGCATGATGCGACGAGTTCACGCATGATCAGTGTGAGGCTTGGCTCCACCTTTTCGGCCACGCGCTGCACCATTTCATGGGTGGTCTTCTCGATGCGTCCTTCCACGCCCATGTCAGTGATCACGCTCATAGCGAAGCAGGGTAGCCCCATCTGGCGCGCGGCGATAACCTCGGGTACGGTGCTCATGCCCACAGCATCACCGCCGATGTTGCGCACATAGCGGTATTCGGCCGGGGTTTCCAACGTTGGTCCGGTGAGGCCCACGTAGGTTCCCTGTTGCACCTTGATGTTGTTCTTCGCTGCGATCTCCTTCGCCATGGCCACTAGCTTGTGGTCATAGGCCTCGCTCATGTCCGGAAAACGCGGTCCCAGTTCATCGATGTTGGGGCCGATCAGCGGATTGGGGAAGAGGCAGATGTGGTCGGTGATGATCATTAGGTCGCCGGTGTCATGTGCGGGGTTCACACCACCGCAGGCATTGCTCACGAAGAGACGCTGGATCCCGAGGAACTTGAAGACGCGGACAGGCATCACCACCTCAGGCATCGTCCAGCCTTCGTAGTAGTGGAAGCGGCCTTGCATGGCCACCACGGGTTTTCCGCCGAGGTAACCGAACAGCAGTTTACCGGGATGGCCTTGCACCGTACTTACCGGGAACTCGGGAATGTCCTTATAGGCGATGGCGAATTTCACATCGATCTCCTTGCCCAGGCCGCTGAGGCCGGTGCCCAAGATGATGCCGGTCTCGGGCGCAAAACCGTCGGTGGCCTTTTTCAGATGGTCAGCGATGCGCTGGATGCGTTGCAACATGGGCTCTGAGGATTGCGGCGAATTGATGGGGTTCGTTCAAGATCTCGGCCTTCACGCCGATCACGGCGATGGGGATATCCTCCAAGGGCCCCGAAATGAGGGCTGGCCCCAGCCGGGCAGCATCTTTCTCGGTGGTGATGAGCGTTTTTTGAAGGCCCGCGAAGGTAGCGAAGCGGATGGCTATACGCCGTTGGTCAGGCTCCGAGAACGCGTGGTGGTCCGGAAAGGCCATATGGCGCACAGTGCCGAAAGTGGCGCGCACATGCTCCAGGAGTGCCGTGGCATCAGCAATACCGGTAACGAGGAAGGCGGAGGCCTGAGGACCAGTAGGCAAATTCATCGTGCTGTCGTGCAATGACCGTGGTGCATTGTACCGGAGTCCACTAAAGAAGAGTGGTTGGAAAGGACCCAACCTCAACTTATTCCGCCACCGCCCTACCTCATCGGCGTTGGGCATGGCCGGGCAGTTGGTCACCACAACGACATCGGCGTGGCGCGCACGACGGGGCAGGTCGCGCAGGTTTCCGGCGGGAAGGAGATGGTCCTTGGACCAGGGGTTCTGCCAGGTGGTGAGCACGATGTTCAGTCCTGCCTGCAACCTGCGATGCTGGAAGGCATCATCTAAGATCACCGACTTTATTTCGGGCGCTTGGTCGCGAATGGCCTTCACCCCGGCCACGCGGTCGGCACCTACGAACACCCGCACGCCGCTGAACTTGCGCTTGATCATCAGCGGCTCATCGCCGGCAAGGCGTGCATCATCCTCGCGGTCCACTTCATGGAAGGTGCTACCGTCCCGACCATAACCACGGCTCAAAGTGGCCAGTGGACCATGTTCGATCAAGGTGCGCAGCGCCAGCTCCACATGGGGCGTTTTCCCCGTACCGCCCAAGGCCAGGTTGCCGATCACAATGGTCGGCAGGTCGGGCGAAACGCTTTTCAGCCAGCCATGGTCGTAGAAGTAATGCCGGATGGCCAGCACCAAGGCATAGGGCCAGGAGAAGGGGAGTAGCAGGATCCGAAGGGCGGCCATCTGGTGCAACGCGCCAAAGATGCGGCCTACGGCGCTCCCCGGAGCGCACGGGGCGGCCGAGTGTTCACGGTCCTATCGGTACCAGTTTTCGCTTCCGGTCCTCGTAAGCGTTCTGCATGGTCTCATAGAACGGCGTCAGCTCAAGGGTGTATCGCTCGTCCCAGCTGAATTGGTTCTCCTTTTTCGCGAAGTGGGACAAGCCCAAAGGCCGTTCACAGATGCTGTAATCCACTGAGTCGATGCGCGGCATCAGCTTCACAGCGAAGCGCATGCGGTACCCCCACTTGCGCTGTTTGATGGATGGCCCGTTGAGGTCCAGGATGACGTGCTTCGATACATGGCCCGTGCCCGAAAGCTCCACCCGATAAACATGGTCCACCGGAAGGCTGAGCCTGCATTTGCCCCCTTCGGAACAAGTGCCGGTGATCAAGCTGACCGCGTTGGCCGTGTCCACTGCCATCACTGAAAATCGTGTGCTATCGTCATCTCGCTCCCAGCTTTCCAACACGGCCAGTAGGCGTAAGTCGGTGCGCTGCGCATGGACCAGCGTGCATGACCCGGCGAGGATCACGGAAAGCAGGTAAGGCCATATGCGGCGTTGCATGTTGGCGAAGGTCCGAAGAAGTCGGCTTGGTTGGTGCAGTGCGCATCTTCGCCCTACCAACCAACGCCATGCTCCTTTCCGATATCATTCGCTCCTTGGAGGCCTGGGCCCCACCCACGCTGCAGGAAGACTACGACAACAGCGGTCTGCAAGTGGGCGACCCACAACGAGAGGTGAAGGCCGCGCTGATCGCACTGGATTGCACGGAGGACGTTGTAGCCGAGGCCGTGCGTCGGGGTTGCGACGTGATCATCGCCCACCATCCGGTGATCTTCCGCGGGCTGAAGAGCATCACGGGCCGTAATGGCGTGGAGCGCACCCTACTCGCTGCTATCCGTAACAATGTGGCCATCTATGCCATCCACACCAACCTGGACAATGTGATCACCGGGGTGAACGCGGAGATCGCGACCAGGCTGGGCTTGCAGGATGTTGAGGTGATTGCTCCCAAGGGCGATCAACTGCGCAAGCTGGTGGTCTTCGTGCCAACCGCCCATGCTGAAGCCGTGCGCAATGCCCTGTTCTCGGCGGGCGCTGGTCGCATCGGCAACTACGACGAATGCAGCTATGGCCTTGAAGGACAAGGGACTTTTCGCGGTGGCGAAGGCTCCAATGCCTACATAGGTGAAAAGGGTGTGAGACACAGAGAGCCGGAGACCCGGATCGAAACGATCCTGCATGCGCCCATGGAACGGGCCGTGGTGCAAGCCATGCTGAAGGCACACCCCTATGAGGAAGTGGCCTACGACATCTATCCGTTGGCCAATAATTACAAAGGCGTGGGATCAGGTGCCATCGGCCACTTGGCCCAGCCCATGGACGAAGTTGCATTTTTGGCCATGGTGAAGGAAGCGTTCAGTGCCCCTGTGGTGAAACACACGGCGTTGCGCGGGAAGCCGGTGGAACGGGTAGCGGTGTGCGGTGGCTCGGGTGCCTTTTTGATCGGCCGAGCGCTGGCTCGAAATGCCGATGCGTTCATCACATCGGACGTGAAGTACCATCAATTCTTTGAGGCTGAGGGACAGCTACTTCTGGCGGATATCGGGCATTTCGAAAGCGAACAGTTCACCATGCACCTGATCCAGCGCCACTTAAGCGCGTTTTTGCCTACATTCGCAGCCCATTTGACGGAATCCGTCACCAATCCCATTCACGTTTGCTGACCATGGCGAAGACCGCGACAAAGAGCCCGGCGAAGGAGGAGAAAACCTCCAAGGCCCCCACTCCTGCCCCGAAGGCTAACAATGCTGCCACCAAGGCGGAGATCACCATTGCCGAAAAGCTGGTGGAACTTTTCCGCTTGCAGACCATCGATACCCAAGCGGACCGCATCCGAACCCAGCGTGGCGAATTGCCCTTGGAAGTGCAGGACCTGGAGGATGAGGTTACCGGTTTGGAGACCCGATTGAAGAAACTGCAGGACGACCTTGCCGAGGTGGAGCAGGTGATCACGGATAAGACGAACTTCATCAAGGATGCCAAGGCGTCCATCAAGAAGTACGAGGGCCAGCAGAGTAAGGTCCGCAACAACCGTGAATACGACAGCCTGAGCAAGGAGGTGGAGTTCCAGAACCTGGAGATCCAACTCGCCGAGAAGCGCATTAAAGAGGCCAAGGCCGTGCTGGATGCGAAGAAGGGCACGGTGGATGAAAGCACCAAGCTCTTCAAAGAGCGCAAGAAGGACTTGGATCTGAAGAAGAAGGAGCTTGACGAGATCATCGCCGAAACGGAGAAGGAGGAGAAGGACCTGCAGAAGAAAAGCGAGGCCGCCAGCAAGCACATCGAGGAGCGCCTCCTCAGCGCCTACCGCCGTATCCGTAGCAACACGCGCAACGGCTTGGGCGTTGTTCCCGTGGAGCGCGGCAGCTGCGGTGGTTGCTTCAACGCCATTCCGCCCCAGCGCCAGCTGGATATCTGCAGCCACAAGAAGATCATCGTGTGCGAGCACTGCGGCCGCATCCTAGTGGACGACTTCGTTGTGGAGCGCGTAAAGGGCGAGAACTAGACCATTCATTGAGACCGATCGAAGGCCTCCCTACATGGGGGGCCTTCTTCGTTCACACCCTTGCTAACGTACCTCGGCAGTGAGCGTCGCTCGCGTCGTGGTCCGGACTGAACGATAAAAAGGGGCCCGTAGGCCCCTTTTTGGGATGGATCGAATGAATGGTCTATTACTTCTTGCCCACCATCTCGTCGCTCACCGTGAGCTTCTTACGGCCTTGGCGGCGACGGCTTGCGAGCACGGCACGTCCGGCGACTGAAGCCATGCGCTTGCGGAAACCGTGCTTGTTGGTGCGCTTGCGTTTGCTGGGCTGGTAGGTACGTTTCATGCGTCGGACGCCGTTAGCCCGGCGCAGGCATTAGTAGGTCTTTCTTGTAAAGGGGTCGCAAATGTAGCCCTTTCATCCAAGCGGCCAAATAGCAGATGAACTATCGTGCCGCAAATCGCAATCGGTCCAGCCCGAAAGCCTGCACTTGGCCGCTAGCATCCTCCACCAGCAGCCGACCTGAGCGGTCCACATCCATCGGCCGGGCGCTGAATGGCGCCCCATCCAGCTCCATATCCGCAAAGCGATTGCGGGACCACAGGAGCGCGGCATAGCGCACACCAAGCTCCGGGGGGTGGGCCTGGGCCAAGGCCATCCAGTGCTCTAGCCGCTGGCACAGGTGGATCAGCAAGGCTCCCAGGTCCTGCTCCATGCCGGTCTCCATGCGCAAGCTTGTAGCGTTCAGCTCGGCCTCCAGCTCAGAGCTGTTCATGTTGATGCCGATACCGATGATGCTCGTGGCGACCTTATTTCCCGAGATTTCGTTCTGTATCAGGATCCCCGCCACTTTGCGCCGGTCGATCAGCACATCATTGGGCCACTTGATCCGCACTCGCTCATTCCGCCCGTCCACGACGGTGTGCATCGCTTCGGCCACAACGTCATGAACAGCAAGCGCGGCGGCCTGGGCCAGGATGAATTGCCCATCGGCGTATAGCCAGTCGGGGCGCACGACCACGCTGGCCGCAATGTCCAAGCCTTTGGCACTCGTCCAGGTCCGTCCGCGTTGGCCACGGCCTGCGGTCTGCTCATGGGCCAGGATGACAGTTCCATGAGGTGCCTTGTCGTGCGCAATGAGATCGGCAGCGTACTTGTTGGTGCTATCAATGGAATCCAAAGAAATGAACACGTTACCGATCACGCGCGTTCCCATGGACCCGACTTCAGCCTTCATCATCGTGGAGTTCCGCGCGAAGGCCGCCGTTCGTGCTTACTTTTGATCGACGCAAGTTAACCGGATGAAGGATAAGAGACCTGGACCACCCGCGAACCGATTGGTGGATGCTGTTGTTCAAGGGATGCAGGAGGTGAAGGCAAAAGATATTGTTCATCTCGACTTGCGCGGAGTGCCGAACGCTGTGTGCGATCACTTCATCATCTGCCACGGCGATTCGGACCGGGCCGTAGGGGCTATTGCCGGGAGTGTGGAGAAGGAGGCGTTGAAACGTGTCGGGGAGAAACCTTGGCATGCGGAAGGGAAGGATACTGCGGGATGGATCCTGCTGGATTTTGTCGATGTGGTGGTGCACGTTTTCCACAAGGAGCGTCGGGGCTATTACGGGCTCGAGCAATTGTGGAGCGATGCGATCACGAATACTTATGAGAACGTGGCCTGACCAGGCTTGAACATGGCAGAGGATAACAACGGAAAGCAGAAGAAGGAGCGGAGCGGTCCTGACAAGGCCTTCAACTTCTATTGGATCTACGGGGTCATCGGCCTCGTCATCCTGTCCATGTGGCTGTTCAATGCGGGCAGCCCCGCGCAGCCCATTACGGTAAGCGACTATTACGCGTACTTGGATTCGAACGATGTGAAGAGCATCGTCCTCGTTCAACAGGAGGTGCAGGTGACACTGAAGGAACCGGCGTTGAAAAAGGCCGTGCACGAAAAGAAGTTGAAGCGCACCGGGAACGATAAGAACACCGCGGGTCCGCAATACGTCTTCTTCGCCGGCGGAAGCGACCACATGCAGGAAAAGTTGGTGCAGGATGCCGAAGCGCATGGAGTGAACGTGGAGATCAAGCCCGCAAATGATATGGGCAAGGAGATCCTGCAATGGGTGATGTTCGTAGGCCTGATCATTCTCGTGTGGGTGTTCATGATGCGTCGCATGGGTGGTCCCGGCGGCCCCGGTGGACAACTCTTCAACATCGGAAAGAGCCGCGCGCAGGTCTTCGAAGGCAGCAAGACAACGAATGTCACTTTCAACGATGTGGCCGGATTGGACGAGGCCAAGGAGGAACTCCAGGAGATCGTTGACTTCTTAAAGACACCGAAGAAATACACCGACCTCGGGGCCAAGATCCCCAAGGGCGCGCTGTTGGTGGGTCCTCCGGGCACTGGAAAAACACTGCTTGCCAAAGCCATTGCTGGCGAAGCCAACGTGCCGTTCTTCTCGCTCAGTGGATCGGATTTCGTGGAAATGTTCGTGGGCGTGGGCGCCAGCCGCGTACGCGATCTGTTCAAGCAGGCCAAAGAGAAGGCGCCGGCCATCATCTTCATCGACGAGATCGATGCCATCGGTCGGGCCCGCGGTCGCAGTGCTAATATGGGGGCCAACGACGAGCGTGAAAATACCTTGAACCAGTTACTCACCGAGATGGACGGCTTTGGCACCAACAGCGGCGTGATCCTCATCGGCGCCACGAACCGCGCCGACGTGCTTGATCGGGCACTGATGCGACCGGGTCGTTTCGATCGACAGATCTTCGTGGACATGCCGGACCTCAACGAGCGCGAGCAGATCCTGAAAGTGCACCTGAAGCCCTTGAAACTGGACCTCACCGTGGACGTGGCCTTCCTGGCCCGGCAGACCCCGGGCTTCAGCGGTGCCGACCTCGCCAATATCTGCAACGAGGCGGCGCTGATCGCCGCCCGCAAAAAGAAGAAGTCCGTGGACAAACAGGACTTCCTGGATGCCGTGGACCGCGTGATCGGTGGTTTGGAGAAGAAGAACAAGATCATTACGGCGGATGAGAAGAAGTCCATCGCCTACCACGAGTCCGGCCATGCCACCGTGAGCTGGTTGGTGGAGCATGCGAGCCCATTGGTGAAGGTGACCATCGTGCCGCGCGGCCGTTCGCTCGGAGCAGCTTGGTACCTCCCGGATGAGCGGCATCTGACAACAGCAGAACAGATGCTGGATGAAATGGCCGCGGCCTTGGGTGGACGTGCGGCCGAGGAGATCATGTTCGGCAAGGTGAGCACCGGAGCGCTCAGTGATCTGGAGAAGGTGACCAAGCAGGCCTACGCCATGGTCACCATCTACGGCCTCAACGACAAGATCGGCAACATGAGCTATTACGATAGCAGTGGACAGGCGGAGTACAACTTCAATAAGCCGTATAGCGAGCGCACCGCGCAGACCATCGACGAGGAGGTGCGGATCATCATCGAGGGGCAATATGTCCGTTCGAAACGGATCCTCATGGAGAACAAGGACAAGTTGACGGCCCTGGCCATGCAATTGTTGGAGAAGGAGGTCATCTTCAAGGAGGACCTTGAGAAGATCTTCGGCAAGCGCGAATGGGAGAAGGAGGAGGTGGTGATGCGCTCGGCCATGAACGGCACCAACGGTCATGCTCCGGCCAAACCCGAGTTGGAGAAGCCCGCAGGAGGTGATGTCCCTTCCATAGTGGGTTGAGCTCGTGGGTGAATTCGGCAAGCGTGCACTGACCGGAGCGGCCTACGTGGTGCTCACGCTGGGTGCCGCTATCGTCGGCCCGTTCACAACGTGGATGTTGTTCCTGCCCGTGTGTTTGATCGCTGCGCGGGAGTGGCATGGGTTGTATTGGGGTGAAAGCGAGAATGCACCTTCGTCAGCCTACGCAGTTGCGCTGGCCGCAACGGTCTACCTTACCGTCGGCATACTGCCCATGGTCGCCATATTCCAAGTGCGCCATGCCGTCTTCCTGATCTTTGGCTTACTGGTCCTGCTGGTGTTCCTGCTGTTGCGGAGTGGCACAGCCAAGCCAACGCGTGTGTTCTCCTTCCATCTTGGAACCGCGCTGTATGTGGCGCTCCCTTTTGCAGCTGCGCCGTGGATGGTAGCCATGGGTGGCAAGGTGTTCATCGGCTTCATGTTCCTGCTCTGGACAAGCGACACAGGCGCCTACCTCGTTGGGCGCAGCGCGGGTCGCACCAAACTCCTGCCCGCCGTAAGTCCGGGCAAGACCTGGGAAGGGCTAGCAGGTGGCGTGGTCCTCACCATGCTCGTAGGTTGGGTCCTGGGCCGATCTTGGCACGTACTGAGCCCACAGCAATGGATCTTGGGTGCTGCGGCAGTGGCCATCACGGCGACCATCGGCGATCTGTTGGAGAGTGCGTTCAAGCGCGCCGCAGGGGTAAAGGATAGTGGGACAGTACTTCCTGGTCATGGAGGCATCCTCGATCGCTTCGACGGCTACCTGCTGGCGGCACCTGCCATGGTACTGATGATCGTGTTGCTGAGGTGATCCGAAGGCGCCGAAGTGCGCCGACTATATTCGCGCCGAACATCGCTCCATGCGCCTCCACCACGAAGGAACCCCGACCTTACTACTCACGGTGGCCGTAACCTGCTTCGGCATGTTCGCTGCGTGGAACTGGGGGCCAGCCTGGTTAGGAGGAGCTGTGAGCATGCTGCTGGTCACTTTACTCGCCATCGTGGTCTGGTTCTTCCGCGTACCGGTGCGGACCGTAACACCCGATGATTCGGCGATCCTCTCGCCCTGCGATGGTAAAGTGGTGGTGATCGAGGAGGTGAACGAACCTGAATATTTCGGAGCGCGCCGTCGGCAGGTGTCCATCTTCATGAGCCCCCTGAACGTGCATATCAACTACTACCCGATAAGCGGTACAACTAGATATTACAAGTACCACCCAGGCAAATACTTGGTGGCGTGGCATCCGAAGAGCAGCACCGAGAATGAACGGAGCACCGTAGTGGTGCGACATCCCCGTCATGGCGAAGTGCTTTTTCGCCAGATCGCCGGTGCACTGGCCCGACGGATCTGCACCTACAGCAAAGTGGGCGAAGGTGCCGGCCAGGGCACGGAGTTCGGCTTTATCAAGTTCGGATCCCGTGTGGACCTGTTCCTGCCGCTTGATGCGGAGGTGAAGATCCGGATCGGTGACGTGGTACAAGGATCCACCAGCGTAATTGCCCGCTTCAATTCCTGAACCATGCGCGTTCTGCTTCAATTCATCGCTCTGGCCTTGGTCGTTGGTTGCTCCGATCCCACGGACAGCGTGCCGCCACCTGCCACTGTGCCTCCGACCGCCTTTATCGACACCACGAAGATGGTGGCCTTGGTACCGCTATCGAGCAGCCGCGTGCGGTTCAACGGGGTTTACCACTACGCCGATGGCAAACTCCATTATTACATGCGGTTCTTCGAACGGGGCAACGCGGCGTTCGTGGGTGGTACGGAGGAGTTCCCCGGTCAATTGGGAGAACTTCTCGCTGAGAATGTGCAGAGTGGCTGGAATCAGGTACACAATTGCCCTGTGGTGCAGCGCAATGACAGCCTTTTCATCCGATCTGTCGGCTTCAAGGGCGTGATCAACTACCTCGGCGAAGTGCGCGCCAACGGCGATTCGGTGCGTTTCCTGAAAGCAAGTGAGATCACCGGCACGCGGTTCATCGCGGCCTACGGGTTCGTGCCGGACGGCACGTTAATGAAGTAGTAAGGGCCTGAGTTCCGCGAGCCGCTGAATGCGGTAGGTAGCCAGCGCGTCCCCAGGCCCTTCCGGCGAAAAGTGCACGTGGTCCATGCCCACTGCACGGGCGCCATCCATATCCGCCGTAACGCTATCGCCGATCATCAACGAATCCATGGGCGTGGCCCCCGACAGCCGCATGGCCCGGTGGAAAATGCGCGGGTCGGGTTTGTTTGCGCCCGCATCCTCGCTTGTGATCACATGGTCCAACAGTTCCTTGATGCGGCTGCAGCTGATCTTGGTGGCTTGGGTGGCACTGAATCCATTGGTGATAATATGGATGCCAAAATGCGGCCGCAGGTCCTGGAGCAGGAGCATCGCGCCCTCGCTCAGTCCGTCCATGCGCGGGGTGCGCTCCAAATATTCGTGTCCCATGTTGCGGGCGAGCCGGTCGTTGCGCACGCCGAAGCGGAGCAGGGTATTGCGAAAACGGAGCGCGCGCAAGACCTCCTTTTCGATGTGGCCACGCTCGTAGCGTTCCCACAGTCCGGCATTGATCTCTTCATACACTTCCACCAAGTCCTCCGCGCCCGGCACGCCATGGTCGGCCAGTTCCAGATCGTGGTAAAGATCATGCAGCACCACACGCGAATTTGTGCGGAAATCCCAGAGCGTGTGGTCCAGGTCGAAAAAGAGATGCTTGTACGGTTTCACTGGACCAACTGGCCGGCCGCGCTATAGGCCACGGAACAGATCGCGCTGACCACCATGGCCTGGATCACCACGGATCCGAATAGCGTGGGCAGCGTCCGATGGTCATGCCGGAAGAAACGAGCGGCTATGATGCTTCCGACCGGGATGGTGAGCACCAAAGGCGTTAACGCTGCCAAGCCGCGAAGTCCGCTGCTATGCTTTAGTCGGATAAGCCACCGATTGCGACGCGTGAACACCTTGGGAGAGATGCGTGCATTGCCTTGTTGGTCAGGCAACGCTAAGCGGCGCCTCCGGAGGAGTGCACGTTTGATGAACCAGTCGCTCAGGCGATAGAAGACCAGCACGCCGATACAACCACCAACGCTAGAGAACAGGAAGGTCTCCCAGAAACCGAAGCCCAGCCCCACACTCACAACGGTGGAAGCCAGCAGCTTGAAGGCAGCGGTGGCGATAACGGATAGAATGCTGATCAGGTCGCCCATGGTCCCTATAGCTTGGTGCCGTATGCCAGATCGCCGGCATCTCCCAAGCCAGGTACAATATACGCTTGCGCCGTCATTTCCTCATCAACAGCGGCCACCCAGATGCGGGTGTTATGTGGCATATGGCTCCTGATGTATTCAAGTCCTTCGCTGCTGGCGATCACTGATACGATGTGCACAGCCTTTGGTTTCCCAAGGCGCATAAGGGCCTTGTACACCATCACCATGCTTCGTCCCGTGGCCAACATGGGGTCGCTGATGATCAGTACGCGGTCCTCCAACGAAGGGCTGCTCATGTATTCCACCTCGATATCGAAGGCATCTTCGCCTTTCCTATGCTTGCGATAGGCACTGACAAAGGCGCTGTCGGCCCGGTCAAAGTAGTTCAACAGTCCCTGGTGCAACGGAAGCCCGGCACGAAGGATGGTTGCCAATACCGGTTTATCGGTACCAAGCGACACCCGCGCCGCGCCCAATGGCGAGATCACTTCCTGCTCCTGGTGTTCAAGGGTCTTGCTCAGCTCATAGGCCATCACCTCGCCAATGCGTTCCATGCTGCGGCGGAAGCGCAGGGGATCCTTTTGCACATGTTCATCCCGGAGATCCGCGATGAAACGGTTGACGATCGAGGGTTGGGAGTTGAGTTGGACGGTCATCAGGTCAGGATCTCAGGTAACGGAAGGGCCAAGGCATTCGGTTCGCGCGGAAGCGAAAGTAAGTGGTGGCCGTTGCACCGAATCCGCTGTTGAACCGGGCCACGCTGGGTGTATTGGATCCAGCGAAATCCAATAGGGTGTCCGATCCTGCATGTAGCTCGATCCAGCGGTCCGTCAGGTGGAACATGGCCTGCACGGCATGGCCCCGTGGATCGTTGGCGGTTTTGAACATGATGCTCCGCCTTTCCCAGATGATGGAACAGGTTGCGGCGATCGGAGCGCCATCGGCGTGGATGCTGAGGATGCGCCCGGTGCCTTCCAAGAGCGCATCTGCAATGATCAAGCGCAAGGGCTCCAGGCTCCCTGGTGGGCTGCCGCCGAAGCGTGATCCCGTGGTGCGCTCGAACAGGTCGATGAAGGCATCCGCCGAAAGGCCATTATCGATCGTAAGGCCCTGATGCCTCCGTAGGTTGCGCTGGTGGCCCTTGCCATAGCATGCACGGAGCGTCGCGATGTCGTCATCGCAATTCAGCACGTGGTTGATCTGAGGAATGGAGCGACCAGGAATGCTCGACGATGGTCGCCCATCCGGATTGGTCCAAATGTCGATGTACCGGATGTGGCGGGGGATCGCTCGGAAGAACGCGTCGGTGAGTTGCTGCGATGGTTCTACAGCGAAGACGCCCAGCTGCTGCAGACCATAGGGGTTATATAAGTACTGGACGCCCCACTTCACGCGGTGGGGCAGCGGCATCAGGGCGCAGGCCGACTCATCGATCAGCGCATCCCAAGGCCCAGTGCGGTCCAACACGGAGCTTCGCGCGTACCACATGCGGCTGGGACACCTCAAAAGCAGGACGTCCCAGGCGCGCTTGTCGATCTCACTATGACGCAGGTATCGGATCATGACCGGGCGTGCTCCACCAGTTTTTTCATTACCTCCGGCCATCCGTCATGGGGCGGGTCCCCGCTGATATAGCGATCGTGCCACACGCTCACGAAGGTGCCGTTCACCGCCCGTACCGCATCTGCCATACGCTTGAATTCGTCCAAGGCTTCGTCAGGCGAGAGCCCCATTTTTTCGTGCAAGGCGCTGTCCATGCAGGCGAAGGGCCAGATCATGAGTGCCGTTTCCTGTTCACGCTCCAGATCATACCACGGGAACGGCGTGCATGTTCCAGCACGGAATCCAGGGCGGTCGCTGAATCCCAGTGTATGATCCTCGGTGAAACCTACGACCAACAGTTCTCGGAGCGTGGCAGGCAGCGACCATCGCAGGAAATGCTGGCGAGAGAGCGTGACCGGTTGAAGAGCGATGGTCGCGAGCAGCTCGCGTTCCATGCGAATGCGCTCCGTTTGCTGGCTGCTTTCGTAGGATGGATGAAGACCGAGTTCAGCATGTTGGCGGTAGTCGCGCACCAGCGCCTTGAACAAGGGATGGGCCGGCCGTGCTGCGTGGTCGTTCAGTCGCTCGCCGCGCACTAGGAGAAAGGCGATGCAGCGGTCCACTGATCGGCGCACGGCAGCAAGTTGTTCGGGAACGCGCAGGAAAGGATCCGGTTCAACGCCCAGCACTACACGCGTTCGACTGATGAACTGATGGCCGCGCCCGCCGATCAGGTCCCGTCCCGCGGCTCCCAAAGTGCGGTACCACGAACGCGCGGCGTATTTCAGTCCGTTATCAATGTCCACCGTCAGCACCTGGCGATAGTTCCTTGCCGGTTGTTCAAGAGCAGGGAACAGGTCATTGAGTACGCGCGCCAGCCAGAGCGCCCAGTGATCCACAACGGGTACGCGTTCCAGATCGTAGTACACAAGGGAGAGGGCGTTTGACGCAACGCGGCCGTGCTCATCGACCTTGCGCGGAGAATATTCTTCCGAAAGCGACAGCAGATGAAAGATGGATGCGAACACATCAAAGTTGTCGTCCGTCATGGGATACAGCACCATCATGCCCTGGCGTTGCGAAATAATAGGCACATCCATCGGTGGCAGTGCAGCATCCAATGCGCCGCTCAGCGGAACATGGTAGGCACCTTCGACCGGCTTCAGGGAGTAGCTCACCTTTGGTCCGCTGGCATTGCTGAATTCCTCTAGCGAAGATGTATAGGCCGCACGCCAGCCGAGCATGCGCTCGAACACGTGTCGCACCACGTAGGTGGTGCGATGGGAAGGGCGTTCAATGTATACGAGCAGCATAAGCGGTGCGCTCTTTCCGGGTTCGGTAGCCGAACCTACGAAGCGCGGCCTTCACAGTGTCCCGCAACCATAAGGACGGAATGAAACAATGGATGCTACGCGCCTCGTTCGATCGGATATCGTCTGCGACCACATCGAAGGCCTTGCCCAGGTCCACGTTGATCCACGTTGATCCGTCAAGCGCTCCCGATGTCAGCGCACCGGCCTTGTTCAGCATGGGTTCCAGCGCTGAAAGCTCGTTGATGTAGCCGGGTTTCTTCGCGAATGTGGAGAATTGGCGAAGGCTCTTAATACCCCGTGGGTCGGTATAGTTCACGATTATCCGAAGGGTGTGGCGGTAAGGGACATCCAGGGCCTGTTCGACATAATGCACGAAGCTGAAAGCCTCATTCAAAGGGAGGTCGAAGGCGATAAGCCGTGCCTTGCGGCGATGCATCAAGCCAAAGGGTGAATCGACATCGAAGCTGCCGCTGGCCCTGTTCAGCTGATCGAAGGTGGACGTATCTGCGCCCGCGACGGCGAAGGAGTGCAGCGGATGTGAAGTGCGCAGGTAGCGCGGATGGTCCAATGCGGCATTCGCCAAGGCA
>JBKJNF010000034.1:0-4001 GCA_046596155.1 Flavobacteriales bacterium | reverse complement strand
ACTCAGGCTGGAACGCTGAACAAGCGGATCTCTGCCCTGATCCCCATTTTCGGATAAGTGAACAACTGCTGCATCAGCGACATCTTCGCCCTACTCGCCGATGTCCTCGTTCCACAGAGTGGGCTCGGCAGCGATGAATTCCTCCATCATCTGCACGCATTCCTGCAGGTCAAGGTCGATCACCTCCACGCCATGACTTTCCATGAAGGCGCGCGCACCGGAAAACGTGCGGCTCTCCCCCACGATGACCTTCTTGATCTTGAACTGTACGATGGTGCCCGCGCACATGTAGCACGGCATCAGTGTGGAGTAGATCGTGGTGCCTTTGTAGCTGCCTAAGCGGCCAGCATTGTTGAGGCAATCCATCTCACCGTGAAGGATCGGGTTCTTCTCCTGCACGCGTTTGTTGTGGCCGCGCGCGATGACCTTACCATCGCGCACCAGCACAGAGCCGATGGGTATTCCGCCTTCTGACCGGCCAAGTCGGGCTTCGGCGATGGCGCATTGCATGTGTTCATCCATGAACTTTATCCTTTGTAATGCCTTGGCTTCTTCGTCACCAATGCCTCCGCAGGCTCCGGCACCCAATGGTGCAGTCCGCCCGCGAGTGGGTCATCAAAGGTCTTCGGGATGTTGCCGGCGGCGGTGCGCTCGCCCCATGTCAAGTGTTCCTTGCCATCATCGCGGCGTTCCATGGTGATGCACTCCTCCACGGGGCACACGAGCGAACAGAGGTTGCAACCCACGCAGTTCTCCTCGATGATGCTGGGGATGCGGTACGCCGGATCGCTGCTTAGGGCGATGGCCTGGTGCGCGCCATCCTCGCAGGCAGTGTAACAGAGTTGGCAACCGATGCACTTGTCGGGGTTGATCTCCGCGATGACTTTGTACTTCAGATTGAGCTCTTCCCAATGCACGATGTTCGGCAGCGCCTTGCCGCGGAAGTCCTCGATCGTCTTGAAGCCTTTCTCGTCCATGTAGCGCTCCAAGCCCGGCAAGATCTCGCGGATGATGCCAAAGCCGAAGTGCATTACGGCCGTGCAGACTTGCACCGTGGTGGCACCGAGCAAAATGAATTCCACAGCATCGCGCCAATTCTCCACGCCACCAATGCCACTGATCGGCAGGTTCACATCCGGATGCTGCGCACAGTTCTTCACCATGTTCAGCGCGATGGGCTTCACGGCCGGGCCGCAGTAGCCACCATTGGTGCTCTTTCCATCTACTATCGGGTACGGCACGAATTGGTCGATGTCCACACCCACGATGCTCTGGATCGTGTTGATCAAGGAGATCGCGTCCGCACCACCGGCCCGCGCCGCACGCGCTGGACGGGTGATATCCGAGATATTCGGTGTCAGCTTAACGATCACGGGGATCTTGGCCACTTCCTTCACCCACTCCACGATCATCTGTAACACCTTGGGCTCCTGCCCTACCGCGCTGCCCATGCCGCGCTCGCACATGCCGTGCGGGCAACCGAAGTTGAGCTCGATACCATCAGCACCGGCATTCTCCACATCGCGCACGATCTGGTGCCATTCTTCACGCGTCTCCACCATCAATGAAGCGATCACCGCGTTGTCGGGGAAGCGCTTCTTCACCTCGCTGATCTCACGCAAGTTGTCCTTCAGCGGCCGGTCGGTGATAAGTTCGATGTTGTTGAAGCCGACCATACGCTTGTCGCGGTAGTTCACGGCGCCATAGCGGCTGCTCACGTTCACAACCGGGACCCCGAGGGTTTTCCACACGGCACCGCCCCAGCCCGCGTCGAAGGCTTTCATGATCTGGTAGCCGGAGTTGGTCGGTGGCGCTGAAGCCAGCCAAAAGGGATTCGGGGATTTGATGCCCGCTAGGTTCGTTCTCAGATCTGCCATGGCCTTTACTTCTTCAGGTATAGATCGATCCCATGCGCCGCCTTCTTCGCTTCCGCCGCTGCGTTCACCACTTCCACACCACCGTTCACGGCATCGCCAGCGGCGAAGTACTTCGGGTTGTTGGTCTGGTAATTCTCATTCACCACAATGCGGCCACGGTTGTCGAGGATGCGGCCTTTCTTGTCCAGTGCGAGACCTGCGATCTGCTCTAGCAACTCGACCTGCTTGCCTTGGCCCGTGCCAAGCAACACCATATCGCAGGGCTCCACGAACTCGCTGCCGGGGATCGACTCGATCTTACCGTAGGCCGCTTTGTTGCGGATGAACTTGACCCCGGTCACAGCGCCATCACCCATGACTTCCATGGGTGCCACATTGAACAGCACCTTGGCTCCGCTTTTCTTGGCCAGGTCGAATTCGAATGCGTAGCCACTCATCTCCTCGGGCCCGCGGCGGTATGCGATGGTCACGCTCTCCGCGCCCATGCGGCAACTCTCGCTTGCGGCGTCCATCGCCGTGTTGCCGCCACCCAGCACGATCACCTTAGTACCCACAGTAGTAGCCATGTGGTGGTTGCGCAGCGCTTCCACGAACTCCAACGCACCCATTACGCCCTTCTTGTGCTCTCCTGGAAGGCCAAGTGGTGCCGTGCTACCCAACCCGATGCCGATGAAGACGGCGTCATAGTCCTTTTCCAATCGCTCGAATTCGGCGCGGCCCGTCACGGGTTTGCTGAAATGCACGTTGAACCCGAACTGTTCCTGCAAGTACGCCACCTCGTCAACTGCTTCCTCGTTGGTGAGTTTGTAAGGCGCCACTCCATACACGCAAAGACCACTTGGCTTTTCGCGTGCTTCGAAGATGTCCACCGCATGGCCAAGCATCCGCAGCTCGCAGGCGGCAGAGATCCCCGCGGGGCCCGCACCGATGACCGCCACCTTTCTACCGGTGGGCTTGCCCGTGATGAAGAGTTTCTTCTTCGCACGGATCACCTTGTCCGTGGCATGCGCCTGCAACCGCCCGATCTCGATCGGTTTCACATCCTGGTGGTTGTATACGCAAGCGCCTTCGCACAGCTCCTCTGTGGGACATACATTACCACACGCATGACCCATCCAGTTGCTCTCATAGATGGTCTTTGCCGCTCCATCCTTGTTGCCGTCATTGATCTGGCGGATGAAATTGGGGATGTCGATCCCCGTCGGGCAGGCGTTGATGCACGGCGCATCATAGCAATACAAGCAGCGCGAACTCTCGTAATAGGCCTCTGTATCAGACATAAGCGGCTTCTTCGGGGAGAAGTTCGCTGCGAATTCAGCCTCATTGGTCGGTTTCTTATACTCAGCCATGATGCGGTCGTGCTAGAGTTCAACGATCTTACCGTAGGTCTCCGGCCTCCGATCCCTGAAGAACTGCCATACGCTGCGCACCTCCTCGATCAGGTCCAGATCGAATTCCGCGACGAGCAGTTCATCATTGTCCCGTGAAGCTTGTGCGAAGATCTGCCCGCGCGGATCCACGAAATAGGATTGTCCGTAGAACTTGCCGAGGTTCCACGGCTTCTCCTCACCCACGCGGTTGATGCAGCCCATGAAGTAGCCGTTGGCCGCAGCATGCGCCGGTTGCTCCAGCTTCCAGAGGTACTCGCTCAAACCTGCGACCGTAGCGCTGGGGTTATAGACGATCTCCGCACCATTGAGGCCCAGGCAGCGCGCACCATCGGGGAAGTGGCGATCGTAACAGATGTACACGCCTACCTTGGCGTACTTCGTTTGGAACACCGGATAACCCAGGTTGCCGGGCTTGAAGAAGAACTTCTCCCAGAAGCCGCTGGTGTGTGGAATGTGGTTCTTGCGGTATTTGCCGAGGTAGGTGCCGTCCGCGTCGATGACCGCGGCGGTGTTGTAATAGACCCCCGCCTGCTCGCGCTCGTAGACCGGGACGACCATCGCCATCTCGTACTTTCGCGCGTACGCCTGCATCACCTCGGTGGTCGGGCCGGGGACCGACTCGGTCGCCTCGTACCACTTCGGGTCCTGGCTCGGGCAGAAGTAGGGTCCGTTGAAGATCTCCTGGAGGCCGAGGATCTGCACGCCCTTCCTGCCGGCCTCCTCGATGAGCGGG
>JBKJNF010000003.1:0-6385 GCA_046596155.1 Flavobacteriales bacterium | reverse complement strand
CTCGAACACCAACCGGCCTGCGGCCACAACACGGCCATCCGCATCTCGTGCGATGGCCTGGTAGATGCCGCTGGGCAGCCCCGACCGGTCGATGAGCACTTGGTGTTGATCCGGCGTACACAGCATGTCCAATATAAGCCGCCCTGTTGCGTCAACTAGCGCAAGGTTCCGGATGCTTCGGTCCGGAAGCGCAACACGGCAACCATCGCGCGCGGGATCGGGCCAGATGTGCAAGGCCCCAGCTGCTCCATGCTGTGCGGAAATGCCTGTGTGCACGGATGGGTACTCGCGCATTTGATTTGGAAGCCACGTCCAAGTACTGTCTCCTTCGAGATAAAGTCCTTGGTGCACGTAGTTACAATCAGGTGCAGGAAGATCGGGCTGGTTGATCACTCCGAGATAGTGCCCGAAGGAAATGCCGCAGTAGATCCGGCCATCAATTCCCAAGGCAAGTCCACCTTGTCGCCCTTGGCAACCGCCAAAGGGTACGATGGGTGCTTCGAAAACCAAGGTCCGGGATCCAGTGATCGTCGCCGAATCACCGGAAGAAACATCATACTGCCATAGCCGCGTTGCGATCCCCGAATCGCAGACGTAGGTGATATCATACAGGAACTGTCCGGAGGGGGAGATCTCCAGACCAGCGTGGCTCGAAGGTCCGTAAACCGTTCGGAAATCCGAGATCGCCCCCGTTTGCCGATCGAATTCCATCTGGTGTAAGTATGCATCAGTTTGCGAATTCGTGTACGGCTTGGTGAGATAGAGCCGGTCTCCGTGGGGCGAGGGCCGAAGTATGCCGGTTCTCACATAGGGTGACCAGAAAGGTATCGGTTGACCTACCGTGCTAACTACCGGTGTGGTCGACAACCCGGAAACATCGAGGTGATAGGCCATGAAGCGTGGTTCGATAAGGTGGTGCAGTATCACCCAGATACCCGTTCCAGCCGAATCAACGACAGCCGTGAGATAGCCACCAGCACTATCCGCCAATACCACGTTCAACTCCACCACCTCACCGCTTCCCCCGTAGGCGTTCATATCGATCCGGTGATAACGCGCATGCGAGTCGGGGTCATTCGAAAGCGCACCGCGCACTTGGATCATGTAGTACGCTCCCGTATGGCCGGGCCAAGGCAGTATCATATTTGATTGGCCCCCTGCACCATTGGTGCCGATCAATCCATCACCGTTCATGATCACCTCGTTCTGTGCGTTCCAGATGTTCTCATCATCTGCGAAGAGGACCAATTCGCCGTTCGCATCGCTGATCATCGAAACGTTGCCACCATAACCGAAGTAATCGTGAAGGACGGTAGGCGGGGAGGTCGTAAAGTCCAAGCCTGTCTCTGCATCGAAGAGCCACACCGCGTTCTCGTTCTGCGCACTGCACGGAACCATGGAAGCCCACAAAAAGCCTGAGAGGATGTTCCTTGTTGTCATGAGCGGGAATATTTTTCCTTACGGAACAGAAGTGCAACGTGCGCTGCCACAATTACCCTTGCAAGCTAAAGACGAAGAGCCGCCGGTGTTGCAGATATCCTCTCCAGAGAAATTCCAAAGGCACGGATCGCCACCTACTGTGGATACCATGAGCCCACCTTGGGGGAATGGGTACTGAACTAGCAGCCAGCCACAGAATTCGTAGCCCGAGGGGAGATTGAATTGAATGGTTTCCGTCTCGTTCACATCAACAAACCAAGATTGGAGCACGGTGGCGGCTGCGCAGCCATTGCCCTCCGTATCGATCATTGCGCTGATCTTAAGATCGCAGTCCGCGACGTTGGTAAAATCCACGGAGACATCATATTGGGCGATCGACGCGTGCGCTAGGCAAATGACCGTTAACGCGGCGACCAGTACCCGGTTTAGGGGGTGTGCTGTGAGCTTGGATTTTGGGTGTTGGGTAAGGCTAAGATATACGTCCGATCATTAGTTCGGTCACGTGACCACATCACGGGAACTGTGACCGGTCGCCCCATATTACTGGACAGGTTCACCACCAGCGTTCCGTGGATAGGCAAAAAATTCGCTTCTGAGGTGCCCTCTACATTCGCAGCATGCGCGTAACGAACCTGTCCTCTATTTGTGCACTGCTCCTTGTAGCCTCCTGCGGATCTCAGAAGTCCGCTTCGGTTCCGGAACCGGTTTTCGGGAGTGATACCGACAGCCTATTCTTCTCCCTTGAACGCACGCCCTGCTTTGGAAAATGTCCGGCCTATTTTGTAACGATCAAGTCCGACGGCAGTGCCATTTACAAAGGCCGCTCCTACGCACCCCGCCAAGGCACCTACATCGGCACTGTGGACAAGGCGAGTATGCAATTGTTGCTTGACCGCGCCAAGGCGATCGGTTTCTTCGACTTCGCCGAGAAGTATGACGGCCAAGTGACCGACCTACCCAGCACCATCCTGCGGTTGAACGCTGATGGGCACGACAAAAAAGTATTCGGGCGCTACAAGACCCCGCCCGCCTTCAAGCCCTTCGCCGCCTTTGCCGATTCGTTGCTGCTGCCGGTGCAATGGACCCAAGTGGCCGCCGACGAATGAGCGGTGTGTCCCGGCGCCAACCCTTCGCCCCAATTCCGCCCGCAAAGGAGCCTCCGTTCCGGCTACTTTTAGCGCCCCCCTTTCGCTCCGTATTCAACGTGAGCTCAACCAGAACCAACCACTCTGACATGAAGAAGTCCTTCTTGATCGCCGGCCTGCTGTTGCTGTCGACCATCATGCATGCCCAAGAGGGCATGTGGATGCTGAACACCCTGAAGCAGGTGAATGAGGCCGATATGAAACGCCTCGGATTCCAGCTGACCGCTGACGACGTGTACAATGTGAACGGTAGCAGCATGAAGGATGCCGTGGCGCGCTTGGGCGGCGGCTTCTGCAGTGGTGAGATCGTCAGTTCCGAAGGCTTGATGCTCACCAACCACCACTGCGGCTTCGAGGCCATCCAGAGCGCCAGCAGCGTGGAGCACGATTACCTCACTGATGGATTCTGGGCCATGACACGCTACCAAGAGCAGCCCGCTGGATTCTATGTGAGCTTCCTTGACCATATCGTCAACGTCACCGATACGGTGAACGCCGAACTGAACGCATCCATGACCGAGGCCGATCGCCAAGGCAAGATCGAGGAGATGGGCGGCATGCTGGAAAAGGATGCCGTGGGCGAAAAGGCCCATATGAGCGCAGAATTCAAAACGATGTACGAGGGCAACGAGTTCTACATCTTCGTGTACAAGGACTTCCCGGACGTGCGCATGGTGGGCGCTCCCCCCAGCGCCATCGGCAAGTTCGGTGGCGATACTGACAACTGGATGTGGCCCCGCCACACCGGAGACTTCAGCATGTTCCGTGTATATACCGGTCCCGATGGAGAGCCCGCTGAATTCGCGAAGGAGAACATCCCCTACAAGCCCAAGTTCTGGTTCCCCGTGAGCCTCGATGGCGTGCAGCAGGGCGACTTCAGCATGGTGATGGGCTGCCCCGGCAGTACGGACCGTTACCTCAGCAGCGAGGGCGTGAAATTGGCGTTGGATGTTGAGCAGCCCAGCCGTGTAAAGGTCCGTGGCACTAAGCTCGAACTGATGAAGCAGGATATGGACGCCAGCGATGCTGTGCGCATCCAGTACGCCAGCAAGTACGCCCAGGTGAGCAACTACTGGAAGTACTTCATCGGCCAACAGCGCGGTCTGAAGCGACTCCACGTGTTCGATAAGAAAAAGGCCCAAGAAGCTGATCTGATGAGCTGGGTCAACGGCGATGCTGGGCGGAAGGCCAAGTACGGCGATTTCCTGTCGCTTCTCGAGAAAGGCTACGCCGGTCGTGCCAAGGTGGAGAAGGCCAGCACTTACATGCAGGAAGCGGCCTTTGGCAGCGAGGCCATCATCTTTGGTTTCCGTCTGCGTGGCTTAAAGGCACAGCTGGAGAAGGATCCGAAGGACGCGGCCAAGATCGCTGCCATGGTGGCCGGTGTGAAGGAAAGTGCCGATGGATTCTGGAAGGACTACGATCCGGCAACGGACCAGAAGATCACCGCCGCTATGTTCAAAATGATCCACGATGATGTGGACCGGAACATGCAGCCCGATGTGATGAACGTGGTGGAGAAGAAGTACAAGAGCGACTTTAATGCTTGGGCCGAGGATATGTTCAAGACCAGTATCCTCACAGATCGCGCTCGTCTCGATGCGTTTCTGGCCAAGCCTAAGCTGAAGGTGCTGGACAAGGACATGGCCATGCAGGCCTCCAGCAGCTGCATCAACTTCTACCGTGGTGTACTGGGCCCTGCCGGCGATGCGTCACAACCCGATATCGACAAAGGCTACCGGTTGATGGTAGCCGCCATGCGCGAGCGCGAGCCCAACAAGATGTGGTACCCCAACGCCAACAGGACCATTCGCGCCAGCTACGGTCAGGTGGGCGACTACAAGCCCGGTGACGCCATGCACTACGACTACGTGACCACTGCGAACGGCATCCTTGAAAAAGAGGATAACACCAACGAGGAGTTCGTTGTGCCCAAGCGTCAGCATGAGTTGCTCGTGGCCAAGGATTATGGCCGCTACGCCGACAAGAATGGCGAATTGATCACCGACTTCATCAGCAAGAACGACATCACGGGTGGTAACAGTGGTAGCCCGGTGATCAACGCCAAAGGCGAACTGATCGGTATCGCGTTCGACGGCAATTGGGAGGCCATGAGCGGCGATATCGCCTTCGAGCCCGAACTCCAACGCACCATCAGCGTGGACATCCGCTATGTGCTGTGGGTGATAGACAAATACGCCGGTGCCAAGCACCTGGTGGACGAGATGACCCTGCGCATGGCGCCCAAGGAGGCGGTAGTGCCGGCCATGATGCCCAAGATGATCCCAGTTCCCGAGAAAGCCGCGACGCCGGAAGCGCCAATGAAGAAGGGCTGATCGGTCCACCACACACGGAACGCAGCGAGGCCCGGACTTGTCCGGGCCTCGCTCGTTCCGTGTGATCGAATTCAGTCGGGGATCAAACGTAGATCCACCTTCAGCTCCTTGGCACCGGGTCTTGATCCGGGAAGTACGCGTCGAAATGCGCGATAGCCGTTCTCTCGCACAATGCGTAGTTCAAATGGCTGCTCCGCTGGAATGTACAGGGCGTAGCGCCCATCACTGTTAACGGGGGTCAGGGCCCAACGTTTTCCGTCCAGGTCGTACTGCTCCACCAGGCAGTCGTAAACGGGCTTACCCGAAACCGAATCGGTCACCGTGCCGTGCACCTGTAACTGCACCGTGGCTTGGGCACGGACCTGCGAGGCTAGTAACACGAGCAAGGGAAGGATGAGCGGCCGCATTCGGACCGTTCTACGCATGTTCAACGGCCTTGGTTGTGGTGCTCCCGATCACGGCCAATTCCCCCATTGATGCTCTCCAGGACCTGGGCGAGGATGATCCTTGCGGAGCCGCCCAGCAAGAGGGCGGAGCTAATATCTTGCGCAGAGGCGGTAGGCGATCAACGCTTGCGCGAAGCCTGTTGGCTTTGCTTCTGGATCTGCTCCATCCGCTGCGCCCACTTACTCTTCTTGCGGGGCATGGACATGTTCTTCTCGAGTTCGAGACGCAACTGGTTTTCGTCGATGAAGAACCGGCTGAGAACCGTCATCTGCAGAATGCTGATCACGTTGGCCAGCAGGTAGTAGTAGCTGAGGCCTGCAGGCAAGCTGTTCATGAAGAACAGCATCATCACGGGGAACAGGTACATCATCAGCTTCATATTGGGCATGCCCTGCTGCTGGGGCATCTGCTTGCTGGTGATCAACGAGTAGGCCACCGTGCTGATCGCCATCAGGATGGTGAATAAGCTGACGTGGTCACCGTAACCAGGTACCATGAACGGCAGGGTGGCAACGCTGTCGTAGCTGCTCAGGTCATCGGCCCAGAGGAAGGTCTGCTGGCGAAGTTCGATGCTGGCCGGAAAGAAGCGGAACATCGCGAAGAGGATCGGCATCTGGAGCAGCACCGGCACGCATCCGCTCAAGGGGCTTACACCCGCCTTGCGATAGAGTTCCATATTCGCCTGGTTGCGCTTCACCATGTCCTCCGGATCGGGGAACTTCTTGGTGATAGCCTCGGTCTCCGGCTTCAAGGCCCGCATGCGGGCGCTGCTCTTCTGGTTCTTGTACGCGATGGGCAGCAACAGCACCTTGATCAGGATGGTGAGCACAAGGATGATGATGCCATAGCTCAGCTTGAATTTGCCTAGGAAGTTGAACACCGGGATCACCACGAAGCGGTTGATGTAGCCGAAGATCCCCCAGCCCAGATCGATGATGCGGTCGAAGCCGGGAATATCTGTTCGACGCAAGGTGTTGAAGTGGTTGGGGCCCATATACAGCGTCATGTTCAACAGAG
>JBKJNF010000147.1:0-3983 GCA_046596155.1 Flavobacteriales bacterium | reverse complement strand
ATCGCGTTGTTCGTGATCCGGTTGTTGTTGTTAGCGGAACCGAGTGATGTGGTGCTGATCGAAGCGGCACTGCCACCTGAACCGATGCCGAACAGCGTGGTCGTATTGCTGTTCCCCACAATGGTGCAGTTACGCACGGTGCAGTTCGCCGATCCCGTGGCCAGCCATACCACCGCCGAGCTGGTGCCAGCGTTGGTGTTGGTGATGGTCAGGTTCCGCGTGCCTTGCACCAAGGGGCAGCAGGCGTTCGCTACCGAAACGGCAGCATTGCTGCCGTCGATGGTCACGTACGTCGCACCGTTCAACACGATCAGGCCCGTGGCACTGGTGCCGCTGATGGCCGCCGTTACACCTACTGCCGGCTTGATCAGTACCGTGTTCGTAGCGCTTCCCCCCGTGATCGAATTGATCGTCAGTGGGAAGGTCTCCCCCGTGCTTGAATAGTTCCCCGCAAGCTCGAAGATCACCGCGCCGGAAACACCATATGTGTTCAGATCGGAAATGGCCGTGGTCAGGTTCGTATAGTTCGGCGCGGTCTGCGTAGCCCCGAACGTGTAAGTGCCGTTCAGGGGTCCTTTGATCGTGCGCGCGCCAGCTGGTGCGGTCACCGTGGGGGTTTGCACCGACCCTGGAGTGATGGACGTGCATTCCGCATCCACCAGATCGTTCACCGTGGCACCTGCCGGTACATCGTAGGTCAACCAGAAGTAGTTCGTGCCGTCCTGCAACGCTTGCGTTCCAGCAACGCTGTACGATCCTGTGGGTGCGGCCACCGTGCTGCCGAATTGCGTGGTGGTGGCGAAGGTGCTGGAAAGACCCGTGTACCACACCCGCGCGTTGGTGATGTCCGTGGCCGCGTTCGTGGTGCCCGTGGTGTTGAAGGTCATGGACGTCATCGACAAGGGGTTGGCGTTACCCGCCGTTACCACCTGCACGCCAATGATCTGGTTGTTCGTGGTGTTCCTCAGCACAGGCGTAACAACCGCCTGTGTGGTGGTACTGGACGTGTACGCCATGTTCACCGCCTTGGTGCCGATCACATAGAAACCGGGTAGCGCAGTGGACGCAGGGGTAGCGGTGGTAAGACTCGTACCCACCACGACGGTGGGGGACGTGCCGCCTTCCAAGGCATAGGTACCTCCCTGCGTCGCACTCGCACCGATGGCATTGGTGGACACCACCGACGCATCTGTCAATTTGATCAGCGAGTTCGTGAAGTTGGCTCCACCCGAGGTGATCGTAGCCGCCCAATAACGGTTCGTGTTCAAGGCGCTCAGGTTAGTACCTGCCGTGCCGCCAGAATTCAGGTCGAAGGCTTCAGCCAGCACCACCACCGTTCCGGCGGCGGTCGTGGCGTGCACCAATTCCAAGGAGTTGTAGGTGCCTTTGCCGATCGGCAAGGCATAGGTGGTGCCCGTAGCAAGGCTCGCTGGCAGCGTGATCGCCAACGGACCGTTCACCCAACCGCCGATGCCCGATACGACAGACGCGCCACCGGAAAGGGCCGTGGTGGGCGTTGCGGACACGACGAAGGTGGTGGCTGACGGAATGCTCGTTACCGTGGTATTCGCTGCGAAGGCGCCCACACCAGCCGTTACCGTTACGTTCATACCCACGAACAGGTTGGTGGTTCCCGTTACCGTCACTGTGGTGCCGCTGGAGGTTGCACCGGCTGCGGAAGCGTATGTGCTACGAACCGTACTTGTGGGTGTCGTGCCCGTAATGGTCACCAAGTTCCCAGTACTCGTTGTCAGGTTACCGGCTGTTAGGGTAAGCGTGCCAATACCCAGCAGGCCACCAGCTACAGTAACACCATTTGAATTGGCGATGGTGGCAGCGGAAAGTGTGCGCGTTGCGGGGATCTCAACACCCGTGGTGCGTGGCGCGCTCTCTTGCAGGTAGAGCACCGTGTACGTGCCCGTACCGAGGTTGAACGTGGGGGCTACATCGAAGGAGCCACCAACCAAGGTTGAACCGGTAGATCCGATCTGCACGGTCACCGCTAACGCAGCTCCCGTTCCCAAGGTGATCTTGCTGCTGGTGGTTACCGTTCCTTGGAACAGGTTGACCCGCAGCGTAGGGATGTTGTTGGTGTGCGTGATGGTAACACCCGCCGTGTTCTGAAAACTGAGACCATCGATCGGTGAGGTTACCGTGCCAATGCCCGCCAACGTCTGTGCTACGCTGCTGAAGAAAGACAAGCGGCTGCCGGTCGTGATGCCCGTAAGCGTTCCATTGTTCGTGAAGGTTGTACCTCTTTGGGTGTATGTGTTTCCGGCCAAGGTCAGCGATGTACCTGTGTTGATCGTGGTGGTACCATAGGCCGAGGCCGCAGCACTCAGCGTAGCGGTCTTGTTGTTCGTGGTGTTGTCGATCACCACGTTCGGCATCGCACCTTGAAGGGTGAAGTTGAAGTTCGTTGCCGTGGCTGCAGTGCCCACGTTCAGTGTTCCACCGGTGATCGTCGGTGAGGTCGTAAGCACCCGATAGTCTGCGAATGGCGTGGCTGCGGTGTTCCGTTGGACAAGGTTGATAGTACCTCCGGACATCGTGAACACGGAGGTGGTGCTGGAGACCTGGAAACTCGCGATCGTGGTGCTCACACTACCAACCGTGCAGACGTTGATCGTGCCAGCGGACATGTTAAATGAGGCGCTAGCTGAAGAGATGTTCAACCTTCCAGTGAAGTTCGTCGTGCCTCCTTCAAAAATGAAGCTGGAAGTTGTCGCACTACCCATTTCATTGCCTGCGGCTGTTCCGACGTTAAGCGTACCTGCAGTTATCCGAAGTAGCCCGTTCATGCTGGGGCTGCCGGCTTGGCCCGTCACAGTGAAATTCGCGTTGTTCAACCAGAATCCTAGAGTAGCAGGAATGGTATATCCCGTTGCATTCCAAACAATACCACTGAACGTATTCGTTCCACTGAATTTCAGCGTACCCGTGCCGGAACCCGAGGCCAAGAAGGACGTTGCTGCAGCGGTAAGTCCCTTCACCGAGAAGTTGGAGAGGTTCACATCCACCACATCCGCGAGCACGGATTTGCTCATCGTAAGGGTACTGAAGAGGTCCGTAGTTGCACCGGTGCCACTGAAGCTCACGTTACCCGCTCCGGTGAACGTTAGGCCAGCACCGGCTGTGTTCGTGTTCGTGCTGAAGTCCAGCGTGCCGTTGTTGGTGAGGTTGCTGCCCGCTGATAGCAGATGTGCCGTTTGAGTTCCGGCCAGGTTGCTTCGGAAGGTGCCTCCGCTGTTGACCAAGATATTCCCACCGGCGGTCAACGTGCGGGCCGTGGTCTGCTCATACTGGAGAATACCGCTCGTGCCACCACCAACCGTCAACGTGCCTACTGTGGGGCTAACGTCGATCGTTACGGTCGCGCCGTCAGCAATGGTTACATTATCACCACCAACAGGTACAACCCCACCGACCCATGTTGTTGTTGCGCTCCAAAGCCCGCCGGTAGTAGTCGATGCGATCGCCGATGGGATCTGGGATATGAGTGAAATGTTATCCACCGCACCAGCTGGAGATACACCGCCGCTGGCGTCGTTCTGCCATGTGAAGATCAACCGAAAGGTTGTGCCAGCGAAGGATGCTGGAAGTGTAACTGTCGCTGAAGTGTATAAGGTTTGCGTAAAGGATGGCTGGGAAAATACGAGTGTTGCACCTGTCAGGGTAGTTGAACTGGACGCGGGTGTGTTCGCCACAGGCGTAACCGATGTAGGTGCGGTATACACAAGTAACCGATCGAATCCGCTCTCCCCGCTTCCCTTCCACTGAAAGGTCAGGTTGATCTTGCTCTCACCTACAGGTACCGTGATATCCCTGTAAAAATGGGAGGTCTGGGATGTTGTAAGGGTGTATGCGTAGGTCGTTCCCGCGTCGTTGGACACGAAGGCGCCCCGTGTGCCTGCGAACGGTGTCGCTGCAGCGCCTACCTGGTAGGTGTTGGTTGCCGCGTTCACTACGGTCCAGTTGTTCAA
>JBKJNF010000351.1:0-3411 GCA_046596155.1 Flavobacteriales bacterium | reverse complement strand
GTGGCCTAAGAAGCCAATGTGAGTGCTCAACTCAGGTCCAGATCCAACGAATCGCGCAGCTTCAACAGTGCGGGGTTCTTTTCCGCCAACAGTTCGAAGCGGTCCTTCACCGTGTAGCGCGGACGTAGGTTGGTGATCACCTCTTTGGTCACTTGTAGGTCGAGGATCGGGTCGGCCATTTCGCGGCGTAGGAAGGACAGGAGGGTGGGCTTCTCCTCGCGCATGTACTTCTCCTGCACCTCGTTCACGATGGCGAAGCTGATCGCACTTGGACCGAGGATCAACGCTTCGCGGGCAGTTAGGGTGGCGTGAAGGCTGTTGCGGCCTTCCTGTTTGCGGACCAAGGCATAATCGTTCCACACCTTCGCCAGCAGGCTGGGGTTCACTGGCTTCGGCCGGAACTCCTCATCCGGAGCGGGTTCCAGTCCAGGTGCATCGGCCATTGCTCCACTTGCCGGCACTTGTTCGGAAGGTTTCCCAAGGCCCTGCTTGATGGATATGCTTCCCGCCAGGCGACGCGCTGGTGTTCCGGTAGCTAGTGACGCGGTAGCGGGGACCGGGGCAGGGGCAGTTGCAGGAGCAGGGGCAGGAGCAGGGGCAGGAGCAGGAGCAAGGGCAGGAGAAGCAGTGGCTTTCGCCGCAGGTGCCGCTATAATGACGTCAGGACTTTTTTTTTGAGCCTCGGTCGCGACGGATCCGGCAGCGGATGCTACGCCGCCGGCGAGTTGGATCAACAGTAGTTCCACGAGAAGTCGGGGCTCCTTGCTGTTCTTGTATTGCACATCCACCTGGGACAGGCGATCCAAACCACGTACGAGCAGCTCGCGTGGTACGGTCTGCGCCTGTTCAGCATACCTGCGCGCCACATCGTCGCTTACCTCGAGCAACTGGATGGTGCGTGGGTCCTGCGATACGAGCAGGTCGCGGAAGTGCCGGGCCATGCCGCTGGCGAACAGATGTCCGTCGAAGCCCTGGAAGAGGATGTCGTTGAAGACCACCAAGGCTGCGGCCGCATCGCCCTTCAGCAGGTGGTCGGTGATGGCAAAATAGTGCTCGTGGTCCAGTACATTCAGGTTCTTTACCACGTCCTGATAAGTGAGGCGGTCACCCGCGAAGCTCACCAGCTGGTCGAAGATGCTGAGCGCATCGCGCAATCCGCCATCGGCCTTTTGCGCGATCGTGTGCAGCGCCTGCGGTTCGGCCTCGATGCTCTCCTTCCGCGCGATCTCCGCCAGATGCTTCGCAATGTCCGTTACGGTGATCCGGCGGAAATCGAATACTTGGCAGCGGCTCAGAATGGTGGGCAGGATCTTGTGCTTCTCAGTGGTGGCCAGTATGAAGATGGCGTAGGAGGGGGGCTCCTCCAGCGTCTTCAGGAAGGCATTGAAGGCCGCCTGGCTCAGCATGTGCACCTCGTCAATGATGTACACCTTTTTGGTGCCCACCTGCGGCGCTATGCTCACCTGCAGAATGAGGTTCCGGATGTCGTCGACGCTGTTGTTGCTGGCGGCATCCATCTCGAAGATATTCAGGCTGTGGCCTTCCTCAAAGGTCTTGCAGGAGGCGCACTGGCCGCAGGGCACCAGATCATCGCCTAGGTTCTCGCAGTTTATGGTGCGGGCCAAGATCCGCGCACAAGTGGTCTTGCCCACGCCCCGCGGACCCGTGAACAGGAAGGCCTGGGCCAAGTGCTTGTTGCGGATGGCGTTCTTCAGCGTGCTGGTGACCGCTTCCTGACCCACGACCGTGTCGAACAGGGCGGGGCGGTATTTGCGGGCGCTGACGATGAACTTCTCCATGTGATCCGGGGCCTAAAGTATCCACCCGCCCCGCCCTTGGCCTGCGGAGATCTCAACATCCCGGTATTTCCACCCTTCGCTAGGCGACAGGGGATCTGGGACCATCCAAATGCGGGAGCCCATGTACCCTTATAACAGAAGATCCCTGGCCGCTAACCGCTTGTTGGAATGGGGTATTTGACTACATTCGCGCCCCCAAACAACCGAAAGGCATATGACCAACCGGTACGAGACCGTCTTCATTTTAACTCCCGTTTTGTCTGAGGACCAGACAAAGGAGGCGGTTACCAAATTCAAAGACCTTGTAAAAAAAGGCCGTGGAAAGATCCGCCACGAAGAGAGCTGGGGGATGCGCAAGCTCGCGTATCCCATCCAGAAGAAGTCCTCGGGCTTCTACCACCTGATCGAGTTTGAAGGCGAAGCTGAATTCGTCGACAAGCTTGAGACCGAATACCGCCGTGATGAACGCGTGATCCGCTTTCTCACCGTGGCCATGGACAAGCACCACGTCTCGTTCGCAGAGAGCCGTGGCGACCGCAAGAGCAGCTCCGAAGGCGGAGATGCCAAGCCCCGCGCACCCCGCAAGAAGAAGGAAAGTGCCGAGAACGCCTAACATCCATTGGTCATGAGCGAAACAACAACAACCCAGGCACCAGCAGCAGCAGCCCCTTCAACCGGCGGTGGCGGCGGCGGCGCCAACAACGAGATCCGCTACCTCACGCCGATCTCCATCGAGACCACCAAGGAGAAATACTGCCGCTTCAAGAAGCTCGGTATCACCTACGTGGACTACAAGGACGCTGACTTTCTGCTGCGCTTCGTGAACGAACAGGGCAAGATCCTGCCCCGTCGCCTCACCGGCACCAGCCAGAAGTTCCAGAAGAAAGTTGCCCAAGCCGTAAAGCGCAGCCGCCATCTGGCCCTGATGCCTTACGTGGCTGATATGATGAAGTAACCGCAACACGCCTACTGACATGGAAGTGATCCTGAAGAAAGACGTGGAGCATCTCGGCTTCGCGAACGACGTGGTAAAGGTGCGCGACGGTTACGCCCGCAATTTCCTTCTGCCCAACGGCTTTGCGGTTTCCGCAACGAGCAGCGAACGCAAGCAGCTGGCTGAGACCCTCAAGCAGCGCGCTCACAAGGAGGCCAAGGTGCGCGCCGAGGCTGAAAAGCATGCTGAAACACTCGCTGGTAAGTCGATCAAGATCGGCGCAAAAGTGGGAGAGAAGGGCAAGATCTTTGGTAGCGTGAACACCATCATGCTCGCCGATGCCTTCAAACTGCTCGGCGTGGAGATCGACCGCAAGCACATCAAGCTGAAGGGCGAGGCCATCAAGACCATCGGTAAGTACGAGGCCGAGGTCGTCTTCCACCGCGACGTGATCAAGCAGATCCCGTTCGAAGTGGTGGAGGAGTGAACTGGACTGCATATTGAATTGAAAAAGGGGCCGAAAGGCCCCTTTTTCATGGGCTACAGAGCATTGCGGGTCAATGGGATCGAGCCATGGGGTCATCGTCTCCTACATATAAATGTATGTACATACATTTATATGTAAATCATTGTATATAAGGAACTTATAAGGTAATTCGCATTAGTTCAATAGGCTCT
>JBKJNF010000301.1:0-4742 GCA_046596155.1 Flavobacteriales bacterium | reverse complement strand
GCTGCTGTTGATGCCCGTGCTGCTGTTCTTCGCTGCAGCCGTGGCGCTTACCTCGCCAGGCGGTGCGTTCTTTCGGCAGGTACGCGTAGGTCGAGGTGGCAAGGAATTCAAACTCGTGAAGTTCCGCAGCATGCGGCCGGGTAGCGAAGCGCAAGGACAGCTGACCATCGGCGGTCGTGATCCGCGGATCACGGCAGTGGGGTACTTCCTGCGCAAATCAAAGCTTGACGAACTCCTGCAGCTGTGGAACGTGCTCGTAGGAGACATGAGCATTGTGGGGCCGCGACCCGAGGTGCAGCGCTATGTGAGCATGTACACTTCAGCGCAGCGGGCTGTGCTCTCGGTGCGTCCCGGCATCACGGGCATGGCCAGCATCGACTACATCGACGAGAATGAATTGCTGGCAAAAGCGAGCGATCCCGAGAAGACGTATGTACAGGAGGTGATGCCGGCGAAGCTGGCGCTCGATCTGCGTTACGTGCACAATAGGAGTTTCGCGTTGGATATGCGCATCATTGGCATCACGATCCGGCGTGTCTTCCTAGGCTGGTGAAGGTCAGGCGTCCGCCATGACGGCGTCGTGCGCAAATGAAAAGCCCCGCTGGCATCACCAGCGGGGCTTTCATGTTCAGTTGGTTCAGCTTAGCGGCTCACCACCACTTTGAAGGTGCTGGTATGGCCATCGGCCTGCTGCAGGCTAAACGTGTAGGCGCCGGGGGCGATGCCGTCCACGTTCACAACAAGCTTGCCCATACTTGTGCTCACACGCTGGCTGTTGATCACCTTACCCGTGATGTCCATGATGTTGAGTGTGGCGTTGTTCACCGTGCTCGTGAAGGGTATGTTCAGCACATCGGCCGTTGGGTTCGGGAAGGGCGTACCCACGGTCTGGGTCTGCTCTTGGATACCGATGCTGTTGACGTCCACCATTTTTACTGCGTTTGCGCTGGTGGTGCCGACGAAGCCCGTGCTCCACTGCGTACCGTCCTGCAAAGGGGAAGTAGGCTGATCAAGGACCGCTTCGTTCGTCGCATAATCGAGATCATCCTGTGATCCCAGGAACACTACGGTGGAGTTGTCGTTGGCCAAGCAGAAGAGGTAGCGCTGGTTGTCCACCAAGGGCACCGGCGAGGTGAAGGGGATGAAAGCGGAGTAACGGGTGGTATCCGGATCAATGATCACTTCTCCGGTGCCCACTTCATTCAAGGTGGCAATGTCGAAATTGGCATCGCTCAGTCCCGTAAACACATCGTTCCACTCCAAGGCGGTCACCGTGAGGATCTCACCGGCGAGCGAGGCGGGGGTGTTCACCGCTGCATAGGCATAGATACCGGTGGCGGCTACGCGGCTCGCGTGCGCATCGCGGAAGTGCACGCAGTAGGTAAAGGTGCCTGTGGGAGCATTGGGACGTGAACCGGTGTTCGTGAGCGGCATGCTCACGGAATCCAGTTGTCCGAAACTGTAGACGTTGCCCATGTTCAGCGTTGAGGTGAACGTGTTATCACCAGGGTATTCCTCCGCTGCGGGGGAAGTCGTGGTATACAGGATCGTGTACTGTCCACCGTAGGAAGCCAGCGCAAGTGCAGGCAGTTCGATATAGGCGCTGTCCGCGGTCAGAATGTCTACCGGAGCCGAGGTTTCGTTATAAACCTCTCCCGAACCGGCCAAGTTCACGGTCACGTTCAGGGTAATATTGATCTGATCTATCGCACCGTAGTTGCGCACCCAAGCTCCGAGCACAGGGCTATACTCGCTGGCGTTCTGTGCGAGCAGGGCAGGATGGCCGGCGCTCGGCGGCATCAAAATATCGGCCTTGGTAAAGCCTAGGTCGTAATCGAATAGGCCGGTCTTGTTGCCGAGGTAGGCAACGACCGTCTCCCCGTTGTTCAGGGCAGCAGCAATGGCCTGGCCACCAGACTGCTCAACCAAGAAGGTCGGAATGGTGACATCTGCACCATAGGTTCCAGCACCCATGACAATGGGAGCAGCCGATGAGTTGTTGATGATGATCACGGCAACAGCGCCGGAATCCTGGCAGTTCAAGGCCTTCAAGGAGAAGTTGCAGGTGCCGCGGTACAATACCGCGATCTTGCCTTCGATCTCCGAACGGTTGATGATGGCCTCGCAGCATAGACTGTCGGCCGTGGCATTTCCATCAAAAGCAAGCGCGAGCGTGTCGGTGACGGCGTTGGCCAAAATGGTCATGTCGGGAGTGCCCCAACCATTGTTGGGGTCGGCCCATGTGCTCACCACACTTCCTTCGATGCTCAATGGCTCGTAGACGTTCACCACCACTTGGGCCTCCAAGCGGAAAAACGCTGCAAAGGCGAGTACTAATGCGTAAGTTTTTTTCATTTTTTAAGGGTTTGGGTTCGGCTAACAGGATGCAATTTAGCCAACCGATCGTCCCATCCGACGATCAAAAGACCCGCAATTACCCTAAAGCCTATCGAGGTGACCGGTTGATGACCACATCGGACCGGACGGAATGTCCGCTCAGAGCTCCGGTGTTCCGAAGAGCGATATCAAATGCTGCAGGTCCTCGACGCGGTCGGGATCGTTCAGCTTCTGGTAACTGTTCAGCAGGTTGTTCAGCTGCCGGCGGATGATCTCCATGTTGGTGCAGGGCAGGAAGAAGCTCTCGTTTTCGGGCAGTTTCAGCTTCTGGAGGAACTCGTTGATCTCACTCTTGCCAAGGATATCACCTTGGCTGAAGGCGTTCACATAGAACAGCACATCCTGGTATCCCAAGGTGCCCGGGGCCATACCCGTCTGATCGGTCCAGGCCAGTACGAAGTGGTTGGGTAGGTTCACCCCGCGCAGGGGCAGGTCCAATTCCTCTGCGAGCAGCTGATAGATGATGGCGAGCGAGAGCGGATTGCCTTGGTGGGTCTCCAGCACTTCGTTGATGTAGGAGTTCTGTGGAGCGTGGTAGTTGCGCTTGTTGCCGCGGAAGCCATGGATCTGGAAGAACACATGGTTGAAGACACGGACCTTCTCGAAGGCGGTGAGGTTGTCGTTCAACTCCAGCCAGATGTCCTGCCGCAGTGCAGCAAGGCGGCTTTTCACGCGGTGCTCGTCCAATTCCGGATACCGGTAGTTGCAAACGGCAAGTGTGCCTTCCAGCAGATCCTCGCCGCCAACTTCCACCCACCTTTTCAAGCGCTGATAGGTGACGTCGAGGTGTATGGTGTGCAGGATGTCCTCGATACGATTTCGAAACAGGTCGCCCAGATCGTCCATCTCCCAAGCCCGCTCCAGCTCAGGTACAACCGGTGTTCCAAGGGAAACGATCCGTTCACGCACTTGGGTATAGATGCCTTCATCGGGGTCGTCGATCAACCGGATGAGGGCTTGGATCTCGTTCTCGCTCATCGTATCCGTGGAATCGTTTCGCGCGGCTTGAGGACCAACTGAAAGGGCCAAAGGCTTATTCCCCTTGGGTTCCAGCGCAACGAAGCTAGGCTCATCCGAAGGCCGACCCAACCGTGAAGAGGCATCTTTCCACCACGGCGATGTTGATGGCGGCGGCTGAAGTAGGCAGAGGGCAGAGCGCCGCAGGCAGTGGCTGATCGCTCAGTGAACCAACCGCTCCAACACCTGGTCGATCATGCGCTCGATGGCTGCGTGGTGGTCTTTGCTGTATTCCTTCCGCAAGCGGTTGGCAACAACGCTGCAGATGGTGACGGTTTTGTGTCCGAGCATTCCCCCCAGGCCGTACAAGGCGCTGGTCTCCATTTCAAAGTTCGTGATGCGCAGCTCCTCGCCAGCGGTATCCGTGGGATAGCGGAAAGAGGAGAGCAGCTCGTTCAATCCATCCACACTGGGAATGGCGCGTAGCTGCCGGCCCTGCGGACCGTAGAAACCACCACTGGTGGCGGTGATGCCCATGTGGTTGCCAGTGGCCAATTGATCGACCAGTGGCCGGTTACCTTCAGCGAGGTACGGCACGGGCAGGTTATCTGGCCACTCAGTGTGGTGAAGTATCGCCTGCAGCACGCGCAATTCCTCATCGGTCTGCTCATGCGCATAGTAGTGTAACACGTTGTCCATGCCAAGGCCGCTCTGGCTTACGATGAAGTGGTCCACCGGAATGTCCTCCTGCAGCGCTCCGCAGGTCCCCATGCGCACAATGGTCAACGAGCGATGCTGCTCTTTGGGCGTGCGCTTTTCAAGATCGATGTTCACCAGCGCATCCAATTCGCCCATCACGATGTCGATGTTGTCCGTGCCGATGCCCGTGGCCAGCGCAGTGATCCGAACGCCGTGCAGGGTGCCTGTGTGAGCGATGAATTCGCGGTTCTGCGAGCGGTGCTCGATCTTGTCGAACCGCTTGCTGATCTGCGCTATGCGCCCGGGATCGCCGGCCACCAGGATCAGATCGCCCAAGTGCTCGGGCCGCAGGGCCAGATGATATACACTACCATCGGGATTGAGGATGAGTTCGCTTTCAGGCAGGCGGGTGCCCGCAGGGGTGAGAGTGATGGGGCGCATGTGTGCGGTCGAGCAAACGGCCGATTGAGAGATCGGCCGGGAAGTTGAAGGACTGTAAAGATGGAGCCGAACTCGCGATCGTCCAATTAGCTGATTACCCGATGTGCAGATCAGCCCATCAGCGTTCTTTCCTCCGGGATCGGATCCGTACTCAATTCCCGAACACTCGCTTCAGGAGATCGCTGGTGCGGGCCAGAGGATCCTTGCGGATCTTCAATTCCTCGTCGGCGATCAGCAGGAACAAGCCG
>JBKJNF010000274.1:0-3520 GCA_046596155.1 Flavobacteriales bacterium | reverse complement strand
CCGTTGGCCCGCGACCCATTTGAACACGAGGACTTTGGAGAGTTCATGGACTCCATGGCCAGCGAGGCCAAGGGATATTGGTCCGCACAAAAGGAGTACTACACGTTCGTGGCGAGCGAGAAGGCGGCCAAGGCTAGCGCTGGCATGTTGAATGGTCTGGTGATGGGCTTGGCGGTGACCTCGATCTTGGTATTTCTGAGCCTTTCGGCGGCGATCTGGATCGGTCGGCTCTTGGGCGATATGGCACTGGGTTTCCTCAGTATGGCCGGTGTATATTTCGTATTGGGCCTTCTTTTCCTGATCATCTGGCGCAGCGGATATCGCGATCGCTACATCCTTGGCATGTTCAATTCGATCTACCATGATTGATCCCAAGCCCTTCATCAGTCTTGAAGAAGTGGCCCAGGAACGGGCTAGATTGGATCATGTTCGGAAGGTGCATGGCGATCGGCTCGAACGGCACTGGTCAGCGCTGAAGGACCACAAGGTGCGCGGTGTGCTGATGCGCGATGCGGCATCGGATGTGCTGCGCTCCTGGCGTCCTGCGGGGATGATCGCGGGGCTGCTCGGCAATGGCACCCTCACCTCCGCCTTGGGCGCAGCCACCTTTCGCCGAGGTGGCCTGGCAAAGCGGATCCTCAGTTTTGCCACCGCGTTGCTCTTGCCCATTCTACTTAAGCAAGCAGGTTCGGTGTCACTCGATTCCATCATCAAACAGGTGGGTGAGGCCGTGGGCAAGTTCCGGGATCGTAATGCGCAACGCAGGGGTGAAGAGGTTGCCGAGGATGATGAATAAGGCCATTTGGCCAAGCTGATCGCATAAGTTGTTCGGTCGACGCATGGCCTGCGGTCGGCGGATCTCCTTAGGCGGCGAATGACCGATGGGCCCATCCACGAGTGTGACGTATTGCTGGGCGATCAGGCAAAGTCCAATGGATCCTCGCTCGGGTGAAAAGTTGGGTTGATGTAAAGGCACCATGACCGATCGGGGAAATTTCGCCCCATTGCGGAGATCGATGGGATGCGTTGGATCGTCAGACCGCTCTTGATCGCCTTGGTGTTCTTGCATAAACGCCCCGGACCATTCGTGGCAGCTTCTTCGCAGTGCAACGGATGAACATGAATATCGGATCTTTAATACACGCACACGACCGGGTACGACCGGTCAAGTTCATCCTGATAGTGCTGGCGCTCATAACGAGCGGAGCCACTGCGCGCTCGCAACCGGCGCATGTCTCCGCAGGCTTTGATTCGACATTCGTGCGTGACTATTCACGACGGATCACGGCGCGTGTGTTCTCCAGCACCAAATACAATGCGTTCTTCATCGCAAGTTCCGACTATCCGGACCTGGTCTATCGGCCGAACAACCGTATCAACATCGGTATTGGGGCCAGCTACCGTGCCCTTACCCTGAACATCGGCTTTGGTCTTGCCATCATCAACAACGACAACGAGGTGCGTGGGAAGACCAAGTACCTGGACGCTCAGGCCAACATTTACAACCAGCGTTGGGCCACCAATCTATTCCTTCAGGTGTTCGGTGGATACTACATCTCATCACACGACTTAGCGCAGGTGGGATGGATACAGGATACGCGACGTCCCTATCGCGCTGACCTGATCCAGTTCAACTTCGGGGCAAGTTCATTGCGCATCCTGAACGACAGGCGCTTCAGTTATCGGGCATCGTTCAACCAGGATGCGTGGCAGCGCAGGAGCCAAGGCTCATTCTTGATGGGTGGTTACATGACCTACTACAACCTGCGCGCTGATTCATCGCTTATTCCCACGCGGCTGCTGGACCAGTTCGAACCGCAGGCCCGCCTAAGCCGTGGAAGTTTCCTGGACCTGGGCCCCATGGGTGGCTATGCATACACCTTGGTCTATCGTGAGCACTGGTTCCTGACCGTTTCAGCGGCGCTGGGCGGTGGACTGAGCATACAACGCGTGATGAGCCAGGTGGGCGAGCGTGAAGCCACGCGGACGGGGTTGGGCTTGGGCTGGCATGGCCAGGTGCGATCAGGCTTGGGATATAACAGCGCGTGGAACTATGTGGGACTTTCTTTCAATCAGGAGAACATCGGATACTTGATAACGGATCAGGGCAACTTTCGCTGGAACGTAGGGAACGTGCGGCTCAACTTCGCACACCGGTTCAACCGCAGGATCAAAGCGGCAGATCGCGGTCTGCGGTGGTTCAGGAAGAAGGTGATGGAACCCATCAAGACGCTACAATGACCGCGTTACGAGCATTCATCGGAGCAAGTCAGGGAATGCCTTATTTGAGCTGGTCATTGATTCACGTTGAAGCCCGTGGCCTTACACTGATCGCTGTGTTCCTCTTGGCCTTCAGCGCGCAGGCACAGAAAGACACCGCGGTGATCTACAAGAAGGTGGAACAATATGCTGAAAAGCATCGTGTAACACGATGGATCTATGAGGCCATTTTCGTACCGCAGGTATCCGATGAAGAGCCGAAAGCACAAGAGGCGCCACCAAGGCGAGTGGATCCGGATAGCAAGTACAAAGGCCGCACAATACGCCGCATCGAAGTACACGTGTTCGATCCCTTTGGATTCTCCGTTGATGATACGCTGCAAGCGCCGACGAACGGACTTCAGCGCGTTGGCAACCGCTTGCACCGCCGCTCACGCCCTCGCATCATACGTGAACTACTGTTGGTGCATCCGCTGGACACACTGGATCCGCTGAAGGTCACGGAATCGGAACGGGTGTTGCGGGCCTCCGCTATCGTGAACGATGCATCCGTTCGGGTGGTGCGTGTGAGTGGCACTAAGGATAGTGTGGATGTGATCGTACTCGTGCATGATAAGTGGTCCATTGATGTTTCTGGAGAAGGGGATCTGAATTCGGCCAAGCTCACCGGGCGGGACAGGAATTTGTTGGGATACGGCCAGGAACTGGAGCAACAGGTATCCTACGGCGTTGGGGCCACGCAACTCGGGTTGCAAGGGCGGCATTCGGTGTACAACATCATGGGCTCGTTCATCACATCCACGGTGAATTATACCCTTACAGAGGAACTGGATAATGTGGGCATGTCATTGTCCCGTCCCTTCTATTCACCTTTAACGCGATGGGCTGGATCCCTCTCGGCCGGAAAGTCATGGGCCCACACGGTCCTTGTGGATACAGCAACGGGTGCGGAGGATCGCTATCGGGTGTCGCCGGTAAGCTTTGATGGCTGGCTCGCCCGAAGCTATCCGCTGGGCAAAAGCACCGATGCGGCCGGGTTGAGCAGTCACTTTCTGGTAGGCGCACGGTACGCGCAAACGCGGTATGCCGAGCGACCCTCGTTCATGATCGATACTGCGCGTTCGAATTCCGCAACGTCGTTGGTCCTGGTGAGCGCGGGCATCAGCGTTCGGCAGTACTACCAGGAGCGTTATTTATATCGCTTCGGGGCCACTGAGGATGTGCCGGAAGGGCTTTTGTTCACCGGCACGGCGGGGGTACGAAAGCGGGAGCTACTTACGGCGGAGCCATACCTCGGAAT
>JBKJNF010000200.1:0-3222 GCA_046596155.1 Flavobacteriales bacterium | reverse complement strand
CACGCGCTCCTCACCACTTTCCAGTTTCTCTTCCTCGTATGCCGCGCTTAGCACGGCGAGGAACATGCGGTCCAAGCCGATGCTCGTTTCCACCACGTATGGCACATAGCTCTCGTTGGCCTCCGGGTCGAAGTACATGAGCTTGCGACCGCTGAACTCCTCGTGTTTCTTCAGATCGAAATCAGTGCGTGAGTGGATGCCTTCCAGCTCCTTGAATCCGAAAGAGAACTTGAACTCGATGTCGCACGCAGCGTTGGCGTAGTGCGCCAGTTTGATGTGATCATGGAATCGGTAGCTCTCCGCAGGCATACCGAGCGCGCGGTGCCACGCGATGCGCTTCTCTTTCCATGCGTTGTACCATTCCATCTCGGTGCCGGGCTTCACGAAGAACTGCATCTCCATCTGTTCGAACTCGCGCATGCGGAAGATGAACTGCCGGGCCACGATCTCGTTGCGGAAGGCCTTGCCCGTTTGCGCGATGCCGAAGGGGATCTTCATGCGCGCGCTCTTCTGCACGTTCAAGAAATTCACGAAGATGCCTTGCGCGGTTTCCGGCCGCAAGTAAATGGTGCTGCTCTCGCCGCTCACACTGCCGAGCTCCGTGGCGAACATCAAGTTGAACTGGCGCACCTCCGTCCAGTTCGCCGTACCGCTGATCGGGCATTTGATCTCCTCGTCGATGATGAGTTGGCGCACCGCTTCGAGGTCGTTCGCTTCGAGCGCGGTCTTCATCCGGCCTTCCACCGCGTTGATCCGCTCCTGCGCGCGCAGCACGTTCGGGTTGGTCGCGCGGAACTGTTCTTCGTTGAACGCCTCACCGAACTTCTTCTTCGCCTTCTCGGTCTCCTTCTCGATCTTGTCCTGGTACTTGGCCATATGGTCCTCCAGGAGCACATCGGCACGATAGCGCTTCTTGCTGTCCTTGTTGTCGATGAGCGGATCGTTGAACGCGTCCACATGCCCGCTGGCCTTCCACACCGTGGGGTGCATGAAGATCGCTGCATCCAAGCCCACGATATTTTCGTTGAGCTTCGTCATAGCGGCCCACCAGTATTGGCGGATGTTGTTCTTCAATTCGGCGCCGTAGGGGCCGTAATCGTAGGTGGCGCTCAGTCCGTCGTAGATCTCGCTGCTGGGGAATACGAAGCCATACTCTTTTGCATGGCCGATGAGGGTCTTGAGACGGTCTTCTTGATTGCTCATGATGGGTGCTGCGAACGTCTTGGAAATCTTTGACGGCGCGGGTGCGAATGTAGGAGGGGGCTGCTAGCTGCGGGCCACGAGCCTCCAGCTTTGAGCTGCGAGCCACGAGCTGCGAGTTTTCGTTTGGTTGGATAAGGCCATGAGTTTGGCCATGAAGCCCATGAGCATCTTCTGTTCCTCATCAATGGCTTCTAGCAGGGTGGCCACCTCCGCCTTTGGCGCCCATTTGCGTCCTTGTAACGTGAGTGTTTGCGTTTCAAGTTCGAATGCCGAGCCAAGGGCGATCTCCATGAAGCGGTGCTTGTCCTTTTCACTTCTTCGTGAATTTCCCTCGGCGATGTTCGAAGCAATGGAAATGGCTGCGCGTGTGGACTGACCCTTCAGCTCAGCAGCCTTCTGCCAGGGTAGCGCTTCATACAGGTCGAAGACCATATCGGTGATATCCATGGCCTTTTATCAGACCTTCAGCTTCTTGAAATCTTTCATGGGAGTTGGGTTTTGATGTGAAAATAGTTTTGGGCTGCGAGCTGTGAGCCGCTAGCCTCGAGCTGGGCGCAGGTTGGGTCAAATGTGACGAGCAAAAACTCGAGGCTCGTGGCTCGAAGCCGGTAGCGCCAGGCCCGTAGCTTCGCCCCAATGATCGAACACCGTGGCACCCTCATCAGCGAAGACCTATTCGAGAAGCGCTTCGTGTGTGACCTCAACGCGTGTAAGGGCGCGTGTTGCGAACAGGGCGACAGCGGTGCTCCCATTACGCCCGAGGAAGCGGCGGATTACAAGAAGTATTACGACCTCATCACCCCGTACATGACCGCCCGCGGCAAAAAGGCCGTGGAGAAGCAAGGCACCAGTGTGGTGGATTCCGATGGCGAGTTGGTGACGCCCCTGATCGACGAGTACCAGGAATGCGCTTTTGCGAAAAAGGACAAGCAGGGCATCTGGAAGTGCGGTATCGAGAACGCGTACCGCGATGGCAAGATCCCAGTGAACAAGCCGCTCAGCTGCCACCTTTATCCGATCCGCGTAGAAAAGCTCAAGTACCACGACGGGCTGAACTACAGTGTGTGGGACATCTGCAAGCCGGCGTGCTCCTGCGGTGCGAAACTGGATGTGCCCGTGTTCCGCTTCCTCAAAGGCCCCCTCACCCGCGCATACGGTGCTGAGTGGTTTGACGAGCTGGAGGTGATCTACCAGGAGTGGTTGAAGCAGCCGGTGGTGAAACGGAAGCGCTGAGCCGCTACGCTCCCCGCCCGCGCCACTTTCCGATCGCTGCTGGTCGATCATCACCCACCGATCAAGCCTTTGGTACCCGATCCCCGGGAGCATTGCGCGGCCCTGTTCGCATTTGTTGGTGAAGCCCCGCGTACAGCCCCGGCCCACGCGACTTTCTATTCCGGTCGAGCACCACAGGGCCTGCGCCCCGCTGCGTTCCGGCGTTGTTAAGTGATCGTGAACAAATAACCCTTGCGAGTGTCGTGATCCGATCCCGCCCACGATCCACGCGGTACACCGACCCGTGTTGAAAAGATCCGGGATCAGCTCACGCTTTCCCCTTGTCAGCACTCCCTTTGCCGTCCACATTTGTGACCCGACGACGAGGTGTCTTTCCGCCGACCGCCGGACCCGAACAAACCGAATAATTCAAAAACAAGGAGGCCGCCCCCCTTCGTGCCCTCGTCACTCATTTTTTAAGATCTATTGCACATCATGTCCGACAATCGTTCCGATAGCCAGATCAGCTTGGACCACGAGCTGAGCAACAAGGCGCAAGCCGACCTGGAGCCCCTCTTGCGCGAGAACAAGGACCGCTTTGTCATCTTCCCCATCCAGCACAACGACATCTGGTCCTTCTACAAAAAGCACGAGGCCAGCTTCTGGACAGCCGAAGAGGTCGATCTGCATGCCGACCTAGTGGACTGGGCCACCAAGCTCAACGATGACGAGCGCTACTTCGTGAAGCACGTGCTCGCCTTCTTCGCCGCCAGCGATGGCATCGTGAACGAGAACCTCGCCGAGAAC
>JBKJNF010000323.1:0-6897 GCA_046596155.1 Flavobacteriales bacterium | reverse complement strand
CTTGCGTTCACGCGCCCCTGCTCGATAGCGATGGCGACGGTGCATGCAACGCAGTGGACGGCTGCCCCAACGACCCGAACAAACTCGCCCCCGGCGTGTGTGGATGCGGTGTGAGCGATGCGGATACCGATGGTGATGGAACCGCCGACTGCACCGATGGCTGCCCCGCCGATCCGCTCAAGACCCAGCCCGGCCAATGCGGTTGTGGTACAGTGGATGTGGATGCAGATGCAGATGGCACGGCCGATTGCAATGACCTTTGTCCCAACGATCCCAACAAGATCGCCCCCGGCATCTGTGGTTGCAGCACCGTCGACGCCGATACGGATGGTGACGGTACTGCTGATTGCAACGATGCCTGCCCGTCGGATCCCAGTAAGGTGGGACCAGGGTCATGTGGCTGTGGGTACCCCGAACCCGGTGCCACATGCAACGATGGTAACAACGCAACCCTGAATGATGTTATCGGCGCGAATTGCCAGTGCAATGGAACCTTCTTCACCATTGACTGCATGGGCGTTACCAACGGTCCGGCCGTGCCAGGCAGCAGCTGCGACGATGGCAACTCGGTAACGTTCAATGATACATGGAATGCGAACTGCGAGTGCAGGGGACAGGTCGTGGATTGTTTGGGCATCCCGGGTGGTGAGGCCCTCCCAGGCGCTCCCTGTGATGATGGTTATGCCTCAACGGGCAATGACACCTACGCATCCAACTGCGATTGCGTCGGCCAACTCATCGATTGTGCAGGTGTTGTCGGCGGATCAGCCGCTATCGATGCCTGTGGCGTTTGTGCGGGCGGTACCACGGGTATCACGGCAAACAGCACCTGCCTCGATTGCCATGGGGATGTTAACGGAACAGCTTCCATGGATGCCTGCGGTGTTTGCGCTGGCGGTAACACAGCCGTGGTCCCTAACAGCACCTGCCTTGATTGCGCCGGTGTGGTGAATGGAGCCTCGCTGCCTGGGACCGCCTGCGATGATGCGGATGCGAACACGTCCGATGATGTGTATTCAGCGAACTGCGTCTGCGCGGGCACACCCATCGTGTTCGACTGCCTTGGCTCCCCCAACGGAACAGCGCTACCTGGTTCCCCGTGCAACGATAGCGACGCGACCACCGGCAATGACGGGTGGACTGCTGATTGCGTCTGTGCCGGTGAGCTCATTGATTGCCAAGCTGTGGCCGGTGGAAGCGCACTGCCCGGAACGGCCTGCAATGACAACAACCCGAGTACGGGCAACGACATCTACACCGCGGACTGCGGTTGCGTGGGCCAGGTGATCGATTGCCTCGAAGTGCCCGGTGGTGCAGCGCTGCCCGGTTCCGCGTGCAATGACAACGATCCTGCAACGGGCAACGATGTGTGGTCAAGTGCTTGCCAATGTGCTGGTCAGGTCATCGACTGTGAAGGCATGACGGGCGGTAGCGCGTTGCCCGGCAGCAGCTGCGATGATGGGTACCTCTTCACAGGCAATGACATATGGAACAACAACTGCATCTGTACCGGCCAAGTGATCGACTGTATGGGCATTGTGGGTGGTCCTGCACTGCCAGGTACGCCCTGCAATGATCAGGTGAACGGTAATGGCACCGACCTCTGGACCATTTACTGCAACTGTGTCGGCAACTCCAATACAGTTGATTGCACAGGTACACTTGGAGGCACTGCAGTGCCCGGCACACCATGTGACGATGCCAATGCGAACACGGGTATGGACACCTACCTCCCGAATTGCACCTGCATGGGTATCCCTCTCGATTGTGCCGGTGTTCTCGGTGGTTCTGCGACCCTCGACAATTGCGGGGTGTGCTCAGGTGGTAACACCGGCGTGGTTCCGAACGCGGACACTGACACCGATGGCCACATCGATTGCGAGGATAACTGCAACATGCTGTACAATCCCGACCAGGCCGATTTCGATCAGGACGGCGTGGGCGACCCCTGTGATAACTGCGCTTGGGTGGCCAACCCCGACCAGATCGATTCGGACGGCAATGGTATCGGCGATCTGTGCGAAAGCATCGGCATGAATGAACTGGAAGGTGGCAACGCGTTCTCCATCTGGCCGAATCCCGCAAACTCACACGTCATCATCACGTGCACAAATGCCCAGGTGCGCTCGCTCCAGTACTTCGACGTCTCCGGAAAACTCGTTCAAACTGCAGCGTTCACCCAGCAGGCCGACCTCGGATCGCTGGCCATGGGAACGTATACGGTCATCGCGCTCGATGCGGAAGGCAGACCGCTGGCGCGTACTAGGCTCGTCAAATACTGACGGGTCCAGGTTGGAAGGAAAGGGCTCTCCGCAAGGAGGGCCCTTTTTATTTGCATGTCAGCTGCCGTGAGGAACGGACTATTCGAGCACCACAGCCCCCAAACGAACGGTAGCAGCCGATCCCGAAGGAAGAAAGAAGGCCTGGTAGAGGCCTGTCGTCAGCGATCCGCGCGGCACGAATAGCTCACCAGGTTGGGTAAGGACGTGATCCAGTACTTGGCGGCCCAGACCATCGAACAGCCGCAAATGGCCCGCATCCGATGGACTGGACAAGGTGAATCCACTGGAGCTCACCGTTGGGTAGATCCGGGGAAGGGAGCGCTCCGCTGTTTCAGGAACAGCGGTTCCGGTGGAAGGAAGGCTGTACACGTCGAACAGGGCTGTGCAGTAAAGCGTCTGAGAGGTCGCATAGAATTCTTCCTGCGACTGTGCATCCACCGGTGAAAAGCCAGTAATGAAGGCGCTCCATGAAGCCCCATTGTCCGTACTGCGGATGCATCCCGTTGTGGTTCCCACCAGCGCGTAAAGCTTGCCATCGAACGCGACCAGTTCACCCTTGGCAGGGGACACGGGGTCTCCGGACGCATCCGACCAGGACGAGCCGCCATTGATGCTGTAGCGGATGCCGAAGGAACTCACGATGACCAGCGTGTTGTTGATCGATGCCAGGGAGTAAGTGGTATAGTTCACCACGGGATGTGCGGTCCAGCTCTGCGCATTGTCCGTGCTGGTCCAGATCCCTGTGCTCGTGCTCGCGAAGAGCGTCGCGCCTACCTGCGTGAGCGTATACACCTCCACGTTCGACCCCATGCCGCTGTGGCCGATCAGCCAGGTGTTGCCGAAGTTGCTGCTGCGGTAGATGCCTCCACCTTGTGATATGCTGCCAGCGAACACGGCCATGATGCTTCCCCCGATGGCGTAGAACTTGTTCGCATACACGCTGCTGGATGCGGTAAGTGTTCCGTTGATGCTGGACCAAGTATCAGCACCGCTGGCGCTCCGGTAGATACCGCTTTCGGTACCTGCATATAGGTACGCGCCGTCCTCGCCAATGCTCTGTACGAACCAATTGCCACCGCTCATGGGCAGGCCTGTGTTCACCGCTGTGAAGGGCCCTGTTCCGCTTTCACTTTTCTTCACACCGTTGGGGTAGCTCACGACATAGAGATCACCGTTCTGTCGGCACATGCTGCGGTTGCTGAGCATGCCCGAGGTCAATGGCGTCCATTGCGCGTAGAGAAGCGAAGCATTGAACAGGACGGCAAAGGAGAGTATGAGTTTTTTCATGTTCGTATGGTTCGCGAAGGTCGAAAGTAGGAAGTGGCGAAGGAATGGCCGGTCAAGTACCCTGGCGGGCACCTATTGGTGTCCTCATCTGCTGCAGGCGCGCCCGCACAGCCCTGAACGGGGGGCAGTCGCGTTCTAAAGCGCCGCCGAGCACTGTTCCCAATTGGAACGCTTTGCTGCCTTCTCCCTTGGTATGTCGAAGTAATGCACGCACTTCGGCCGGGTGCTGCAGCACCGCCACTTCCATGCAGTGCCTTACCCGACCGCTGATCGCTTTGTCGGATCCGTTCACATCGATACCGGCCATGCACCCGCACAACTCGTCCATCACGCCGACCCTTCCATCCGCTTGTTGCGCATGCACCTTCAGCGGCAAGGCCGCAACGACCATCAGCGCGAGGCGGAAAAGGAAATGTCGAATGGCTACCACGATCCCGAAGATAATGGAACCGACCTCCGCGTAGTGCAAAAGTGATGAGCGGTGTGCCCTGGACACACGATCCGCGCGGATCCAACTGGCACGAAGGGGACGATGCGTTGCTTGGACGCGATCATGTCTAGTTTTGGACGCATGCAATGGACCGCCGCTTCCCGCCTGAATGCGTGGATGCTGATGTTGTTGGCCGTGTTGGCCATCTTCCCGCGCGGATCCCTGCATAGCTGTGGTCGCACGGACGACCATTCCCGTAGCGAGCACCACGCCACGATCAGCTCGGTCTGTCCGATCTGCGATGAGGCGCTTCCCTTGTCAACAGTCCCGGAGGCTAACGATACGTCCGAGCCTTCTTGGACATGTCTGGTCCACGTCTTGGGTTTGCAACTTGGTCAGGCCTTGGGTCACGTTCTGCATTCGGCGGACCGTGGGCCACCGACGCTGTCCTGAGCGTTGAGCGATCCCGGCCATAGAGCCTCAAGGGGATCGCATGGATCATTCATTTTCCTGAAGCAAGTTCGGCCTGCACGGTGCATGATCGGCCTTGTACATAAGGCCACCGTTCATCCACATTCATATGAATAAGATCGTAATTCTCCTGTTCGCCCTTTGCCTTGGAGCGCCTTTATGGGCGTTCGCCGGCCCAGGCACGGTCACCTTGAAGGGCCGCATCACCGACAAGGACACAGGCGAGCCGGTCCCGGGTGCACAGGTCTGGCTTCCCGATATCCGAAAGGGCACTACATCAGGCCCGGACGGGAACTACGCGATCGCGGAGTTGCCTACCGTCAAATTGTTGATGCGCGTGAGCATGATCGGCTATGCAGCGGCCACCTTCACGGTGGACCTCTCCACGACCGAGGTGAAGGACGTCGCGCTTGAGCCTTCGGTCACGGAAATGAATGATGTGGTGGTGACCGGTGCCTCCAAGGCCACGGAACTGAAGCGCGATCCCGTGCCGACCACGCTCGTCGATCACCAGTACTTGCTGGAGCATGCATCCACCAACATCATCGCATCCTTGGCCCGCGTACCGGGGGTCAGCGCGGTCTCGACCGGCCCCAACATTTCGAAGCCATACATCCGCGGTCTCGGTTCCACGCGCGTATTGACGCTCTTCGACGGCGTGCGGCTCGAAGGCCAGCAATGGGGCGAGGAGCATGGCGTGGAGGTGGATGAATACGTCGTTGATCGGATCGAGGTGGTGAAAGGTCCGGCAAGCCTGATGTACGGATCCGATGCGCTCGCGGGCGTGGTCCATCTGCTTCCTTCGCAAGGGGCGGCACCCGGGACGCTGGATGGCAGCTTGCTGACGAATTACCAAACGAACAACAATACTGCGGCCGCATCGCTGAAGATCGACGGGAATACGAAAGGGATCATCCATGGCGCGTGCCTTTCATCGAAAATGGCCAGCAACTACCGCAACCGGTACGATGGCCGTGTATACGGCACGAAATACAAGGAGAACGATGCCTATCTATACGTCGGCATCAACCGGTCCTGGGGCTACGCACATGTGAGCTTCGGCCTGTATGACAACCAACAGGAAGTGCCTGATGGAAGTCGCGATAGCACCTCACGCCGCTTCACACAGCAGATCAGTGAAGAGGATACGATCCGCCCGGTGGTCAGCGATGCAGTGCTCAGCTCCTACGATATCGCCGTGATCCATCAGCGCGTTCAACATTACAGAATGAACTCCAATTCCAGTTTCATTCTGGGAACTGGTCGCTTGAGCACCAGCATCGGGTTGCAACGAAGTATCCGCCGCGAGTACAGCCATCCACAGGCGCCCGAGGTCCCTGGCCTGTATCTGTCACTGACCACCCTGTCCTATGATGTGAAGTATCACTTCCCGGAACGGAACGGATGGGAGACCACCACGGGCATGAATGGAATGCTTCAACAGAACAACGCGGCGAAGGGCACCGAATTCGTCATTCCTTCCTATCGCGACCTCGATATCGGTCCGTTCATTCACGCAAAGCTTCGCGCGGGCCGCACAAATGTGTCAGGTGGATTGCGCTACGACCTTCGCCATTATACAAGTGAACGCATGCTGATCCGGCGTGACGCTTCAACTGGATTCAACACCGCCAGTGGTCTCGAAGGCGATCCAGTGGAGGAGTTCGAGGCGCTCACGCAGCTGTTCGGCGGCCTCAGCGGCAGCCTGGGACTGGCCTTTAACTTCAACGAACGCCTCACGCTGAAAGCGAACATAGGCCGCGGATACCGGGCGCCGAATGCGGCGGAGCTTTCGGCCAGCGGTGTTCACCCCGGATCCGGTTTTGCCCAGTTGGGTTCCGTTGACCTGCGGCCCGAATTCAACCTGCAGGAGGATGTAGGGCTGTTCTACAATGGCACGCACGTAACGGCGAGCGTTGAGCTCTTCAACAACGACATCGGCGACTACATCTACAATGAAAAGCTCGTGAGCGCGAACGGAGCCGACTCGCTCTTGGAACAGGGCGGGGAGCCCTATCCCGTGTTCAAATTCCGGCAGACGCAGGCCCGGCTTTTCGGTGGAGAGTTCAGTTTGGACATCCATCCGCACCCGCTCGACTGGTTGCACTTCGAGAACGCCATCTCGTTCATCAGGGCAGAGAACCTGGGCGGGAATGGAGCCACGGTCACGGACAGTACGCGCTTCCTGCCGCTCATTCCACCCCTGCACACCACGAGTGAATTGCGAGCAGCACTGCGCAAGCGCATCGGACCCTTCACACACCTGTTCGTTTCGGCCGGCATGCAGTACTACGCCGCCCAGGATCGGTTCTTCGGTGCCTACGGAACGGAAACGCGGACCGCCTCCTACACACTGTTCGACGCTGGCATGGGCGCTGATCTGGTGAACAAAAAGGGCGCAATACGCTGCACGATCACCATCCTCGG
>JBKJNF010000221.1:0-6640 GCA_046596155.1 Flavobacteriales bacterium | reverse complement strand
ACGTACCCGCGCACAGCCCCAAGGCCTGCGACTGATCGGGGCCGTTGCTCGGTGGAGGGGTCCAAGCATAGGTATACACGCCTGAACCACCGCTCACCGTTACACCTGCTGTTCCATTGCAATCACCATTGCACATGATGTTGGTGCTGTTCGGAATGGGGATGATCGGGGGTGGAGCACCTACCAAAACGCTCACCAGTGTATCGCAACCAGAGGCCTGATCCGTGATCCGGCATTGGTATGTTCCAGTGCAGAGACCTATACGGGAACTGGTCGTTTGTCCGCCTGGTATCCAGAGATACTGGAACGGGCCAAGGGCCCCGGACGGAGCAAAGCTCACCTGACCATTGCACACATCGGGGCATGTTGCTGGAATGATCGTGGCATTGGGAATGATGGGAGGTGGCTCGGTAATGGTGAAGAACAGTGTTGTGTCACATCCGTTCGCGTCACTCAGGAGCACGGAATAGCTGCCGGCGCATAACTGGGTAACGCTGTTGGACCCATCGCCCATAGGTAAACCAGGTTCCCAGTTGTAGGTGATCAGTCCCGTCCCGCCCGTTACGGCTACACTAGCCGTACCGTCGCAACTACTGTTACAGACCGGGGACGAAATGGTTAGCACCGGTGAAATTGGCGTAGGCCCCAACGTGAACACTGTATCGAACGAACACAGATTTGCGTCCTTGATCTGCAACGTATTGGCCTGGGCACAGAGCTGGTTGAAGGACGCACTTGTACCCACGCCGTTGTTCCAGTTGAAGGTATACCCGGCTCCCGTTCCGCCCACCGGAAGAGCAGTACCACTTCCATCACACGCTGACGCACACGTAGGCGGCGTTAGCGGCGGGAAGAAGATCACGCCCAGGGGAGGAGGACCGAGCACCTGCACCGTGGCAGCGCAACCGATGCCCTGTCCTTGATCGGTCACGATCACCAACTTGTTGCCCGCACAGGTATTGGACCACGTTTGGGTGGTGGGACCGCCGCCACTCCAGAGATAGGTGAAGGACGGACCGACACCCCCTGACACAGACACTGTCACTTGGGCGTCGCAGCTGCCGTTGCACCTCACATTGAACCCGTTGAAGTTGGTGAGCACCTGCGCATTGATGGTGAAAGGTGTTTGCCCTGCACCCGTGCCGCATACCGAGATGCCACGTTCCTCGGCATGTGCATCCCGCGCAGCGTCACCCCATGGCTGTTCCTGATCCCCCACGAACAAATGCGAGCGGCCTTGCTCCACAACGCCGTCCATCGTACCCGGTTCCAACGCATGTGCCAGAAGTACCGCCGAACCATCGGCGATCACCAGTTTGTCCTGTCTACCTTCGAACCGCAGCACTCCGGCACGCAGCGTATTGCCGTTTGTGACCAACGTTCCTTCGCGCATCGTGATCGTTCGCGCATCGGTTACCGTGAAGTCGGTCTGCATGGTCCAAGGTCCCATGCCATCGATCACCACATCGCTGTTGATCGCCATCCCACGCGTATCCAACACCACTTCGCCGGCGCCGTGGGAGAGCATCAATGCCCCGTCGAAGGTCCACTGCACCTGCCCCTGCGCGCGCAGGTCCCCGTTCACCCGCATTTCAGCCCGGGAGTTACCGGTCACCGTGATCGCACCTGTTGTGCCATCCAATGTCAGCGCGGCACAGAAGGCATCACGATCGATGGTGATCGCTACCGGCTGAATCGGCATGATGCGCACAGCCTCATCGGCACGTGGAACACCTGCACCGCCGGGCCCACCAGCGGAAAGCGACCAGTGCTGCGTATCGCTCCAGGTGCCGCTACCGCCTACCCAATGTTTCACGTGCTCAGCTTGAGCGGCGAGGTTGATGGCGATCGCACAAAGAAGGAGCAGGGTGCGTGACGTCATAAGGCGGGGGATGTTGTTGTCGTTCATTGGAATACCGGGCAACGGACGATCTCTTTGGCGGGATCATTGGCACCACAGGGGTAGATCGCCAGGATCACCTCGTGGGTATTGGTGTTGGCCACTCGAAGGCGGCTGGTGTTCACGTCATAGCTGTACCCCAAGGTGAAGTACTTCAGGAAGGGCACCTTCATCATGAAGGCCACCGCATCTTGGTTGCGATAGCTCACGCCAATGCCCAAACGGCGGCGATACTCCAACATCATGTTCACATCCAGCGCCATGGGGGATCCGGAGGAGAACTTCAGCAGCACGCTGGGAACCAAGCCGATGGTCCGATTGAAACGTACCCGCTTGCCTCCGCTGACCATGAAATGCCGCGTCAGTCGACTATCCGTGCCTAGGTCCTTGATCCGGTTACCGAGCGCTTGCGGCATTGAAATGCCGGCCCATCCGTTCTTGCCGTAGAGCCAGATGCCGGGAATGATCTCGGGGTAGACCAGAACACTTCCATCGTTCACCAAAGCCGGATCATCCGCATCCACGACCGTGACCTTTCCCAGATCCAGCTTCTCCTGTTTCACCCCGCCGAACAGGCCCATGCTCAGGTAATAGTCCTTCGCCAGTTGGATGTGATAGGCGTAGGCCAGATACAATGACGAATAACCGAGCGGTCCGGTCTCGTCGGACTCAATGAAAGCACCCACGCCATGGCGATGCTTGATGAACGGCTTACCCTTGGGCCGCAGGTAGCCATGCATGGTGACCCATCCCGTGGTCGGTGCGCCGGGAAACCCGACCCACTGCTTGCGGAAACCAAGGCGCACATCCATGCAATCCTTACTCCCGGCAACAGCTGGGTTGATAGCGAAATAATTGAACACGAACTGCGTGTACTGCGGCACCTGCTGGGCGCGAAGCTCGGTGAGCAGGAGCGGCAGGAACAGGAGAAGGATCCGCGTGCGCATCAGTTCACGATGGTGAGGTAACCGGTATACGGATCGGAGCGCCCCTCAAGCTGGTTGAGGTCGATCACCCAGTAATACGTGGCTGTGGGCAAACCCTTGCCATCGAACGCTTCACGATAACCCACGCTATGGAACACGCGCTGTCCCCATCGGTCGTAGATGCTCACATCACACTCCGAATAGTCGCTGATCCCGAATATCTCCCAAACATCGTTCTTCCCATCACCGTTCGGCGTGATGGTGTTCGGGGGGTCGATCAAGCGGCGCACTTCCACAAAAACATCATCCGTATAAGTGCAACCATTAAGGGTCGTTTCCACCGTGTATGTGGTGCTTTCGTTCGGTTCTGCGAAGGGGTCCGACCCCGTGCTGCTACTCAACCCGCTGGACGGGCTCCAAGTGTAGGTGCTTCCTCCGGTGGCTTGCAGTTGCACGTTATTGCCATCGGCGAGTACCACATCCGGTCCAGCCGAGAGATCAACGCCAACGATGTCGGCACCTGGACCCGAGGTCGCGATGGTGAAGGCGCATTGAGCGGGGATCAAGGCACCGTTGTCCGCAACCCCGGCCACGATCACCCAGTACTGTGTGTTGGGCAACAGCGCTGGCGTAGCCACCGTGAAGCCCACCGAATCCTGCTGACACTGGCTCACCGCGTTGAAGGAACCTGGCGTACAACTACCATCCCCGCTCAACACCACCACACTCAACTCATTGTCCATACCGGCCACACCAGGGCACGTGATGCCGCCCACATCCACATTCACCACCCCGCCCACGCTATTGGTAGTGAAGCTGTACCAAAGCACGTTCGCGGTGCCGCCGCAGAAGCCAGGCCAACCCACCGCGCCCGTATTGTTCCCCGTCAATGGCTGATCAGCGCACAGCGTAGCCGCAGCGTTGCAGTCGTCATTCGGCGGCTGGGCAAGAAGCAGCGCGGGCAGCACGAGGGCGGGGAAGATGAGGATCGAACGCACGTTCAGCATGCCCGCACGCAGGCAGCGCCGAAGGTAGACTCACCCATACCGCGTCCCGGGGCGAAAGCCTGTCTTTTCTCACACGGCTATGTTCACCGGGGGCGCATTGAGCGGAATATCGCTCAAACTATCTGATAATCAGAGGATTCAATGGGGAATATGGCAGCAGATCACACCGTCCGTGATCAACGCGATACCACCAGTGACCTGTCCCGCTCGACGAAGTGGAACGTGTGACCCCACCAGGAGTCGAACCTGGATCAAGAGTTTAGGAAACTCCTATTCTATCCATTGAACTATGGGGCCGGAATTGGGGCGCGAATGTAAAAGGTACTGGCGCAGCAAGCTGATGTGGAACTCACCATCTTCGCAGCATGTCCAATAGCGAAGAGCGCCAAGCGCACATGCGCGAAGCCATCCGCCTGTCCATTGAGAATGTGGAAGGCGGGAAGGGTGGTCCGTTCGGCGCTGTAGTGGTGAAGGATGGAAAGATCATTGCGCGTGGTGCGAACGAGGTGACATCAAGCAACGACCCCACCGCGCATGCGGAGGTCGTTGCCATCCGGGAGGCATGCAAGGTTCTGGGCTCGTTCCAGCTTGATGACTGCGAGATCTACTGCAGCTGCGAGCCTTGCCCAATGTGCCTAGGTGCGATCTACTGGGCGCGGCCGAAGGCGATCTTTTACGCCAATACGAAGGCGGATGCAGCAGCGATCGAATTCGACGATCAGTTCATCTACGCCGAGATCGAACGGCACATCGACGAGCGGAAGCTGTTCACACAACAGATGATGCGTGAAGAGGCGTTAGTGGCGTTCGAGAAGTGGAAGTCGAGCATCAAGAAGGTTGAGTACTGAGCGATGGTGTCCTTCATCCTGAACGACACGCTGATCGAAAGCGCTGAGCCCGAAGGCACGGTGCTGCTGGACATCATTCGATACAAGCAACAACTGCCGGGCACCAAGATCGGCTGCCGCGAAGGCGACTGTGGAGCGTGCACGGTGCTGGTCGGAGAGTTAAAGAATGGCAACGTCGACTACCGGTCGATGACATCGTGCCTGCTCGCGCTCGCCAACGTGCACGGCAAGCACATCGTCACCGTGGAAGGCCTCAACATGGAGAAGCTCTCCCCCGTGCAACAAGCCATGGTGGATGAGAGCGGGACGCAATGCGGTTTTTGCACGCCGGGCTTTGTGGTGTCGTTGAGTGGTTGCTGCTTGTCGCGTGAGACGGTCACAGAAGAAATGGCAGTGCGCGCGATCGATGGCAATATTTGTCGGTGCACGGGATACAAGTCTATTGAACGCGCGGCAGCGATCGTTGCTGACAAGCTCACGGACAAGGATGGCAACGATCCGATCGCTTGGTCAGTGAAGAACGGATTCCTTCCCTCCTACTTCGATGGGATCAGGGAACGCTTGAAGGCCATTGGTCCGGCGCCGCCCTTACGGGCGCGAGATCTCGCGCCCCTCCTCGGCGGCGGTACCGACCTCTACGTGCAAAAACACGACACGATGCACCACGCGGCGATCCGCTCCGTGTTCAACGACGACACGCTGAAGGGCATCCGCATCGAAGGCGACCAATACATCATCGGTGGCGCTTGCACTGCAGCGGATCTGTTGAACTCAACAGAACTCAACAAGCTCTTCCCTTCTCTGGAGAAGAACCTCCTGCTGGTCTCCTCCACGCCCATACGCAACATGGGCACGCTTGCCGGCAACTTCGTGAACGCCTCTCCCATCGGCGATCTCACGGTCTTCTTCTTGGCACTCGATAGCACGATCGATCTCAAAATATCGGGTGTCATTCCGGCCTTGAGCCGGAATCGCGAAGATGCCGGGCGTTCACTGGAGCTGAAGGACCTCTACAAAGGCTACAAGCAGTTGGACAAGTCACCAGATGCGATCGTGACTTCCGTCCGCTTCACACTTCCTGGCAAGGACACGCTCTTCAACTTCGAGAAGGTCAGCAAGCGCACGCACTTGGACATCGCCAGCGTGAACAGCGCGATCCGGCTGGACATGGAAGGCGATACCATCCGTGAGGCGCATGTAAGCGCCGGTGGTGTTGCTCCGATCCCGAAATATCTGTCGAACACATCGGCCTTCCTCGCAGGTAAGCCGATCACGAATGAGAATGTTCGCGAAGCGATCAAGGTGATGAACGAGGAGATCGCCCCGATCAGCGATGCGCGCGGCACATCAGACTACAAGCGATTGCTCCTCCGCCAACTGTTCTTCGCGCACTTTATGGAATTGTTCCCGGAGACGTTCACGCTGAAGGAACTGGTCGCATGAACACCAGTCCGAAGAAAGGCGCCGACCGCTTGATCCCGGATCCGGACAAGGTGGTTTCCGAAAAGGAAACGCGGACGCGCGATGAGATGTCGAACCTGCGTAACGTGGACGGCAGCGGCCACGTCACCGGACGATCGATCTACCTCGACGATATCCCGGTGCAGCAAGGAACACTGTACGCGCTGCCCTACGACGCACCGTCGGCGCATGCGCGCATTAAAGAGCTGGACCTTGCCAAGGCAGGTGCATTCCCCGGAGTGGTGCGCATCCTCACTTACAAGGACGTCACCGGCGAGAACCAGATAGGTGGGATCATTGCGGATGAGCCGCTCTTCGCGGAACACGACATCCACTTCTGGGGCATGCCGGTAGCGCTGATCATCGCGACGAGCGAAGACATCGCCGTGCAAGCGCGCAAGCTGATCGCCATCGAGTTGGAAGAGCTTCCGGTGATCGTAGATCCGCGCGAGGCGCGGGCGAAAGGCGAGCTGATCGTACCGCCGCGCACCTTCAAAC
>JBKJNF010000208.1:0-20450 GCA_046596155.1 Flavobacteriales bacterium | reverse complement strand
AAGCGCAGCAAGCGCCGCAATATGCACAAGGGCCGCATGAAGGGCGTAGCCCAACGCGGCCACCGTGTAGCACTGGGATCCTTCGGCCTGAAGGCCATGGAAAGCGTTTGGCTCACCGGTCGCCAGATCGAAGCCGCCCGTGTAGCGCTCACGCGCCACATGAAGCGCGAAGGCCAGGTGTGGATCAAATTGTTCCCGGACAAGCCTGTAACAAGCAAGCCGGCAGAGGTGCGTATGGGTAAGGGCAAAGGAGCCCTGGACCACTGGGTGGCCGTGTGCCACGCCGGGCGCATCATCTTCGAAGCCGATGGAGTGCCCATGGCCACGGCCAAGGAGGCCCTGCGTCTGGCGGCCCAGAAGCTCCCGATCAAGACCAAGTTCGTTGTACGCGAGGACTACGACGGTCAATAAGCATAGCGCGCCATGAAGAAGAAAGGAACCGAACTGAAGGACCTCACGCAGGTGGAATTGCAGGACAAGCTGCAGGATGAGCGCAGTACGCTCACCAAGCTCCGCTTCAACCACACCGTGAGCCCCATCGACAGCCCGATGCAGCTGCGCCATAAGAAGAAAGAAGTGGCCCGCATCCTTACCGAAATGCGCAAGCGTGAGCTGGCCGCCAATACCGCCAAGAAATGAGCACTGAAACGACCGAATTGGAACGCAACCTGCGCAAAGAGCGTGTGGGTATCGTTACCAGCGACAAGATGAACAAGAGCATCACTGTGGTGGTCGAACGCCAGGTGAAGCACCCCAAGTACGGCAAGTTCGTGAAGCGTTCCAGCAAGTTCATGGCGCATGACGAGAAGAGCGAAGCACACATCGGCGACACCGTCCGCATCGCTGAGACCCGCCCCATGAGCAAGCTGAAGCGCTGGCGCCTGGTGGAGGTGGTGGAACGTGCCAAGTAACCAGAGACACCGAGAGAAGCCATGATCCAACAGGAATCACGACTGAACGTAGCTGACAACAGCGGAGCCCGCGAAGTGCTGGTGATCCGTGTGCTGGGCGGCACCAAGCGCAGGTATGCGCGCATCGGTGATACGGTGGTGGTGACCATCAAGGACGCACTGCCCCAGGGCGGCGCCAAGAAGGGCACCGTGAGCAAGGCCGTGGTGGTACGCACCCGCAAGGAGACGCGTCGCAAGGACGGCAGCTACATCCGGTTCGACGACAACGCCGTAGTACTGCTCGATGCGGCCGGTGAAATGCGCGGCACGCGCATCTTCGGACCCGTGGCCAAGGAGCTCCGCGAAAAGAAGTTCATGAAGATCATCTCCCTCGCCCCCGAGGTACTCTGACACGTCATGCAGAAGAAGCTACATATCAAGAAAGGCGACATGGTGAAGGTGCTGGCCGGTGAGGACCGGGGCAAGGAAGGCCGTGTCCTGGAGGTGGACCGCAAGCGCACACGTGCGCTGGTGGAAGGCCTGCGTATCAACAAGAAGCACAGCAAGCCCACCACGGCCACGCCACAGGGCGGCATCGTGGAGAAGGAGGGCCCCATCCACATCAGCAACCTGATGTTGATCGACGCTAAGACGGGTGAGCCGGGTCGCGTTGGCCGCAAGGTCAACAAGGACGGCACCATCGAGCGCGTGGTGAAAGTGAAGGCTACTAAGAAAACGGCCAAGAAGTGATGAGCACCTACAAACCCCGCTTGAAGGCGACCTACCATGAATCGGTGGTGCCTACGCTCCAGAAGGAGTTCAAGTACAAGAGTTCCATGCAGGTACCCCGGATCCTGAAGATCGCTGTGAACCAGGGCTTAGGCCATGCAGTAGGCGACAAGAAGATCGTGGAGAACGCTGTGGGCGAAATGAGCCTCATCACGGGCCAGAAAGCCGTACCAACGGTCTCTAAAAAAGACATCAGCAACTTCAAACTGCGCAAGGGCATGCCCATCGGTGCTCGTGTGACGTTGCGCGGTGATCGCATGTATGAATTTCTGGATCGCTTGATCGCTGTGGCCCTGCCCCGCACTCGTGACTTCCGTGGCGTGCAGGCCAAAGGCTTCGATGGTCGTGGCAATTTCACTTTTGGGGTGAAGGAGCAGATCATCTTCCCGGAGATCGACATCGACAAGGCACCCCGTATTCAAGGCATGGACATCACGTTCGTGACCACGGCGAAGACCGACCAAGAGGCGAAGGCGCTTTTGACGGCATTCGGATTCCCCTTCACCAAGTAACACGAATACCAAGCGACCATGGCCAAGGAAAGCATGAAGGCACGCGAACGCAAGCGGGCTAAGATGGTGGAGAAATTTGCTGCTAAGCGCGCCAAGTTGAAGGCTGCCGGCGATTGGGTGGGCTTGCAAAAGCTTCCCGCGAACAGCAGCTACGTGCGCATGCACAATCGGTGCGGCATCAGCGGCCGTCCGAAGGGCTATATCCGCCTCTTTGGTATCAGCCGGAACATGTTCCGCAACATGGCGCTCGAAGGCAAGATCCCGGGGGTAACTAAGTGCAGCTGGTAATTTGTAAGGGTGCGGGATCCCGCGCCCGTGAAAAAAGAACACGACCATGACAACCGATCCTATCGCCGACTACCTCACTCGCCTGCGCAACGCCATCATGGCGCGCAAGAAGGTGGTTGAGGTCCCTGCCAGCGGCCTCAAGAAGGACATCACGCGCATCCTCTACGACAAGGGCTACATCCTGTCCTGGAAAGTGGAGGAGGACGACAAGCAGGGCATGATCAAGATCGCCCTGAAGTACGACCGCACCAGCCGCCAGAGCGCCATCCGCGAGCTCACCCGTGTGAGCAGCCCCGGCCTGCGCAAATACGCCCACAGCGGAGAGCTTCCCCGCGTGCTTAACGGCCTCGGCGTGGCCATCATCAGCACCAGTAAGGGTGTGATCACCGACAAGGAGGCCCGTACCTTGGGCGTTGGCGGTGAGGTGCTCTGCTACGTTAGCTAAACCCGAACGACCATGAGCCGCATCGGAAAAGCCCCCATCACCGTACCCACAGGCGTGCAGGTGACCGTAAGTGACAAGAACGTGGTGACCGTAAAGGGACCGAAAGGGACCCTTATGCAGACCATGGACCCTGCCATAAAAATGAAAGACGAGGATGGTACGCTCGTATTCGAGCGCCCCACAGACCTTAAGCACCATAAGGCCATGCACGGCCTTTACCGCTCGCTCGTTGCGAACATGGTAAAGGGCGTGTCCGAAGGCTTTAAGGTGCAGCAGGAACTCGTTGGAGTAGGTTATCGCGCCACGGTCAAAGGCCAGCGCCTGGACCTCAGCCTCGGTTTCTCGCACAACGTGGCCATCGAACTGCCTACGCAGATCAAAGTCACCGCCGTGCAGGAAAAAGGAAAGAACCCCATCATCAGCATGGAGAGCGCCGACAAGCAGCTCCTCGGTGCGGTGGCCGCCAAGTTGCGCGGACTTCGCAAGCCAGAGCCTTACAAAGGCAAGGGTGTGCGCTTCGTGGGTGAGAACGTACGTCGCAAAGCTGGTAAAGCAGCCGGCAAATAAGAACTGACGATGAACAACAGCAAACTGCAACGACGCGCGAGGATCAAGACCGCTATCCGTCTCCGGGTGCGTGGCAACGCCGAACGTCCGCGCCTCACGGTGTATCGGAGCAATGCCGACATTTACGCGCAAGTGATCGATGACGAACAGGGCCACACGCTGGTTAGCGTGGGTAGTCTGAAGGATGCCAAAGCCCACAAGGCCAGCGGCGTTGAGCAGGCCAAACTCGTCGGCCGTGCCATCGCTGAGAAGGCAAAGGCCGCAGGCATCGACAAGGTCGTCTTCGACCGGAACGGATATCTCTATCATGGACGCGTGAAGGCCTTGGCCGATGCAGCGCGCGAAGCCGGACTTACTTTCTGATCAACCCAGCAACATGGCTGAAACAAGAGCGAACAAGGTCAAGAGCAGTGAGCTCGAGCTGAAGGATAAGCTCGTGGCACTGAACCGCGTAACTAAAGTGACGAAAGGTGGTCGCACCTTCACCTTTGCCGCCATCGTGGTGGTGGGCAACGGCAATGGCGTGGTCGGTCACGGACTGGGCAAGTCGAAGGAAGTGCAAGAGGCGATCGCCAAGGGCATTGACGATGCGAAGAAGAACCTGGTTAAAGTGCCGGTGCGCAAAGGGACCATTCCGCACACGCAGGAAGGCAAGTTCGCAGGTGCCTTCGTGCTGCTGCGCCCAGCAGCACACGGTACAGGTGTTATAGCCGGTGGCGCGATGCGAGCCGTGCTGGAGAGCGCTGGTGTAACGGACGTGCTGGCCAAAAGCAAAGGAAGTAGCAATCCACACAACGTGGTGAAGGCCACGATCGAGGCGCTTACGCAGATGCGCGATGCATCAGCCGTGGCCATGCAGCGTGGCGTGAAGCTGGAAAAAGTGTTCAACGGATAACCAAGCCTGCGCAAAGGCAACGAGCATGAGCAAGATCATCATCACACAAACGGGCAGCTGGATCAAGTGCCCCAAGCGCCAGAAGGACACCCTGCGTGCTTTGGGTTTAGGCCGTATCGGTCGACAGGCTGAAGTGGAAGGCACTCCCCAAGTGCGCGGCATGGTGGCCAAGGTGGCCCATCTGGTGAACGTGAAGGAGGCTTGATATGTGACCAGGGCGGGGTTCACCCGTCCATCAAAAGAAAAGACCATGGACCTCAGTCAGATCAAGCCCGCCAAAGGGGCGACCAAGAAGAACAAACGCCTCGGCCGCGGACAGGGCAGTGGCAAAGGCGGCACCGCCGGCAAGGGCCACAAAGGCCAAAAGGCCGATACGGGCTACAACCGCCGTCGTGGATTCGAGGGTGGCCAGACCCCATTGGTGCGTCGTGTACCGAAGTTCGGTTTCACGAATCCCACCCGTGTGGAGTACAAGGGCATCAACCTCGATGCACTTCAGGCGCTCGTTGATAAGAATAAAGTGATGGTGATCGATATTGCAGCGTTGCGCGTCGGTGGACTGATCGGTAAGAACGACCTGGTGAAGATCTTGGGACGTGGTGTGCTGAAAGGTGCGATCGAGGTGAAGGCGAATGCCTTCAGCGCAACGGCAAAGGCGGCCATTGAGGCCAAGGGAGGTAAAGTGGAGATCGTCAACCGCTAAGGATGAAGAACCTGATCGATACTATAAAGAACATTTGGCGCATCGAGGAGCTGCGAAAGCGTATTCTCATTACGCTCGGACTGTTGCTGGTCTATCGCATCGGCAGCTTCATCGTGCTGCCGGGTGTGGACAGTGCCGCACTTGCAAGTAGCAGCACCGGTGGGGGCGGAGGCCTCATCGACTTGTTGAGCATCTTCACGGGTGGTGCGTTCACCCGTGCGAGCATCTTTGCATTGGGCGTGATGCCATACATCAGCGCAAGCATCATCATCCAGCTCGCTGGCATCGCCGTGCCCGCTGTGCAGAAGATGCAGCGTGAGGAGAGCGGTCGTCGCAAGCTGAACCAGTATACGCGCTACATCACCATTATCATCTGCCTGTTCCAGGCCCCTGGTTACATTCTCACCTACGTGGATCCATCCGCACGTCCGGTGAATGACGCCCTTTGGATCCCGGTGAGCACCATCATCCTGACGTGCAGTACATTGTTCGTTATGTGGCTCGGTGAGCGCATTACGGAACGCGGTCTCGGCAATGGTATCTCGTTGATCATCATGGTCGGCATCCTTGCCCGTCTCCCTTCGTCCTTCCTGCAGGAGTTCGTGAGCCGACTCGGCCCCGGAGGTGGTGGATTGGTGGTGATCCTGGTGGAGATCGTGATCTGGCTGGCGATCATCGCGGCGAATATCATGCTGGTGCAAGGCACCCGGCGGATCCCCGTTCAGTTCGCCAAGCGCGTGCAGGGCAACAAACAGTATGGCGGCGTGCGGAATTATGTTCCGTTGAAGGTGAACGCCGCCGGTGTCATGCCGATCATCTTCGCGCAGGCCATCGTGCTGATCCCTTTGTACTTGAGCCAGGCGTTCGACAACCCACCCCAGTGGATGACCCACTTCAGCCGGTACGAGAGCGTGGGCTATAACCTGACCCTGTTCCTGCTGGTGGTTGCTTTCACCTATTTCTACACCGCCATCACGGTCAACCCGAACCAATTGGCGGATGACATGAAGCGCAATGGTGGCTTTATCCCCGGCGTGAAGCCAGGTAAGGCGACAGCAGGTCACATCGACGACCTGTTAAGCCGCATCACCCTGCCAGGCGCGGTATTCCTGGGTCTGGTGGCCATTCTGCCCGCATTTGCGATCGGCTTTGGCATTAAGCAGGGCTTCGCGCAGTTCTTCGGTGGTACATCCTTGTTGATCATGGTGGGCGTGTTGTTGGACACGCTGCAGCAGATCGAGAGTCATTTGTTGATGCGACATTATGACGGCCTGATGAAGACGGGCCGCATCAAGGGGAGGCAGAGTGCGACCTATAGTATGGCAGCCGGATAGTTCATGGTGAAGACCGTGAGCTGTTTGAGCGCCGACGAGATCGCGCTGGTGAGGGAGAGTTCTTTGCTTGTTGGTAAGACTTTGGCCGAAGTGGCGAGGCACATCCGTCCGGGTGTGACAACCTCCGAATTGGACCGCCTGGCTGAACAGTTCATCCGCGACCATGGTGCGCTTCCGGGATTCAAGGGACTGTACGACTGCCCGAGCACGCTGTTGATCAGCGTGAACGAAGAAGTGGTGCATGGCCTTCCGGGCAAACGTGAGCTACGCGAAGGTGATGTTGCCAGTGTGGATTGCGGTGTGCTGATGAACGAATTCTATGGGGACAGCGCCTACACGTTCTGTGTAGGGGAGGTGAAGGATGAGGTGAGGAAGTTGCTCCGCGTAACGGTGGAAAGCCTGAATCTGGGTATTGAACAGGCCGTGGTGAACAACCGCACCGGCGACATCGGATACGCGATCCAAGCACACGCGGAGAAGAACGGATACGGCGTGGTGCGCGAACTCACAGGTCACGGCCTAGGGCGCAAGCTGCACGAAGGTCCGGAAGTTCCGAATTTCGGAAGACGCGGGCATGGGACTCGATTGGCGGAGGGGATGGCCCTGGCGATCGAACCGATGATCAACATGGGCACCAAGGAGGTGCGACAGTTGGAGGACGGGTGGACGGTGTCCACGCGCGACGGAAAGCCCAGTGCCCACTTCGAACACACCATTGCTGTGCGGCCAGGCAAAGCCGAAGTCTTATCTACCTTCAGTTACATCGAGGATGTGCTGAGGCAAAAAGGTGAATTGATCGTGGCGTGAGAATTCACGGCATGTTGAATGAAGGATAAAAAGAGAACGGAAAGGAATGAGCAAAACGGGGAACATCGAGCAGGACGGCGTCATTAAAGAGGCGCTGAGCAATGCGATGTTCCGCGTTGAATTGGAGAACGGACACATCATCGTCGCGCACATCAGCGGAAAGATGCGGATGCACTACATCCGTATTCTGCCCGGGGACAAAGTGAAGGTGGAGATGAGCCCATACGATCTGAGCAAGGGACGCATTACTTTCCGATACAAGACATAAACCGAACAAACCGGACCCATGAAGATCAGGGCCTCTATCAAGAAACGTTCCGTGGACTGCAAGCTGGTCCGCCGCAAGGGACGTCTGTACATCATCAACAAGAAGAACCCCAAGTTCAAGCAGCGTCAAGGCTGATAAACGCACGACCATGGCACGTATCGCAGGTATCGACCTACCCAAGACCAAGCGGGGCTGCATCGGCCTCACTTACATCTACGGCATTGGCCGGAGCACAGCCCTCTCCATCTTGGAGAAAGCGGAGGTGGATCCCGACAAGAAGGTGCAGGAGTGGGATGATGATGAGCAGTCGCGCATTCGCACGGTGATCAACGAGAACATCAAGGTGGAAGGCGCCTTGCGTAGCGAGGTGCAGTTGAGCATCAAGCGTCTGGTCGACATCAACTCTTACCGCGGCATGCGTCACCGCAGCGGACTGCCCGTGCGCGGCCAGCGTACACGCACCAACAGCCGCACCCGTAAGGGCAAGCGGAAGACGGTGGCCAACAAGAAGAAGGCAACGAAGTAAGATCGTAAGGTCGGTGCTCGCATCGCCCCAACAGATAGACCAATGGCAAAACAACAAGAAGGTAAAGGCGGCGCAGCCGCTGGCAAGAAGAAGAAGAAGAACGTGGTGGTGGAGGCCCATGGACAGGCCCACATCCGCGCGAGCTTTAACAACCTGATCGTGAGCCTCACCAACAACAAGGGCGAGGTGATCAGCTGGGCCAGTGGTGGCAAAATGGGCTTCCGTGGCAGCAAAAAGAACACCCCGTACGCAGGGCAGGTGAGCGCCGAGGAGGCTGCTCGCGAGGCCTTCGAACTCGGGCTGCGCAAGGTGCGCGTGTATGTGAAGGGACCTGGAAGTGGCCGCGAAAGCTGCATCCGTGCTCTGCACAACAGCGGCATTGAAGTGATGGAGATCATCGACATCACCCCCATGCCTCACAACGGCTGCCGTCCACCCAAGAAGCGCCGCGTTTAAACACAAACCCGTAGGAGCGCGTGGACGCGCGCTCTGTTGTTGGTGCCGAACGCACCCAAAACCAAAGAAGAATGGCACGATACACAGGACCTAAGACCCGCATCGCCCGCAAATTCAAGGAGGCGATCTTCGGACCGGACAAATGGATGGAGCGCAAGCCGCACAGCCCCGGCCAGCACGGCCTAACCAAGCGCCGCGGAAAGCAGAGCGAATACAGCGTTCAGCTCGCCGAGAAGCAGAAGGCCAAATACACTTACGGCATTCTGGAGCGCCAGTTCCAGAAGATGTTCGAAACGGCCGCCAGCAAGAAGGGCATCACCGGAGAAGTGCTCCTGAGCCTATGCGAGGCCCGCGTGGATAACACGGTGTACCGCCTCGGCTTCGCCCCCACGCGCCGTGCTGCCCGCCAATTGGTTAGCCATGGCCACATTACCGTGAACAACCAGGTGGTCACCATCCCCAGCTACACCCTGCGCCCTGGCGACTCGGTGGCTGTGCGTGAGAAGAGCCGCAGCCTGGAGACCATCACCAACAGTATCAGCGTGAACGCCAAGCGTTTCGACTGGCTGGAAGTGAACGCCACCACAATGACGGGCCGCATGATAGCCATGCCGGAGCGTGCGCAGATCCCGGAGAATATCCGTGAGCAGCTCATCGTGGAATTGTACTCGAAGTAAGCAACCGTATAAACCGAACGAGCAGAACATGCCCATCCTAGACTTCCAACGGCCGGACAAGGTCGTGATGATCGAATCCGATGACCAGCGTGGCACTTTTGAGTTCCGTCCGCTGGAGCCCGGTTACGGGATCACCATCGGCAACGCATTGCGCCGCATCCTGCTCAGCAGCCTCGAAGGCTTTGCCATAACAAGCATTCGCATCGACGGTGTCGAGCACGAGTTCAGCACCATCAAGGGTGTGATCGAGGACGTCACCGAGATCGTACTGAATCTTAAGCAGGTGCGTTTCCGTCGCCAGCTGGAGGATGTGAGCACCGAAAAGATCTCCTTCACCGTCAGTGGTAAGGATTCCGTAACGGCCGGCGATATCGGCAAGCATACCACCGGCTTCCAAGTGTTGAACCCGGACCTGGTGATCTGCCACATGGACAGCAGCGTGAAGCTGCACGTTGAACTGACCGTGGGCAAGGGCCGCGGTTACGTTCCCGCCGACGAGAACAAGGTGGAAGGCAGCCCCATCGGCACCATCTTCATCGACTCCATCTTCACGCCCATCAAGAACGTGAAGTACAGCGTGGACAACACCCGTGTGGAGCAGAAGACCGATTACGAGAAGTTGACACTTGAGGTGATGACCGACGGAAGCATCAGCCCCAAGAACGCCTTGCAGGAAGCGGCCAAGATCTTGATCCACCACTTCATGCTGTTCAGCGATGAGCGTATCTCGCTGGAGCTAGAGGACCGTCCGGTTGGTGGCAGCAGCCGCAGCGGCGATGGCGAGGACCTTGACGAGACGAGCCTGCACATGCGCCAGCTCCTGAAGACCAAGCTGGTCGACATGGACCTCAGCGTTCGCGCACTGAATTGTCTGAAGGCCGCGGACATCGAGACCCTGGGTGATCTGGTGAGCTACAACAAGAACGACCTCTTGAAGTTCCGCAACTTCGGCAAGAAGAGCCTCACTGAACTGGAGGACCTAGTGGAGAACAAGGGGCTGAGCTTCGGCATGAACGTGGGGAAATACAAACTGGACAAGGAGTGATATAGGGGCGTGACACGTCACGCTCGCTATGGCACAACGCCAACGACGATAAAGTCATGAGACACGGAAACAAGAACAATGCGCTAAGCCGCACCAAGGCACACCGCGAGGCATTGCTGAGCAACATGGCCTGCTCGCTGATCGAGCACAAGCGTATCAACACTACGCTGGCCAAGGCTCGCGCGCTGCGACGCTTTGTGGAGCCCCTGCTCACCAAGGGCAAGGCGGACAATACCAACAGCCGCCGCGTGGTCTTCAGCTACCTGCAGAACAAAGAGGCGGTGGCCGCCCTGTTCCGCGATGTGGCACCGAAGATCGCCGACCGACCAGGTGGATATACGCGCATCATCAAACTGGCTCCCCGCCTAGGTGATGCCAGCGAGATGGCCATGATCGAACTGGTGGACTTCAATACGCTCTACTCTGCGAAGGAAAAAGCGGGTGCCGAGGTGAAGAAGACCCGCCGCAGCCGCCGGAGCAGTGGTGCTAAGAGCCCCGAAGGTGCTGCTGATGCAGCCACCGAGGCCAAAGCCGAATAAGAGATCCCGAGTATGAAGGAAAGGAGCGCCGCAAGGCGCTTCTTTCGTATTGGGCTTCAGCCTTGCCGAGCCGTCGACCGCATAACTAGATCATTGCGTAAGGGAGGTGTGTCCGGCAGGTTCTCCACAGCTGTGGATGATCGGTTACACATGGAACGGCCGCACCCGATACCTTCGCGGCGCTCTTCAGCATGAGGAGATGAACGGATGCTCGTATGCCACCGCCCGAAAGCCCTGCTGCTGCTCGCAGACGGGACCGTTTTCGAAGGTCGCTCCATTGGTGCCGCTGGCACAACAGTGGGTGAGATCTGCTTCAATACCGGGATGACCGGGTACCAGGAGATCTTCACGGATCCGAGCTATACCGGTCAGATCATGACCCTGGCCACGGCCCATGTGGGCAACTATGGTGTGAAGGATGATGAGGTGGAAAGCCCGCGCATCCGGATAGCCGGCCTCGTTGTGAAGAAATTCAGCGAGGTGTGGAGCCGCCCGGGTGGAAGTGGATCGCTGGAAGAACTGCTGAAAAAGCAGGGTGTGGTCGGTATCAGCGACATCGATACGCGAAAGCTGGTACGCCACATACGGGACCACGGCGCGCAGAATGCAGTGATCAGCAGTACGGAACTGGATCTCGACGTGCTGCGGAAGCAACTACGTGCGGCTCCGAGCATGGAAGGTCTTGAACTGAGCAGTCAGGTCAGTACGGATGAGCCCTACACGGTGGGCAAGGCCGATGCTCCGCATCGGGTGGCCTTGGTCGACTTCGGGGTGAAGAGGAATATCGTAAGCTGCCTTACCGATCGTGAATGCCTTGTGAAGGTGTTCCAGATGGATACACCTGTGGTCCAGATGATGGCGTTCGAGCCACATGGTTTTCTGCTAAGCAACGGACCGGGTGATCCTGGGGCCATGCCGGAAAGTGTTGCCTTGGTGCATGACATCCTGGCAACCGGGCTGCCGGTCTTCGGCATTTGCCTGGGCCATCAGCTCCTTGCGGAGAGTCAAGGTATTGGTACAGAGAAGATGCATCATGGTCATCGCGGGATCAACCACCCGGTGAAGAACCTGATCAGTGGGCATGATGAGGTGACCAGTCAGAATCATGGCTTCGTGGCTAACCGTGCGGATGTTGAACAAGATCCGATCGTGGAGATCACCCACGTGCATCTGAACGACAACAGTATTGCGGGCATCCGCCTCAAGGGTCGGCCGGTGTTCAGTGTGCAATATCATCCGGAGGCCGGTCCAGGTCCTTATGATGCCCGATACCTCTTCGATCAGTTCGTGGGGAACTTGAAGGGGCCGTTGCTCGTACCACGGGATCGTTCCAACAACAAGACGAAGAACGTCAACGCATGAGCCTTATCGCCAAGATCCAAGCACGGGAGATCCTCGATTCACGCGGGAATCCGACCATTGAGGTGGATGTGTATTCAGATTCGGGCCACATGGGCCGTGCTGCAGTGCCGAGCGGCGCCTCAACGGGTGCACACGAAGCCGCTGAATTGCGTGATGGTGACAAGAAGCGCTACTTGGGCAAGGGGGTCCTCAAGGCCGTTGAGCACGTCAACGAAACGTTGAATAATGAATTGCATGGTGCCCTGATCACTGATCAGGCCATGATCGATCGAGCCATGATCGGATTGGACGGTACGGGCAACAAATCCAACCTCGGTGCCAATGCTATTCTCGGTGTTTCCCTCGCTGTGGCGAAGGCCGCCGCTAGCGAGGTAGGCTTACCCCTGTACCGGTATGTAGGCGGGGTCAACGCGAGCACGTTGCCCGTGCCCATGATGAATATCCTCAATGGAGGAGCTCATGCGGACAACAAGGTGGACGTCCAGGAGTTCATGATCATGCCCGTAGGGGCGGAGACCTTCGGTCAAGGCTTACGTATGGGGGCGGAGGTTTTCCACCATCTGAAGGCCGTGCTAAAGGCAAAAGGCCTGAGTACGAATGTGGGTGACGAGGGTGGATTCGCACCGGATCTGGCCAGCAATGAGGAAGCGTTGAAGCTGGTGATGCAGGCCATCGAGAAGGCCGGATATAAGCCCGGTGATGACATCGTGATAGCGCTGGATTGCGCCAGCACCGAGTTCTACGACGCTAAGAAGAAGCGCTACGTCCTGGAAAGCACGGGCGAGAGCATGACCAGTTCCGACATGGTGGACCTGTGGAAAGGCTGGTGCAAGAAGTATCCGATCATGAGCATAGAGGATGGCATGAGCGAGGATGATTGGGATGGTTGGCAAAAGCTGACCGAGGCGTTGGGTGATAAGGTGCAGCTGGTGGGTGACGATCTGTTCGTGACCAACACGCGTCGCCTCGCCGAGGGCATCAATAAAGGCATCGCGAACTCCATTCTGGTGAAGGTGAACCAGATCGGTACGCTGACCGAAACATTGGAAGCCGTGGACATGGCGCACCGCAACCGCTACACAGCTGTGATGAGTCACCGCAGCGGGGAGACCGAGGACAGCACGATCGCCGACCTAGCGGTGGCCACCAACTGTGGAATGATCAAAACCGGAAGTGCGTCGCGCAGTGACCGCATCGCCAAGTACAACCAATTGCTCCGGATCGAAGAGCAGCTGGGCCCCAGCGGTCGATACCCTGGGCGCAGCCTGCGCTTTATGGGCTAGTCCGTTCTTACTGGTTGAACTGAATGTATCGGTCCAATAGCACCTGAAGACCTGCCTTGCCTTGGACCAATAACCGCTGAGTATCCTTTGTCCGGGAACTATCGCGCAGTTCGATCACGCGATCGCCGGTCTCGTCGAAGACCACCGTTTGCAAGCTGTCCGCGATCCCAAAGCCATCATTGAAGGACCAGCGGGCTATGTGCGGCACCTGTGGGTCGAAGAGGTCGTTGCTCCATTCGAATTGGCCGTCAGGCAGTCCCAGCTGCGCCAACACAGTGGTGGCGAAGTCCACATGGCTTCCTACGGTGTGGTCCAACGTTCCACGAAGTTCATCGCGAAGGGCACCGCCTGTCAGGAGGAAGGGAATGCGGTGCCTTGCAGCGCTGTACATGTTCGTGTTGTGCGGCAGGTAATGCCCATGATCGGCCACGACGATCACCAGCGTGCTGTCATACCACGCCTGTTCGCGTGCGTCTTGAAGGAAGGCTCCAAGGCAGCTATCGGTGTAGTGTACAGTGTTGCGGTACAACTGTGGTTCGGACCTTCCGGCGAAGACCTTGGCGACCAGTGCATCAAATGGCTCATGACTGGTGGAGGTCATGATCACGTGGAAGAACGGCTCGGGTGAAGTGCCGGCGCTCTTTAAGTGGAAGGAGAAAAGCTCTTCGTCGAACGCGCCCCAATCCGTCCGCTTTTTTGGCTTGAATGAATGCTCGCTGTGGATCACATCGAAACCCAAGCTGGTGAGGTAGGCGCGGGTGTTCGCGAACTCCACGTTCCCTGCGTACCAATAGGTTGACGAATAGCCGACCGAATCAAGCACACGCACAATGCTTGGCAGCCTATCGAATTTGCCGAAGTTGCGGATGATGGTGGTGGTCGGCTGGGAGGGGAATGCGCTCAACAATGCGCAAAGTCCTTGTTCTGTGCGGAAGCCCGTGGAATAGAAGCGGTCGAACAACAACCCATCCTTGGCGAGTTGTGTGAAAGCTGGCGCCACACCGCTGTCACCGCCGAGCGGTTCGATCACGTCCGCCGTCCAGCTTTCGAGCATGATCAACAGGATGTTAGGACGGCGGTTCTTCAGAATGCTCACGCCGGCGGACTGGCCTTTCGGATGGGTTGCCCTGAACATGCGCTCCGCGTCAACTTTCTCCATACTCACATACGGATTGGTGAGCACCTGCGCGGGTTGTACGGCGATCTCCATGAGGTTCCAGAACCCATTCAAAGCGGCCAGGTTAAGCACATTGTGCCGGGAGAAATACGCCCAGCTCTTGTTGATCGGATCATCCTGCGGGCCACCGCGAGCAGCCAGTAGCGAAAGCACAAGCAACGCAATGCCGCTGGCGATGCGTGCCGGGTGACCACGTGTGGCCACCGCGCGGCGGTGATCAATGCGTAGGAACAACCAGCCGAGTGCAACGACCTGGGCGATGGCAACGCCCACCAGCAGAGCCAGCCGTCGAACTGAAATGGATGCGGCCGCTTCCCCGGGAAAGGCGAGATAGCTAAGTGCCTTGCGATCCAGCTTCGATCCCCAAGCGTTGAACAGGCCGATGTCCGCCACCGTGATGATAGCGGTAAAGGTCAAAAGCAACAGCGACAGCGGCACAACCAGGCGCCGGAGCCGGTTCAAGTCGACGAAGAGCAGGGGTACGGTGATCAGTGCCGTCAGCAAGAGCATGTAGCCCAGGCTGCTTATGTCCAGGTACAAGGCTTGTACATGGCTCTGCATGATCTCGGGCCAACCGATGCCTTCCATCCTGCCCTGAGCGAAGCCTAGGAACAGACTGCGCTGTACCAGGAACACCAGCATCCACCACAAGGACACCAGCGCGTGCCAACGCCACCAGTTCCTCATGCAACACGGTGAACAAAGCTGTCCATCAGCGACCGTTGTCGATCAGTGCGTGATCAGTAGCGTGCCCAACGACACAGCGCCATGGCCGGGAATGATCGCAGTGATGTAGACCGATTGTACAGGCAGGTCCTGTACATCCATGGTCATGTGGGTGCTGGTCACGGCAAGCTCTCTTAGCGTGCGGCCACGGGTGTCCTGCATGATCAGCCGGGCTGCGCGCCCAACTGCACTTGAGGGGACCACCACGGTCACACGGTCCTTCGCAGGATTCGGGAAGAAGCTCCAGCCGCTGAACGTATCAACTGCCTCCTGCATGCCAACGGCGCTCTTTCGCCAGGCCACACAATAGTCGCCTGTTGTGATACCATTGGCCGTGATACGGGCGTATCCATCGGCCGTGCTGCCCCCGAGGTAGTTGATGTCGACATCGGGGTGGACAGCCCATTCGAAGCGGGGATCGGGACGGTAGAGAATCACCAGACTATCCTCGGTGAAGACAGTGGCACCAGCGTTCTGCACTAGTTCCGGGTCGAAGCGGTTCGGGCTTGTAGGCCGGCCATCGATCGTGATACGCGCGTTCAACACCGTGCCGAGTTGCAGCTGCCCCGTGATCCTCCACCAGCGATCGGGCGATACGACGAAGGCATAAGGTTCTACCGTATTTGGATCGGCGGCGGTCCAGAACTCCTCCACCCTCAAGGGGCTGGGTGCTGCCACTGTTGTGGCAAGAATGGTGAGGTCGGCATGTCCAAAGCCGTATGTCGTAGGTGCAGTGATGGTGTCCTCCTCGAATCCCGTGGCCAAGGCCAGCCGGCCATCGGCATTGAGGATGGCGCGTGCCGGTTGGAAGGGCACCTGACTATTCGCCTGGCTGAATTCGCCACCAAGCAGGGCCTTTTGCGGGTCGCTCCAGCGTTGTCCGTCCACGCTTTCAAAGGTGAGCGTCACAGGCACTTGATCATACAGGTGGTCCGCGTGGCGGAGCTTCTGCTGGATGTGGAGCGTTGTGTTCCAATACCCATTATCCTGCAAACTCGCCATTGAGTCCACCTCAAAAGCCGCCCATCCCGGCTGAAAGATCCAGTCATCGAAGAAGTGGTTGAGGTCCACTCCGGTGGCGGCGCTCAAGCTATCGCGTAGTTCGGCACTGCTCATGTCGCTGTATGCATTGTTCGCGAACACCCGCGTGAAGCCCTGCCTGAACAGCGAGTCTCCCAAGTAGGAGCGCAGGGTGTGGACAATATCGGCTCCCTTACGGTAGGAATGTTCCCCATAGGTGTCCTCTTGCGGCACATTCGCCAGCGCATACCAACCACCATCGATAAGGTGCGCCCTGGAGACCATGGTGTGGTGTACCTCTGCCACCAATTGTTCGTAGCGCGCACGACCGTACAGATCCTCCTCGAACAGGTAGCTGCAGTATTCCGCAAAGCCCTCGTTGATGTACATCTCCTCCGCACGCTGGCAGGTCACCAGGTCGCCGAACCAATGGTGGCTGAGCTCATGCGCCATGATGTCCTCATTGGCCAGCGTACCGTCCGCGATGGAGGCGGGGTAGCTCACGTTGGTGGGATGTTCCATGGCACCCTGTGTAGTTAGACAATAGCCAACGCGCTCCCAGCGGTACGGCCCGAACCAGTTCTCATAGGTGTGGAACGCGTTCCGCAGATGCATGAACGAGTTCTTCATAGCGGTGGTGTCACCAGGCTTGGCGACGAGCGTTACGGGGATCGCCGCTCCGCTGATGCTTGGAAAAGTGTCGCGCGCAGCCACGTAGTCCGTGCTCGCTACCGAAGCGAGGTAGGATGGAATAGGACCGGCCATGCGCCAGTGGTAAAGGCGTTCACCACCGCCTAGGTCCTGCTCATCGAGCAGCGCTCCGCTCGCGAACACCGTGCGTGAATTGTTCGTGCGCACCAGAAATTCGAAGGTGCAGCGCTCCACGAAGTTGTCGAAGCAGGGGAACCAAGAGCGGCCATAGGAATGGGGCATGGCATCAAAAGCTACACCGAGGTCATACTGGTAGCTGCTCAACGTGTAGAACCCACCCCATCCACTTGCGTCCACCACCGGATCTCCGCCATAGTACACGTTCACGACCAATGTATCGCCGGGCGAATGGCTTCCACCTAGGTCCACGTCCAGATATTCACCGGCGTGGGTGAAGCTCAGCGCTGCGCCATTCATGATCACCGAATCCACCGTCAGCTGGAGCAGGTCGAGCGGAAGGTGGGTGATGCCGACCACCTTGGGTGTGATGCGGAGGTTGGCCACACCGTGAATGAGGCCTGAATTCACTTGGGTGAGGTCCAGATCGAGGCGGGTGTGCAACAGATCAATACTGTCGCTGCGCGTGATGCTGCCCACCGCGCTTTGGGCGAAGCATGGTGCACTACTCACGACGGCGATGAAGAGGAGGTAGGGACGAACAGTGCGGAACATGGGTGGCGAAGGTAGGGTGGTACGTCAGAGGGCCAGGGAGGACGGGCGATGATAGGATCCCTACATTTGAAGAACAACTTGCTATCCTAACGTGTTTGATCAGGGACAGAACCTCACCGCATGAAGCCAAGTACCGAACTGTTCGACCTGATAAAGTCATTGACCAAATCCGAGAAGCGATTCTTCAAGCTGCACAGCGCTTTGCAGAGCGGCCCTAAGAACTACCTGCGCATCTTTGAGGCGGTCGACAAGCAGAAGGACTACGATGAGGAAGCGCTGAAGGCACAATTCAAGAGCGAAACCTTCATCAAGCACTTCCCTTCGGAGAAGAACCACCTGTACAAGTTGATCCTCAAGGCGCTCCGCGCCTTCCATGCGGAGGCCACCGTGAGCGGGATCCTGAAGATGGAGATCAAGAACATCGAGATCCTCAATGACAAGGCACTCTACGAGGAAGCTAACAAGACGCTGCATCGGGCCAAGCGTATCGCGCGTGAGAATGAGCGGTTCTATTACTGGTTCGAACTGTTGAATTGGGAAAAACAATTGCTCGAGGAAGCTTACGAAAGTGGTGAGTTCACCAAGGACCTTGACGCGCTGATCGAGGAGGAGCGCGAGGTTATCGAGAAGTTGCGCAACCTGGCCGCATACCATATTCTGTATAGTAAGATCAACTACGTGTTCCGCAGTGGTGGCTATGTCAGAACGGACGAGGAACACGCGATGGTGGAGGAGATCAGCGAGCATCCGTTGATCAAGGGGAAGAACACGGCGTTGAGCAAACGCGCGGCCACCATCTGTTACTACACGCAAGGCTTCTGCCATTGGGCCAAGAGGGATTGGTCCACCAGCTTGGAAAAGTTCATGCGAGTACGGCAGATCTTGGACGAGCAGCCCCAGTTGAAAGCGGACCTCCCTCGACGTTATGTAAGAGCGATGCATTACATGGTGCAGTGCCAGATCGAACTGGGTGAATACAACGAAGCACGTTCGAACATCAAGGTGATGCGTGCTCTGCATTCAGAAACTGGTTTTTCCGGAGTGGACATCGCTGTCCAAGTGTTCCACGCGAGCTACCTCAGCGAGCTGCGGCTGACGGACCGCATGGGCGACTACGCCAAGGCCTTGGAGCTGGTGGCGCCGATCCTCAGTGGCCTAGAGGAATATGGTCCTCGCCTGCACAAGGAACACCTGCTTGAATTCTACCATGACCTGGCATGCGTGCACTTCGGTGCCGATCAGGTGAACAAGTCCCTTTTCTGGCTGAACAAGGTGCTGAACGATCCGGAGCCCACGCTAAGGCAGGACATCTTTGTGTATGCGCGACTCGTCAACCTGGTGGTGCATTACGAACTTGGCAACTTTGATCTGTTGGAGTACATCGTGCGAAGTACGCATCGCTTCCTGAGCAAACGTCACCGCGCACACAAGGTGGAAACGCTATTGATCGAGAGCGTCAAGAAGATGGCCCGTGCCCAGCAGGCCAGTGCCAAGCAGGAGCACGCCAAAGCCTTGCTCAGCGGACTGCAGGAATTGATGAAGGATCCCAACGAAGGCACGGTGCTGAAGTATTTCGACTTCCTCTCCTGGGCCCGTTCGAAAGTGGAGGGAACGAAGTTCGCGGATGTGGTCGCTGCTCAGGCGCGCCGGGTATCGAAATGAGCGCGTGAAGCATCGCTCACGTGCCGATGATCGTGGTCATCAGGCGCCCTGCACCACGTAGATCAGACGGATCAAAAGGTTGAGCAGGGTCCAACGCATGGTTCAATTCTGAGCCAGCGCGCAAAGTTCCTCCGCCTTTTGCTCGCTGAAGTGCGTAACGGAAATGCGGGCTGGAGCGATGGTCTTCAACAACGCTGGCATGGCGTGCAGGCGCAAGGCCGCCGGGGACTGTCCGGATTCTGCGGGTTCCAGTACCAACATGCCGGTAGGGAGGCAGGCGAAGGCCACATGAGCATGGCCGCGTTGTTCGAACTCCTTGGTCAGGGCATCACTTTCTGTGGTAGTGAGGTCCGCGATATGCAGGATCAAACGTTCTTGCGTTGCAGATTGCGCCTGCGCAACGTACACGGCTAGCAGGAATGCTAGGAGGGTGATCGGACGAATGGTGCGGGTATCCATGGTGCTGGGAGCTGGTCGTCTTGGAACGGTATGGTCCCTAGATCATCTCCTTATACCACCATGTGATGAAAAAGTTCCACCGATCTACAAAAATGCCCGAGCAAGGCTGCATCCAGCCCGATGAAAGGGGTCAGGCCCTGGTACTGCGCTGCTTCAGGATGGAATGCAGGGCGATGCCCGAGGCCACGCTCACATTCAGTGAGGCGATGCTCCCCGCCATCGGGATCTTGCCCTGGGCATCGGACAAGCGCAGGATCTCCGGTGATATGCCGACGTCCTCCGCGCCCATTACCAGCATCAGCGGGCCATGCAGATCCAACTCATCCAGGGTGCGATCTGTCTTTTCGGTGCAGGCTACCACGCGCAATCCGTGGTTCCTGGCCCGCGTGATGCCCTCGGTCAGATCCATCACCCGGCACACAGGCTTGCGCAATAGTGCGCCGGCGCTGCTCTTGATGGCATCACTACCCAATCGCGCACTGAACTGTTTTGGCACCAATAGTCCGTGCGCACCGAAGCATTCGGCACTGCGGGCGATGGCGCCCATGTTGCGCACGTCGGTCACACCGTCCAGCGCCACGATCAGTGGATCTTCGCCGCGGTCATAGGCTTGTTGGATCACCTCGTCGAGGTCTTG
>JBKJNF010000199.1:0-14558 GCA_046596155.1 Flavobacteriales bacterium | reverse complement strand
CAGTAAGGGGGCCTTGCTGCGCATGGCCTCGCGAAAGCGCGTTTCGAATTCGCGCATCTCCGCCGCAATGGGAGCCTGTATCGCCTGAAGGGTGGGCACCGTCCTGTTGTTGGCGGAACCGAAGAGGCACCGCGAGTGGCGAAACTACGGGACCTGCGCATGTGGGCATCGGGGCCGGGCCAATGCCGTTCGCCGCTACCTTCGCCCGTCCATGTCGTCTATTGCCCGTTCCTTTCTAGTAGCCGTCTGGCTCTGTTCTTCGGTGCTCGTTCTTGCGCAACCGGAGAAGCCTAGGACCAAGGTGCTGCTGCAGCGCGATCGCATGCAGGCGCAGTGGGATACGGTGAATTGTGTGAAGAATATCATCAAGATCAACCCATTGTTGTTCTTCCGCGGCGAGATCCCCGTTTACTTCGAGCATGCCCTTTCTCCCCGGCTCAGTGCCGAGTTGGGCGTTGGCCTTACCTACCGCAATTACATCACCCTGCCCATCGATGGGGACGATGCGGACGAATTCAGCGCAGGCACCAAGCTCCGACCCAAGCCTTCCTTTCACTTCGGCGCGCGTTACTACCTCACGGACGACCTAGAGCCACAAGGCACCTATTTGCAGGTGGAGTTCGCCTACCTCAATTTTACCAAGGATCAAGAGACCAAGGACAGTCTGGGCCAGTTCACCGGTAATATGCTCACCGATGAGCGGATCTTCAACGATGTACGCTTCCTCTTCGGCTACCAAAGCCTCGGCGGCACCAACAACCTGCTCTTCGACTTCTACGGTGGTCTGGGTCTTCGCAACCGATCTCTTCAGATCGTGAAGGAACAGGTGAACACCCAGACCAACGCCTTCACCTACACTGTGGAGGATACCAAGGATCTGGTGCCCGCTATTTTCCTCGGGGTCAAGGTGGGCATGGGCTGGTAGGCGAAGCCCCTTCGCCTGGCTGCCCGCCACGGGATCACTTCATGACGCGCTCGCCCTCCTTTACTGCCGGCTGGTTCTTGTTGGCCAGTTGGCCGCACGCGGCATCGATATCCCGACCACGGCTGTGGCGAATGCGGGCCAGGATGCCCTTGTTCTCCAGGTAGCGTTGGAACAGCTCTGACTTCTCACGTGAAGTTCCCTGGAAAAGGTCGTCGTCAGTCGAATTGTATTCGATCAGGTTCACCTTGGCGTGAACGAAGCTGCAGTACTTGACCAGATCCTGCGCGTCTTCCAGCGAATCGTTGAAGTCGCGGAAGAGGATGTATTCAAAGGTGACGTCCTTACGCGTTTTGCGCGTGTAGTAGCGCAGTGCATCCAAGAGCTCGCGTAGGTTGTTGGTCTCATTAATGGGCATGATGCTCTCACGCTTGGCGTCATTCGCCGCGTGTAGGCTCAGCGCCAGGTTGAACTTCGCATCGTCATCGGCCAGCTTGCGGATCATCTTGGCGATACCGGCCGTGCTCACGGTGATGCGACGCGTGCTCATGCCCAGGCCGTCCTCGGCACAGATCCGCTCCGCGCTGCGCATGGTGTTCGCGTAGTTGAGCAGGGGTTCGCCCATGCCCATGTAAACGATGTTGCTCAGGGGCTTCTGGTAGTTCTCTTCGGCCAGCTTCGCGATCATCACCACCTGGTCCACGATCTCGCCGGCATCCAGGTTGCGGATGCGCTTCAACTTGCCCGTGGCGCAGAACGCACAGGTGAGCGAACAACCGATCTGCGAACTGATGCAAGCCGTCATGCGCGTTTCCGTGGGGATCAGTACACCTTCCACAATGTGCCCATCCCAGGTGCGGAAGGCGCATTTGATGGTGCCGTCCTTGCTCTTCTGCTGCTCGGCCAGGACCAGAGGCCGCAGCATCGCGTGCTCTGAAAGCTTCTGGCGTAGTTCCTTCGAGAGGTTGCTCATCGCGTCGATGCTCGGCGCATGCTTCTTCCACAGCCACTCCCATACCTGGGTAGTGCGGTAGGGTTTTTCGCCCAGGTCGGTGATGAGCTTGCCGACCTCTTCTTTAGAGAGTTCGCGGAGGTCGATCAGGTCTGGCATGTTTCTCATCCCGATGTTTCGGGCGTGCAAAGGTCGGTGGTCGGAGGCACATCAGCGCATGTAGGCCTCGGCCAGCAGCAGGTCCTCGGCCAGGGTGACCTTGATATTGCGCTCCTCGCCCGGCACCAAATGCACCCTCACCCCGCTGCGCTCCACCAGCGTGGCCTCGTCGGTAAAGGCCGGGTCATACGGGATTTCGAAAGCTTTGCGCAGCAGCGCCACGCGGAAGCACTGAGGCGTCTGTACAGCCCGCAGCTTCGAACGGTCCAGCACGTTGCTGGTCCCACCGTCCACCTCCCGCACCGAGGAGCTTATGGGCACTACCGGGATGGCCGCACCATGTTCCTCGGCAGCCAGGAAGCAGCGACCGATCACGTCAACGCTCACCAGCGGGCGCACACCATCATGCACCGCCACCAGTCCATCGTGCTTCACGCTGGCCAGGCCACTGCGCACGGAATGGAAGCGCTCTTCGCCACCGGCCGTGGTTTCGTGGGGTACCTGAAAGTTGTGGCCGATGCATAGACTTTTCCAGATCGGGATATGCTGCTCCGGAAGGACAACGATGATCGGCATGGATGTGTCGTACCGATGGAAGGCTTCGATCGTCCAACACAACAACGGCCTTCCCTTCAGCAGCATGAACTGCTTGGGAAGGGGGGCGCCCATCCGTTTTCCGGAGCCGCCGGCCACAATGATGACGGTCTTCGCGGTCATTGATCAAAGAACGCTTCGTCGCGGAGCCTCCTCGCGAAAACGGTCAGATGATCAGCATCGCGTCGCCGTAGCTGTAAAAGCGATACTTCTCTTTCAGCGCCACCTTGTACGCATTGATCACGTGATCGTATCCCCCAAAGGCCGCCACCATCATCAACAGGGTGCTCTCGGGCATGTGGAAGTTGGTGATCATGCGATCGGCGATGCTGAAGTCGTATGGCGGGAAGATGAACTTGTTCGTCCAACCGTTGTATGGCTTCATGTGGTTCTCGGTGCTCACGCTGCTCTCGATGGCGCGCATCGTTGTGGTGCCCACACAGCACACATGCTTCTTGCGGTCCTTGCTCTTGTTCACGATGTCACACGCCTCCTTCTCGATGATCACCTGCTCGCTGTCCATCTTGTGCTTGGTAAGGTCTTCCACCTCCACCGGACGGAAAGTGCCCAAGCCGACATGCAGGGTGACACCGGCGAAGTTGATGCCTTTCAATTCCATGCGCTTCATCAGCTCGCGGCTGAAGTGCAGGCCAGCGGTGGGGGCGGCAACGGCGCCTTCGTGCTTTGCGTAGATGGTCTGGTAACGCTCGGCGTCGCTGGGCTCGGTCTCGCGCTTGATGTAGTGCGGCAGTGGCGTTTCACCCATGTCGGTGATGGTCTGCTTGAACTCCTCATACGAACCGTCGAAGAGGAAGCGCAACGTGCGGCCGCGGCTTGTTGTGTTGTCGATCACCTCGGCGACCAGCTCATCGTCCTTGCCGAAGTACAGTTTGTTGCCGATGCGGATCTTGCGGGCCGGGTCCACGACCACGTCCCACAGCAGGCTGTCGCGATTGAGTTCGCGCAGCAGGAAGACCTCGATCTTGGCACCGGTCTTCTCCTTATTGCCCCACATGCGGGCCGGGAATACTTTGGTGTCGTTCAGGATGAAGGTGTCGCCTTCATCGAAGTAGTTGAGGACGTCCTTGAACTTCTTGTGCTCGATCTTGCCCGTTTTACGGTGCAGGACCATCAACTTGCTACCATCGCGGTCCTTGGTGGGGTAGAGGGCGATCTGTTCCTTGGGAACAGCGAACTTGAATGCGGTCAGTTTCATGGGGGAGGCGGGGCTTACGGGCCCGTATTTGGTTTTTGGGGGGCCGAAGATAGGCCGATCATGAAGCCAGCGTTAAGTACCGAGAGCATCAGTCGGTTGTCGGCCCGCGGCCCATTTATCCAGCCATTCTGACCACTGTGCGGGGGTCAGGGCATCCTCTATTCGGAAGGAGCCACTGCGCGTTCGGCGCAAGGCCGTAACGTGGGCGCCACAGCCCAAAGCTTGGCCGATATCGTGCCCCAACGAGCGGATGTAGGTGCCCTTGCTGCAGGCCACGCGGATGGAAATGTCGCGCCCGGCGATGCCCAGCAACTCAAGCTCGTGGATGATCACACTTACGTGCGGGGGGTCCACCCGTTCGCCCCAACGCTGCAGTTTATAAGCGCGCTCGCCCTGAAAGCGCTTGGCCGAGAAGTTCGGGGGGCGCTGTTGTATGGATCCGATGAAGGTGTGCAGTACTGCCCGCACATCGCTCTCCGTGAGGTGTTCCCACGGCCCGTGCTCCACCAGCTCCGTCTCCGTGTCATAGCTGGCCGTGGTCTGGCCTAGGCGGATGGTGGTGGTGTATTCTTTGGCATCCTCGGTGAGCCCGGGCAACTGCTTGGTCATACGGCCGGTACCGATGATCAAGAGCCCTGTGGCCAACGGGTCGAGGGTGCCCGCATGGCCCACTTTTACCCGGTGTCCGCATAGTTTCTGCAGGGCGGAGCGCACCTTGCCCACCACGTTGAAGCTTGTCCACGTGAGCGGCTTGTCCACAAGCAGGATCGCGCCCGCCTCCGGATCGATGCCCTCGCGGGTCATACCATATTCAGGTTCACCCCACGCGCGATGAGCACAAGAAGCACAATGCCCAGCACGATCCGGTACCAGCCGAAGGCCGCAAAGCCATGTTTCGTCAGGAAGCCCACGAAACCCTTGATGGCCACCGCGGCCACGATGAAGGCGACCACATTGCCAATGGCGAAGAGTTTCAACTGGTCCCCTGTGAACGCACCACCATCGTGCACATAGTCCCACAAGCTTTTTACAGTGGCCGCGAACATGGTGGGTACCGCTAGCAGGAAGGAGAATTCCGCGGCTTGGCGGCGCGACAGTTTCTGCGTGAGTCCGCCGATAATGGTGGAGGCGCTGCGGCTCACACCCGGTACCATCGCGATCACTTGGAAGCAACCAATGATGAGCGCATTGCGCAGGGTCAGCGGTTCATGGCTGTCCTCGCCGCCGTTGGGGAACAGTTTGTCCAGGAACAGGAAGAGGATGCCACCCAGAAGCAGCGTGATGGCCACTACGGTCACGTTCTCCAGCATCAGGTCGATGAAGTGTTTGAGGAACAGGCCCGCGAAAACGGCAGGTATGAAGGCCACGACGAGCAGCGGATAGATAGTGAGGTTCTCCACGAAGCGGCGCCAGTAGAGCACCACTACGCTGAGGATGGCCCCGAACTGGATGGCAACGGTGAACAGCTTTACGAAGTCGTCCGCTGCAATGCCCATGAGCGTGCTACCGATGATCATGTGACCGGTGCTCGATACCGGCAGGAATTCAGTAAGCCCCTCGATGATCGCCAGGATGATGGCGTGGAGAATGGTCATGCGGGTGCTGTGCTGGGTCTGGGTCAATTCCGGCGAAGGGGAGCAGCGCGAGGAATGACCAGCGGCCAACGGGCCGCATGTGGAATGACTGCGGAGTGATCAGGCCTGGCTTGTGGGCTTCTTCATGATGGCGTACACCACGAAAAGGTAGCCGATGAGGCATACGAAAGGTGCTAAGGTGATGCGGCGCGGGCTGAAGATCTCCTTGGGGTCGAAGACCTCCGGATCGCCACTGCCACCGCCTGCCATCAAGATGAAGCCCAAGATGACAATGCCGATTCCAATGAGCAACATGCGGTAATTAGTGCTGGTGAACGCCAGTGCGTCCTCGTGCTTGTCGGTCATGGTCAACTCCAGTTCAATTCGTCCGTGTTCATGCGAAGGTAGCGTCGCACAGCGAACCAAGTGGATAGCAAAGAAATGACAAGGCCGGCGATCACCACTGCGGCAAGTAGGATGGCCAGGGGCAGGGGCTTCACCAGCGTGCGCATGTCCGGTTGGAAATGGATGAGCAATTGGATCATGCCTACCAGCAGGCCGATGGCCAGCACCGAGGCGATGATGCCCTGCCACAGGCTGCGGCCTAGGAAGGGCTTTTTGATGAACCAGCCGGTGGCGCCAACCAGGTGCATGGTGCGAATGAGGAAGCGCTTGCTGTAGATGGCGAGCCTGATGGTGTTGTTGATGAGGGCCACGGCGATGATCAACAGCAGCGCACTGAAGCCCAACAGCACCCAGCGCAAGCGCACCATGTTGATGTCGATGTTCTCCACCACCATCGGATTGTAGCTCACCTCGTCCACCCGTGCGTCCTGCCGCAAATGTTCGGCGATCCATTTCAGACTGTCCGGATGGGCGTAGGCCTCGTTCACTTTCAGTTCGATGGAGGGTTTCAGGCGGTTCTCGCCCAGCACGCCAAGGAAGTCCTCGCCCAGGTCGGCCTTTAACTGCTCCGCCGCTTCCTCCGGGGTCACATAGCGCGTTTCGCGGGTGTAGCCCTCCAGGTCCAGCTTCTTGCGGAACTTCATCACGTCCACCTCTTTCAGGTCGCGCTTCAGGTAGAGGTCCACCTTCACGTTCTCGCGGAAGTGACGCTCCAGCGCCCGGGCGTTCAACAGCATGAAGCCCAGCAGCCCCAACATGAACAGCACCAGCGTGATGCCGATCACCGTGCCCACGCTGCTGCTGCGTGTGCGGGCCTTGAAGTGGCGGTCCTCTCCCATGCGCCGCGAATGTATCCCCAGCCTCGGTCGGTGATCACCGCGCCTGCGGTGGTTTGTCAGGCAGGGCTTGTGAGTAGCGCTTCGCCCGTTACCCTGGCCCCGCCCATTCTACTTTAGCGCCATCATGGCGTACGAGCACAAGAGCATCGAGAAGAAGTGGCGCGAGGAATGGCGGAAACGCGGCACGTACCGCGTGGAGAATGATCCTTCCAAGCCAAAATTCTACGTGCTCGACATGTTCCCGTATCCCAGCGGTGCCGGCCTGCACGTAGGTCACCCGCTCGGCTACATCGCCAGTGATATTGTGGCGCGCTCCAAGCGCCAGCAAGGTTTCAACGTGCTGCATCCCATGGGCTACGACAGCTTCGGCCTGCCGGCGGAACAGTATGCCATCCAAACGGGGCAGCACCCGGCGAAGACAACGGAGGTGAACATCGCGCGCTACCGCGAACAACTGGATAACATCGGCTTCTCCTTCGACTGGAACCGCGAGGTGCGCACCAGCGACCCGGGCTACTACAAATGGACCCAGTGGATCTTCCTGCAGCTCTTTGATAGCTGGTATGATCACGCTGCGCAAACGGCGCGTCCCATCGCTGAGCTGATCGAGCGCTTCGCAAAGCATGGCTGGAATGGCAACGACGATTCCGCGCTCACCGGCAATGAGGAACTGGAACCGCTTGCGGAGTTCGGTCATACCGACTGGGCCACCTTTAGCGAGCAGCACAAGCAGAATATCCTGCTGCGCTTCCGGCTGGCCTACCTCAGCGAGGCGTGGGTGAACTGGTGTCCCGCGCTGGGCACCGTGCTCGCCAATGATGAGGTGAAGGATGGGGTGAGCGAGCGCGGCGGACATCCCGTGGAACGCAAACGCATGCCGCAGTGGAGCATGCGCATCACGGCCTACGCACAACGCCTGCTCGATGGGCTCAATGACCTGGATTGGAGCGAGAGCATCAAGGAGTCGCAACGCAATTGGATCGGCAGGAGCGAAGGGGCCTTGATCCGATTCGCCATGGTCAGTGGGGAAGGGTCCGTAGATGTCTTCACCACCCGACCTGACACGATCTTCGGAGTAAGCTTCGTGACCCTCGCACCCGAACACGAACTGATCGAAAAGATCACGCCGCCAGAGCGGATGGAAGAGGTGATGGCCTATGTGACGCAAGCGAAGAACCGCAGCGAGCGCGAGCGGATGACCGAGGTGAAACGCGTGAGCGGCGTGTTCACCGGCGCTTATGTCAAGCATCCGTTCACGCACCTCGACGTGCCCGTGTGGGTCGGCGATTATGTCCTCGGCGGCTACGGCACCGGCGCGGTAATGGCCGTGCCCGCAGGCGATCAACGCGACTGGAACTTTGCCACGCATTTCACCATCCCCTTCGTTGCGGTTACCGAAGGCTGGGACATCAGCACCGGTGCGGACGAAAGCAAGGAGGCCACGCTGGCGAACAGCGCTTTCTTGAACGGCATGAAAGTGCCCGATGCCATCAAGCGTGCTATCGATGAACTCGTGACGAAAGGTGCAGGCGAACGCCGCATCAATTTCCGCTTGCGCGATGCCGCCTTCGGTCGCCAACGCTACTGGGGCGAGCCCATCCCGATCTACTACAAGGAAGGCGTGCCCTATGCGCTGGCTGAAAGCGAACTGCCGCTCGTTCTTCCGGAAGTCGACAAGTTCCTGCCGACGGAGGATGGCGAGCCACCGCTGGCCCGCGCAGCGAATTGGAACTACCAAGGCCATCCCTTGGAGACCACCACCATGCCCGGCTGGGCCGGTAGCAGTTGGTACTTCCTGCGCTACATGGATCCGAAGAACGAAGGCCGCTTCGCTTCACCGGAAGCCATCAACTACTGGCAGCAAGTGGACCTGTACGTGGGAGGCAGCGAACACGCCACTGGACACCTGCTTTATTTCCGCTTCTGGACGAAGTTCCTGAAGGACCGCGGCTGGATCAATTTCGATGAACCAGTGAAGAAGCTGGTGAACCAGGGGATGATACAAGGGGTGTCTCGGTTCATCCACTTCGTTCGTCTTGCCAACCAGCCGGGCGGTGACGAAAAGATTCCTTTAGTGATGATATCGGAGGACGATTTCCTTGCGAACCGGACTAACCAGACTTCTGACGAATTGGAATCCAAGTTGCTCTCCGTCGAGCAGAGCATCGGAGCTGAACGTCACCAGATGAATAAAGGCGGGGTTGTAATCAAGAGTGCCGTTAGAACGAACGTCGACATTTCCTTGGTGGATGCATTGACCGGAAGTTTGAATCGAGAGGCGTTCGCTAGATCACCGATGTGGGCTACAAAACCCATCTTCCTGCATGATGGCCCGTATTTCTGTCCAAGTGAGGTCGAGAAGATGTCCAAGTCCAAACTGAACGTCGTTAACCCCGACGACATCATCGAGAAGTACGGCGCTGACACGTTGCGGTTGTACGAGATGTTCCTCGGCCCCATCGAGCAGAGCAAGCCGTGGGACACGAACGGCATTGAAGGCACCAGTCGCTTTTTGAAGAAGTTCTGGAACCTGTTGCATGACGGTGATGCGTTCCGCGTTAGCGACGAAGCCCCTACCAAGGCCGAGCTGAAAGTGCTGCACGCCACCCTGAAAAAGGTGACCGAGGATATCGAGAAGCTGAGCTTCAACACCGGCGTTTCGCAGTTCATGATCGCCTGCAACAGCCTGCAGGAACTGAAGTGCCACAAACGCGCTGTGCTGGAGCCGCTCACCATCGTTCTCGCGCCCTTCGCGCCGCACATCGCCGAGGAACTGTGGCAACTGTTGGGTCATGGGGAAAGCATTGCCCAAGCGCCCTGGCCAACGTGGGACGCTTCGCACCTTGTGGAGGACAGCTTTAATTACCCGATCAGCTTCAATGGCAAAACACGCCTGCAACTGGAGTTCCCCATCGCGCTGGACGCCAAGGGTGTGGAAGCCGCCGTATTGGCCAACCCCGAAGTGCAGGCCCGGCTGGAGGGCAAAGCGCCGAAAAAGGTGATCGTGGTGCCAAAACGCATCGTGAACATCGTACTGTAATGGAGACAAAGCTGCTAGCCTACGGTCCCGAGCCACGAGCGGAGGTCAGGCGCATGGCCCACAGCGCGCGACTTGTGGAGGTGCTCGCGCGCACCGATCGGCACCCCGTTTGCCTTATCCGCAGCATGGCTCGTTCGTCCACCTTACTATTCGCCGGCCTGGGACTGCTCACCATGAGCTTCGCCCAGACGAAACCGACCAAGGCTGCGGAGCCCGGTCCGATCTACACATTGCGTTCCGTGCAGCATCACGCCTTTCAGCCAGGCGAAAAGCTAACCTACGTCCTGCACTATGGTTTCATGAATGCGGGGGAGGCCACGTTGGAGCTGAAGGAAAGTTCCACCGATATGCAAGGCCGAAAGGTGTTGCACGCTGTTGGCGAAGGACACAGTGTAGGTGCATTTAAGTCCTTCTATAAGGTGAATGACCTCTACGAGTCGCGGTTCGACAAGGAAGGCGTGTTCCCGTGGGTCTTCACGCGCCGTGTGGAGGAGGGTGGGTATACCATCAACCAGGATTACATCTATCTGCAACATCGGCACCAGGTGACCACACAGGAAAAGAAAACGTTCGCCGTGCCCGCTCATGCACAGGACATGATCAGCGCGTTCTACTATGCGCGTACCTGGGACCTGAGCAATGTGCAGCCCGGCCAGGAGTTCGCCATTGACCTCTTCATGGACAACGAGAACTGGCCTTTGAAGATGAAATATGTTGGTAAGGAAACGATCAAGATCCGCGATGGGAAATACCGCTGCCTGAGGTTCCAGCCGCTGGTGCAACAAGGCCGTATCTTCAAAGGCAACGATGATCTGAACGTGTGGGTGACCGATGATGCCAACCGTATACCGGTGCTTGTGCAGGCCAAGGTGCTGGTGGGTTCCATCAAGATGGAATTGTCGGCCTATGAAGGTCTGGCAAACCCGATCTCCAAACTGTAGAGCCACAACGCCGTGTTGAAATGATCGGGACGCTGTGGCGTTACGTTCATCATCAACGGCATTTCTTGCAGGCATGGGGGGAAGGAACAAATGGGGCATCGGGGCCCTGGTGCTCGCTGCGCTCGCAGGAGCTTACGTGTATGTAGGAGTGGACGTGCGTCCGCATGAGGAATATGTGCCCGATCCATTGGCAATGACCGAGGAGGACACGTTGCCCGCACCACCAAGCGCCTATGGCATTCCCTTGGATGGATTCATCATCGAACGCGGTTTGGTGCCCAAGGGCGGCACCTTCAGCGACCTGCTTTCACCGCATGGCATCGGAGCCACGGAGGTGGATAGCCTCGTGCGTCTCGCTGCTCCGGTCTTCGACATCCACAAGATGCGCGCAGGCCATCCCTACGCGTTGATCTTCACGGACGACAGTGCCCGCGTGCCGGCCTTCTTTGTTTACGAGGCTGATCCGGTTGACCATGTGATCTTCACGCTGCGCCCACCCATGGAAGTGCGTGTGGACAAACGACCCGTCCGCACCGAACAGCGGAGCATCAGTGTGGCGGTCACCGGCGCCTTGTGGAACGACTTGGAAAGCGCCGGCGCAGATCCCAAGATGGCTTTGAAGCTCGGCGAGATCTTCCAATGGACCCTCGACTTCTACAGGGATGTGCAGCCCGGCAACCGCTTCACCTTCGTGTATCAGGAGAAGACCGTGGATGGCCAGCGTTATGGACAGCCCGAGCTGCTCGCGGTGCGCTTCGAAGGCGCCGTCACCAAACAAGCCTTTCGGTTCAACCCCGATAGCTCCGCCACGCCCGCATACTTCGACGCGGAGGGCAACAGCATGCGGCTTGCATTCCTGAAAGCACCGCTGAAGTTCAGCCGCGTTTCATCGGGCTTCACCATGCGCCGCTTCCACCCGGTGCAACACCGTTGGAAGTCGCACCTCGGCACCGACTATGCAGCGCCCTATGGCACACCGATCCTCGCCGTGGGCGATGGCATCGTGGAGAAGGCGGGATACACGGGCGGTAACGGCAACTACGTGAAGATCCGGCACAACAACGTGTACGAAACGCAGTACCTGCATATGCGCAAGATCCTCGTGAAGAACGGACAGCATGTGGAACAAGGCCAGTTCATCGGCGAAGTTGGCAGCACAGGCCTGGCCACCGGCCCTCATGTCTGCTTCCGCTTCTGGAAGAACGGCCAGCAGGTGGATCACCGGAGCGTGGAGCTGCCCAGTGCAGAACCCATCGCATCGCAGCATCGCGCCGCCTTCGAACGTGTTCGCGATGAGTTCGCTTCCCGCATGCAGGAGGCCGAGGCCGAAGCCCTGCGCGTGAGCACGGCGACCTTCTAACGGGAGGCGAACTCTTGGATCGCCGTGTAGGCGTGAATGCTCGCTTTCGCTGTACCCGGTGTTCCCAGTGCCGCGTTGATCATCGCCTTGGCCAACACATCATGGGGCATGGGCTTGTACTTCGCCAGGGAACCGAATAGGAGCGGTGAGAACAGCTCGCCCAGCGCAATGCCCACCCGCTCGCCCATGCGGGTCTCCTCGCGTGGCCCCACCAGCATCGACGGTTGGAAGATGTGTAACTGTGGCAAGCCTATGTCTATCAACGCACTCTCCATCTCGCCCTTCACGCGGCTATAGAAGATGCGGCTGTTCTTGTCCGCCCCGATGGCGCTTACCACACAGAACGTCTGCACGTTGTTCGCCCTCGCCCAATGGCCGATGCCCACCACCAGGTCCTTGTCTACGTGAATGAAGGCCTGCTTGTCGCCTTTCACTGTGGCCATCGTGGTGCCCAAGCAGCAGAGCACGGCATCTACAAGTTCGCTGCGCAATCCGGTCAGTAGCTGCCCATCCAGCGCCGCCCACTGAGCGATCTTTGGGTGTGACAGGTCGAGCGTGCGGCGCGTGAGGACGATGATGCGATCGATGCGCGGATCGTGCTGCGCCGCTTCTAAGCAGGCCCTGCCGATGAGGCCCGTGGCACCAGCTATGAGGAGGGTGCTCATTACCTGACCGGTGCCAGTTCGCTGGTGGAATGAACGAGTAATCGCAAGGTGTCCATGCGCATCCGGACCTCCTTGGTCACACGCGTGATCCAGCCGCTCGCACGATCAATGATGTACACACTTTCCTCCACAAGGGAGATATCCTTGACCTTGCGATCGACCTTCTGGTCGCTTGCTAATGCGGCCGTTCGCAGCGCGGCAGGATCGTACGTGGTAATGGTCCGTGCCACGATGACCTTTTCTGAAAGCTCATCCAATCCTATTTCCACACTACCCGGCAATGGTCCGAACCGATCGACCATGGGCGCGTCCACGTCCGTGATCATGGCTTGTTGACGGGTGGAGCCGGTCACTGGGAATTCATAGGCGTAAGGCTCCAGCATCAGGTTCATATAGTTCACTTGAACCTGGGCGAAGGAGCTGGACAAGGAGTCCAGCACATGGTCCAATTTGGCTTCTACTTCCTGCGCGGTGTGGCGCTTATCCTCTCGGGCGAGTGACATCATCGTTTTCACGCCCTCCATCATCGAAGCGCGGATGCCCTCGTCGTTCTTTTCCTTGTCCATTAGTTCAATGGCCTTGCCCGTGCGATCAACCTTGAAACGGAACTCCATTTTCAGCAAGGGGTCGTAGATCGCGGACATGACCTCGCGCATGCGACGCATAACACTATCCCGTTGCACCTGTGGCAGAGCGCTTACCTGCATTTCCAGGTCACCGATCACGTTATCGGTCTGGTCAACCCGCGTCGTGAGCACGTAGTGATCCTTGCGCATGTCCGAGACGGTGATCGTGTATGCACTTTTCGTGGAGGACTCCATCACGGTGGTGTCTGCGATGGTCATTTTCACGCTCCCGACCGTGGTCACCATCCGCTTGTCCAAATAGTTCCAGTGGGGCTCTGGTCGAATGGTCTTTGCCTGAGCAAAGCAGCATGTGACCACAAACGTGACAAGGCCGGTAATTAGGTAGCGCATGCCCCGAAAGTAGCGCGGCTGTTCCATGTGCAGCCTACACAGCCTGTCTCAATCCTCGTTAAGCTGCTTCACCGGTACGGCCTTGGTGACCTTCTTCACGAATTCATACCCGCCCCTTTCCGCACCCCATACCTGCGTGTGGGTATCGTCATAGCCACGGTCCCAACTTACCATGCCATCGGGCCCGATGGACACTTCGCTGGTGGCGTAGGTTGCTTTACCCCAAGCGTTCTTGCAGTCGTTCTCATGCGTGCTGCCTACGAAATGTCCGTTGCGCCAGTGCAGGACCAAAGCACACCCATCAAGCGGTTTGACCTCGACTGGCTTAATGGCTGAAAAACGCGCCACGTCCTTATACCCCCCCGCCAACAGGTGCATGCTATCCAAGTTGCAGACGGTGCTGATGAAGGTGCTGTCGTTCTGTTGCTGCAGGTGGTAGATCCGCTGGCGGTAGGGTTTTTCCTTCTTCGCTGCTGTGGCCTGTTCAACGTACAGCCAAACTCCATCCTTCTCCTTCAACCAGATGCGGGCCATCTCCAGTTCGATGTTGAAATAGCTGGTGTCGCGCGCGGCTTGCGCGGCGCTGGAGTAGCTGCCCACCATGTACCGTTTAAGGAGATCGAGTGAAGGTCTGGTCTGTTGCGCAGTAGCGCCCATGCCGAGCAGGAGGCCGGCAAGTGCAATGGAATAGCGAAAGCTCATGTCGACGAAGATAGAAGGCTCAGGCCATCTCCACCCAATCCCCGCCCTGCTTGATCAAGGCGATCAACTCGTCCACGGCGTGCTCGCTGGGCACGTTTCGTTTCACCACTTCCTTCTCCTTGTAAAGCGTGATCACGCCGGGACCCGTGCCCACATACCCATAGTCCGCATCAGCCATTTCGCCGGGACCGTTCACGATGCAACCCATGATC
>JBKJNF010000195.1:0-17460 GCA_046596155.1 Flavobacteriales bacterium | reverse complement strand
GGCCCATCGCTGGACAAACAAGAGTTTCAGTTGGTTTTCGAAGGAGGCGCAATCGTTGCCTTGACCTCTGGAAATCTTGCAGTGGGCGATGGAGCAGATGAAGGATTTAGTGTGTCTTTTCGTCCCTGACCTTGGCAATTAACTGTAGGTGAGAGAATGTGCGATTAAAAGCTCACCAACAACTGCCCCTTCTCCACGGCGGTCTTTTCCTGCGCGTGGACCTTGCTCACCACGGCATCACCGGGGCACTTGATCACGTTCTCCATCTTCATCGCCTCAAGGATGATGATAGGGTCGTTCTTCTTCACGACATCGCCCTCCTTCACCAAGAGCCTCAGTACCAAGCCGGGCATGGGCGCCTTGATCTCCTTAACCACCACGGACATGGCCTTGTCCAGCCCCAGCTCGTGCATCAGGCGCGCCTGCTCATCCTCGATCTGCACAGTGTAGGTGTGCGCGCCGATGCGCATGCGGACGGTCCTGTTCTCCACATCCTCCTTCAAGACCAGCACCCGGTGACTGCGTCCGTTCACCACCAAGCTGTATTGGCCCGGTCCGCTTTTCACCAGATCGACACCTGCATTTTTGGGCAGGGACCATGGTATGCTTGGCGTGGCACGCTCAAGAACGAGCGGCTCCTTGCCAGCATTAACGGTTGCATAGAGTTTGGCCATCAGGACGCCGAAAATAGTCCTTCCCCCTCGCCCAACTGCTCGTACGCGTCATCCGCAGGCAGGTCGGGTTGTTCACGTGCGGCGACGGCCAGACGGTCGCACAATTCGTTCTGCGGATGTCCGTTGTGCCCGCGGATCCAGTGGAAACGCACGTGGTGCTGGCGGTAGATCACGAGGAAACGCTTCCACAGGTCAGGGTTCTTTTTCTTGGCGAAGTTCTTCTTCTCCCAATCGAACACCCAGCCCTTCTCCACGCTATCCACCACGTATTTACTGTCGCTCACCACGGTGACCTCCGTTCCGGGCTTCTTCAGCGCTTCTAATGCGGCGATCACCGCCAGCAGCTCCATGCGGTTGTTGGTCGTACGCCTGAAGCCTCCCCACAATTCGCGCCGGAACTGGCCCGCTTCTAGTACCGCGCCAAAGCCTCCGGGGCCAGGGTTGCCGCTCGCGGCACCATCGGTGTATACGGTGACCTTCATGATGTGATGTGCGGGAACAAATACGTGATGTTCCCTGCGAACAGCTTGATACTGATCGCCAGCAGTATGATGCCAAAAGCCTTGCGAAGCACGATCAGCCCCACCCGGCCCAACAGTCGTTCGATGCGTCCCGTGAGCATGAGCACCAAGAGCACGGGTATCATGTTGAGCAGGATGGCGACGAGGATATTCGCCGTCTCAAACTCGGCGCGCAGCGAAAGGATCGTTGTGATGGTGCCGGCACCGGCGATCACCGGAAAAGCGAGGGGTACAACGCTATACACCTTCGGGTCATCACTCGGTAATCCGGGGGCAGACGTATCCTCTTTGAACAAGCGCACGCCCAGTATCATCTCCAGTGCAATGAAGAAGAGCACCAACGAACCTGCCACTGCGAAGGAGCGCACGTCCACCCCCACAAAGCCGAGGATCTTCTCTCCGACGAACAAAAAGACCACCATGATGCCAAGCGATACCAACATGGCGCGCAATGGGTAGATCTTGCCGGCCTTCTGCCGCACTTGCAGGATGAGCGGAATGCCGCCCACGATATCGATCACAGCGAAGAGGATCAGGAAGGCCTTACTGATCTGGGTGGATTCCAACATGGTCGACAAAGGTGAGGGCCACGAAGCAATGAGATCCGAGCCACGCGCTGCGAGCTTTCAACCAGGCCGGGCTCGCAGCTATTTTCTAGCTGCTCGTGGCCCGCAGGACTTCTTCCACAACGGGCGGATAATGCTCATGCTCCAGCGCGTTGATCCGTTCCGCGAGCGAGTCCGGCGTGTCACTTGAAAGCACCGGACATCGAAAGTGTGCGATGTGCTCGCCCTCGTCATACCGGTCGTTGACGTAGTGGATGGTGATGCCGCTTTCGGTCTCCTTCGCTTTGATCACGGCCGCGTGCACGTGATGCCCAAAGAAGCCCCGACCACCGTACTTCGGCAGCAGCGCCGGGTGAATGTTGATGATGCGCTTGGGGAACGCGCGCACCAGGTCTACGGGGATCAAGCGCATGAATCCTGCGAGCACGATCGCGTCGATCTGCTGTTGTTGTAGTTCGCGCTGGACGTTTCCATCCCTTAGCTGCGCACCATTGAACAGGTGGAGAGGCACCATCAGATCCCAGGCGCGCTGGACTACCCGGGCTTCCGGCCGGTCGCAGCCGATGAGCCCCACAGTTGCTACCATACTGGCGCGGAAGTGCTCCACCAAGCGCTGGGCATTGGTGCCCGAACCGGAGGCAAGTATGGCGATGCGCTTCATGCGGCTAAGGTCGCGATCCGAATGTGCATGATCGCATTTGTTCGATAACAAGCCGCGATCTTCGCGCCGATGATCATCGAACACTCCTTTGTCCCTCACAAGGCCCTGCTTCTTGCCGAGCGGGAGACCATCGAGCGGGCCCGCGCCTTTTTCGAACTGATGGATGAACGACGCAGCGTCCGGCATTTCAGTGGGAGGCCGGTGCCCATGGCCGTGATCGATGACCTCATTCGAGCTGCCAGCACCGCGCCCAGCGGTGCGCACAAACAGCCCTGGACCTTCTGCGTGGTGGGCGACCCGGAGATGAAACAGCGCATCCGTGAAGCAGCAGAACGGGAGGAGTTCGAGAGCTACAACGGTCGCATGCCCGCGGACTGGTTGGTGGATCTCGCCCCCTTGGGCACCGGTTGGGAAAAGCCCTACTTGGAGATAGCTCCATACCTGATCGTGGTCTTCAAGCAAGCGTTTGAGGTAACGGCCGAGGGGAAGCGCCGCAAGAATTATTATGTGGACGAAAGCGTGAACATTGCCTGTGGATTCCTGCTCGCCGCGATCCACCAGGCCGGGCTGGTCGCGCTTACGCACACGCCGAGCCCAATGAACTTCTTGGCGGAGTTGCTCGGACGCCCCGAGCATGAGCGGCCCGTGCTGTTGATCCCCGTGGGCTATCCGGCCGATCAATGCTTAGTGCCCGACCTGAAGCGCAAGAGCTTAGATCAGGTGCTGGTGCGGTACTAGGTCCGATGCATGGCTGCGCGCGCCCAATATGACATCGTACCTTACAGAGGATCAGCAGTTTACGACAGAAGCAAGGTGAGCAACGGGTTGCTGGCGCCACAACAGCCATTGCTCCTTTGGAAATTGTGCTTCCTTTGCAGCCTCACTAAAACGAACGGACATGTCGGATATTAAGTCAAGGGTCATCGCGATCATCGTGGACAAGCTCGGCGTAGACCAGGGCGAAGTCACACCGGAAGCGAGCTTTACGAACGACCTTGGCGCTGACAGCCTCGATACCGTCGAACTCATCATGGAGTTCGAGAAGGAGTTCAACATTGCCATTCCAGATGACCAGGCCGAGAAGATCCAGACCGTGGGTCAGGCCGTGGACTACGTGGAAAAGAACGCGAAGTAAACCACCCTGTGAATGCAGCTCAGGCGTGTGGTCGTCACTGGTCTGGGCGCGCTAACGCCGCTCGGTAACACCCTCACGGAATATTGGGAGGGCCTGGTGGCGGGCCGTAGTGGGGCTGCACCCATCACGCGCTTCGACGCGGCCAAATTCAAGACGCAGTTCGCCTGTGAGGTCAAGGGATTCAACCCCGAGGCCTTTATGGAGCGCAAAGAGGCCCGTAAAACGGACCCCTATGCGCAGTTCGCTTTGGTGTGCGCCGAAGAGGCGCTCGTTGATAGCGGATTATTGAGCGATACCGTGGACCGCGAAAGCATCGGCGTGATCTGGGGCAGTGGTATTGGTGGGTTGAAGACCTTTCAGGACGAGTGCATCGCTTTCGGCAGGGGTGACGGAACACCACGCTTCAACCCCTTCTTCATTCCAAAGATGATCGCGGACAGCGCCGCGGGGCTTATTAGCATGAAGCACACCCTGCGCGGACCGAGCTATGTGACAGCTAGTGCGTGTGCTTCAAGCAACAACGCCATGATCGATGCCTTTAACTACATACGTCTGGGGACGTGCCTGGCCGTGGTGACAGGTGGTAGCGAAGCGGCGATCTACGAGGCGGGGGTGGGCGGTTTCAATGCCCTGCACGCCATGAGCACCCGCAACGACGACCCAACAACAGCGTCGCGGCCCTATGACAAGGAGCGCGACGGTTTCGTGCTCGGGGAGGGCGGTGGTGCCATCATACTGGAGGATCTGGAGCACGCTCTTGCGCGTGGCGCGAAGATCTACGCCGAAGTGGTGGGCGGTGGCATGAGCAGCGACGCCTATCACATCACAGCCCCTCATCCCGAAGGATTGGGTGCCGAGCTGTGCATGAAGCACGCCATGCGCGAAGCCGGCCTTGGTACGAAGGACATCGATTATATCAATACGCACGGCACCAGCACACCCATCGGCGACCCGCAAGAGGTGAAGGCCATCCAGCGCATCTTCGGTGAGGACGCATACCGTTTGAATATCAGTGCCACCAAGAGCATGACCGGACACCTGCTCGGCGGTGCTGGCGCTGTTGAAGGGATCGCGGCCATCATGGCGGTGCATACCGGCATTGTGCCGCCTACGATCAATCATTTCACGGACGACCCCGAGATCGACAGCCGCTTGAACTTCACGTTCAATTCCGCGCAGAAACGCACGGTGAATGCTGCAATGAGCAACACCTTCGGGTTCGGTGGCCACAACACGGCCGTGATCTTCCGCAAGTACAGCTAGGCCTTGTTCTCCGCCCTTTTCAGCAGACCGAAGAACCCCGAGGAACGGAAGATCCGTGCGTGGTGCCGTCAATACCTCGGACTTACTCCGGGTGACCTTGCGTTGTACCGCCAGGCCCTTCGGCACAGCAGCGCCGTTCCCGAGGACCGACCTGAACTGCCCAACAACGAGCGGCTCGAATTCCTGGGCGACGCCATCCTGGACGCCATTGTCGGCCAGTTCCTTTTCAACAAATACCCCGACCAGGGCGAAGGATTCCTGACCCGCATGCGCAGCAAACTGGTGAGCCGTCACCAGCTGAACATCCTGGCCAAGCATGTGGAGATCGAGAAGGTGGTCGAGAGCAACGTGGGTCGCGGGCATGAGACCAGCGTGCCCGGCAACGCGCTAGAGGCGTTGATCGGCGCCATCTTCCTCGACAAAGGTTTCGACAGGACGAACAAGGTGGTGCTCACGCTGATCCAGGCGCATTTTGACCTGAAGACCGTGGAGCAGGAGGACCGCGATAACAAAAGCCGCTTGCTGGAGTGGGGCCAACAGAAGAAGCGCAGGGTGGAGTTCCACATCAGCGAAGAGAACTCGCGGAGCGGGCGCGGCAAGCTGTATATCGCTGAGGTGCGTATAGACGGGGAGGCCCGTGGCACCGGGCGTGGCCACAGCAAAAAGAAAGCCGAGCAGGATGCGGCCACGGCCGCCTTCCGCAGCCTGCGTCCGCACGGCCTGCGACCCGAGCGCGGCCATGATGCACGCGAGGAGCGTACCGATCGCCCAGAACGATCGCCTCGCGGTGGTCGCGGAGGACGGGATCGTGATCGCCGCGCGCTACCACACCCGGTCAAGCGCGCTCCACGCGCGCTTCCACCGCATGAGGATCGCGGAGGTACGCCGCCGGACGGGGATTGATGGGAGGCGCTGCCCCATGGCTTCTACCTTTACGGCTCCGCCTGCATTCGCCGTGGCCAAGCACAAACTCGATATGGAACCTGACCCGGAGGTCATGCTCATTGGCATCAGCAGCCATGTGAATGACTATAGGCTGTGCTGGGCGTTGAACCGCTCATTGGGCATCAACCTCACCCGGCGTGCCACGGACATCCACGATATGGGACCCGAAAAACCAGCGAGCTTCGCGGCTTTCGACCATATTGACGATGGTTCACAGGCCAGCTATCTGTTGGTGAACAACCACTGCACGGACGGGGTGCTGCTGAAGGAACACCGCCAGTCAGATTATTTCCTGGTAGTGGATGAAGCGGCGCCTATCACCCAGGCCGAACTTGTCGAACAAGTGCGCAGTACTGAATTTGTGTTGATGGCCTATCCGCTCGATGCCCGCAAAGAACGCGGCGCTCATAAACTCTTTCAATGAACACAGACCCCAAGACCAAGATCGTGGCTACCATCGGCCCTGCCAGTTCCAGTGTTGCCGTGCTGCGCGAACTTATGCGCGCCGGCATGGATGTGGCCCGCCTCAACTTTAGTCATGGCAGCTATGACTTCTATCGCCAGCTCGTCTCCGACATCCGGGAGCTCAACGCGGAGATGGGCATCAGCACCGCCATCCTTGCCGACCTCCAGGGCCCTAAACTGCGTGTTGGCGAAATGGAGAACGGGTCCATCGACGTACCCGATGACAGTGAACTGATCATCACCAACGAACCCATGATGGGACGCCCCGGCATGGTGAGCACCGTATACAAGCAATTCCCTCACGACGTAAAGGCGGGCGAGTACGTGCTGCTCGACGACGGCAAACTGCGCCTTCAAGTGGTCGCCACTGACGGCGTGAAGGAGGTACGCCTGAAGGTGATCAACGGGGGCAAGCTCGCCGACAAGAAGGGCATCAACCTACCCAACACGAAGGTGTCGTTGCCCTGCCTCACCGACAAGGACAAGCAGGACCTCGACTTCGCCCTGTCGCTGGATGTGGACTGGGTGGGTCTGAGCTTTGTTCGTAGTGCGCGCGACATCATCGAGCTCAAGGGCATCATCCGTTCACAGGACAAGCACGCCCGTGTGGTTGCGAAGATCGAGAAGCCCGAAGCGCTGTTGGAGATCGACGACATCATACGCGAAAGTGATGCCCTCATGGTGGCCCGCGGTGATCTGGGCGTGGAGATCCCCATGGAAAAGGTGCCGTTGATCCAAAAAGATCTCATCCGTCGCTGCCTCAAGCAGCACCGCCCCTGCATCGTGGCGACACAGATGATGGAGAGCATGATCACCAGCAGCACGCCCACGCGTGCTGAGGTGAACGACGTAGCCAACGCAGTGCTCGATCACGCCGATGCCGTGATGCTCAGCGCCGAGACGAGTGTGGGCAAGAACCCCGTGGAAGTGGTGCGCGTGATGAACCGGATCCTCGCAGAAATGGAAACAGCCGATGGCATGTACGATGTGCCACCGGTGCCACTGGGAGAGAACGACCGATCGGTCACGGACGCCGTATGCATTGCGGCGGTGGGTCTTACGGACACCATGCCCGTGAAGGCGATCGTGACCATGACGCACAGCGGCTATACCGCCTTCAAGATCAGTAGCATGCGGCCGCGCGCCAACATTTATGCATTCACCAGCAATCCGAGCATCCTCTGTATGTTGAACTTGGTGTGGGGCGTCCGTGCGCATTACTACGACAAGACCGTGAGCACCGACCACACCATCGCTGACATCAAGCACCTGCTGCGCAAACGCGGCCATGTGCAGAAGGGCGATCTGGTGATCAACCTTGCCAGTATGCCCATTGCCGAGAAAGGGATGAGCAACATGCTGAAGTTGAGTCCGGCGTAGACCAGCCTACCTTGCAGCGTGAACGAACGCGAATGGGACGCTGTGGCATCAACGTTTGAGGAGGACATCTTCAGCCTGCCCGCGAACGACCGCCGCGGACTGATCGTAGATCGCGTGCAACGCTATGGTGGCATGGACAAAAGTGCGGCGGATATCGGCTGTGGCATAGGTCGCACGCTTCCGTTGCTGGTCGCGCACTTCGGTGAAGTGCATGCCATGGACCTTTCCAACGAATGCTTGGAGGTCGCCCGCCGTTCCTATGCGCACCATGCGAACATTCAGTACCACCACGGCGACCTTGCGGAATTGAATGAGCCACTGCCGATGGTGGACCTCGCGCTGTGCATCAACGTGCTGCTCACTGCGCCGCTTGCCCGCAGGCAGGCCATGCTCAGTAGCATCACTGCGGCCATCAAGCCGGGCGGTCATCTGCTGATCACGGCGCCCTCCCTCGAGTCCGCTTTGTTCGCCACGCACCGGCTGGTGGAGTGGAATATGGCCAAGGGCATGCCACCAGCTGTGGCGCAGCAGAAGGCAACGCGCGATGCCAGCAAACTGGACATGGGCGTGGTGATGGTCGATGGCGTGGCCACTAAGCATTACCTGAAGGAGGAACTGGAGGATGTGCTGCGGAACGAGGGGCTTGTTCCGATCGAATCGCTGAAGATCGAATACCCCTGGAGCATCGTGTTCCCCGGTGCGCCGGACTGGCTCCGCGTAGATCCGCTGCCGTGGAACTGGATGGTGCTGGCGCAACGAGCGAGCTGAACGAAGCCGTGTCATAGAGCAACGACGCCCTCGGAAGTTCTTCCAAAGGCGCCGTGCTCCACCAAAACCAAAACCTATCCCGATCGAACAGCGGCTTGTTCGCTCCGCGCCGTGTTCTGGACTAAAGCTAGACAGCGTCGAGGGCTGCGCGTAGCCCGGATCGAGCAACGGAAGATGTGAGGGAAGAAGCGGTAGCTCAGCGCAGCTCGTACACCACGCGCACGGCGGAACCCACCACGGAAGGATCTTCGGGAAGCGTGGTGCTGATCACGGTGGTGTGAACAAGGTCACCGTGATCATCTCGTGAGAGCGCTGTGCCAACGATGGTCATCGCCCGGTAGACGGGCACCACATAGGGGGACGTGTGCATCAGGCGGCCTTTTGGAAGTGAATAGGACGCACGGTGGAGAACTCGCCGTCCAATACCATCAGGATCAACTCTTCGCCGCGGACATCCGAAAGCACGACTTCGGTGACCGGACCTTGCACCGTGCCGGATTTCAGAATGTGGCCATGGGTGTCACAGATATCGAACAGGGCATCCTCCGTGCCGGGCTCATAATCGAACATGAGCAGCCGCTCGATCTGGTCGATGCGGATCTGGATATCGGAAGTGCCTTGGTTGGCCATGGTCCACGGATGTAATACCGTTCAACGCGATCCCCCCGAACTGGTTACGGAGCCCAATGCCCGAATCGGATCAAGGCCGCCTAGTAAGTGTGTCTGACCGCCTCGCCCTTCATTTGAAGATCCGCAGTGCGCCCTGAACCCTTCCGGATGCAGCGCTGCGCTGCGGACCGTGTTCAGTTGCCCTGGTCGTTGAAGATCCAGATGCTTTCGAGGGTGTTGAAGCTCATCATCGCAACAAGGGGTTTTAGGATTATCGTGACATGAAACTAGGTCCACCGCCAAGCCCCCACACACACCTAACGAGCAACGGTCATATGCGATGAGTTAACGGACAAAGAGCCAGGAGCAGTTGGTAGCATTTGCTGATCGCTCGCTAGCCCCTACGTTCTAAAACACCTCCTACCTTCGACGCGTATGCATACCCCACGCCTACGCGCCCTGCTGGTGGACGATGAGGAGCTTGCGCGCGAGAACCTGCGCATGATGCTCGCCGATGAGTGCCCCGAAGTGCATGTGGTGGGCACGGCAGATGGTGCCCAACGCGCTCGGCAACGCATCGCCGAACTGGACCCCGACCTGCTTTTCCTCGACATCCGCATGCCCAGCGGCACCGAGGGACTAGATCTGCTGGAGGCCATGCCCGATGCGCGTTTCATGGTGGTGTTCGTCACCGCGTTCAAGGACTACGCCGTGCAGGCCTTTCACAGCAATGCCGTGGATTATGTGCTGAAGCCCATCGATCCAGATGAGCTGCGGGCAGCGGTGAACAAGGCCCTGCGCCGCTGGGAGCTGATGCGCCAGACCAACGATGAAGGTCAACGCTACCGTGATGACCTCAACGAAGCGGTCCGCGCGATCAAGCAGCACGGGTCGTCACAGCGACTCGCCGTGGACCACGCCAAAGGATTCAAGCTGTTCGAACCGCATACCATCGCACACCTTGAGGCCGACGGCAATTGCACACTTTTGCACTTCACTGACGGCAGCCGTTACCTGGATACGCGAACGCTGAAGGTGTATGAGGACATGCTTGATCCGTTGCAGTTCCTGCGCGTGCATCGGTCACACCTCCTCAACATCGAGCAGCTGCGAGAGTACCTGCGCGATGACGGTCACTGGGCCGTGATGAAGGACGGAGCGCGCATCCCCATTGCACGCGAGCGCGTGCAGGCGTTCGTGGAGGCGACCCGGGGCTGAGCGCTTTGCTCGGCAGATCCTACGATCTGATCGATCAGGAACCCTGCCCATCCGCTCGGAACGAGAGTCTGCGTTCAACCTTCTACTTTGCTTCCACCTTATCCCCCGTGTCGCCATGCCCCTTCGCGCCCTGATCGTCGATGACGAGTCTGATGCCCGGGAGAACCTGCGCATCATGCTAGAGGACAATTGCTCCGATTTGCAGGTGGTGGCGCAGGCCGGCAGCGCCGAACAGGCCCGTGCGATGATCGAGGAGTTCAAGCCGCAGGTGCTCTTCCTCGACATCAAGATGCCCGGCGAGGACGGTTTCTCATTGCTGCGCTCCGTGGCGCATCTGGAGTTGCCGGTCGTTTTCACAACGGCCTATGATGAGTATGCGCTGCAGGCCTTCAAGCAGAACGCACTCGATTATCTGGAGAAGCCGATCGACCCCGAAGAATTGAAGCGCGCCGTGAAGAAGCTGACGAAGATCTCCAGCGATCCCGCCGCCGGCGTGCAGCACGTGAGCGCCCTGGAAGCGCTGATGAACGACCCCGGTTCGCCGCTTAGCACCCGTGTCGCCGTGCCCAGTCGGGATGGGCTGGTGTTGATCAAGCACGAGGATATCCTGTACCTGGAGGCCAGCGACAGCTATACCACGGTATTCACGCGCGACGGCAAGAAGGTGATCAGCAGCAAACACATCCGCGTATTCGAGACCAACCTCGACCCGAAGAAGTTCTTCCGCGTGCACAAGAGCTATATCATCAACCTGGAGCACCTCAAGGGCTTCAGCCGGGGCGAAGGCAACATGGCCATGCTGGACAGTGGTTCGCTGATCCCCGTGAGCCGCCGCCGACTGCCAGACTTCCTGTCGATGATCAACACGTTCTGAATGCGATCGCTACGCGGCGGCGGCATCGCTCTCGCCCTCTGCGTGGGCATCGTGCGTGGGCAACAGTTCGGTTTCACGCAGTACACACCGAAGGAAGGTCTGGCACAAAGTCAGGTGCGGGCCATAGCGCAGGACGCTCAAGGCTATTTGTGGCTCGGTACGCTGGGCGGTGCCAGCCGGTTCGATGGTCATGCGTTCACCAACTACGCGCTGCAGGAAGGTCTGCCTGACGCCCAAGTGAACGCACTGCTGAATGCCCGTAACGGCACCATGTGGCTGGCCGCAGGGGATGCGCTGGTGGCCTTCGAAGGGCGCGGCTCGCGTGTGGTGAAGTTCATTGGCAATGATCGCGAGGCGCGGATCCTTGCGCTTGCGGAACTACCCAATGGGGATCTGCTCATTGGCACGGATGGCGCCGGATTGTTGCGACTGCATGGCGATAGTGCCATAGCGCTGGAAGGCTTTCCGTCCGATACCGCATCTACGGTAAGGGCCCTGCTTGTGCGAGCGGACGGGGATGTCATCATCGGTTCACGGGCGGGTGCGTTCACTTGGAGTAACGGACGCTGTGCGCCCATTCCACTGGGTGAAGGCATGGAGAACATCAGCGCCATTGCCCAGGATCGAACAGGGACGCTGTGGTTCGGCACGTTCCGCGATGGCCTGTATGGTCTGCGGAGCACCGGCGAGTTGCTCAATTTTGATGAGTCCACTGACCTATTACAAAGCAACGTGCGCGCCTTACTGGTGGATGCGCGTGACCGTTTGTGGGTGGGCGGGAAGTTCGGGGTGAATGTTCTGGAAAAAGGGAAGATGCGGTCCTACACCGTGCACCAAGGTCTTCCGAACGACAACGTGTGGTGCCTTTTCGAGGACCGCGAACAGGGTATCTGGCTCGGTACCGATGGAGCAGGCGTGTTGCGTTTCGCCGGCGACCGCTTCATCACCTGGTCGGCGAAGGACGGGCTGTGCAGCGACCTTGTGATGGCCATGGTGGCCGACCATCGCGGGGACCTGTGGCTCGGCACATATGGGAATGGTGTGTGCCTTATGAATGGCATGGCCATGCTGAGCACAGTGGACGGCCTACCGAACAACACCATCTGGTGCGCGCTTGCTGCGCCGGACAGCACGCTCTGGTTCGGCACCACCAGCGGACTTGTGCAGGTCCGCAATGGCCTGGTAATGCCGCTGGACAGCTCGCGGAACCTGCCCGATACCCGCGTGCTGGCCCTGCATCGCGATGCCGACGGCACCATCTGGTGCGGCACGCGCGAAGGCCTTGCGATACTTCCGCCCCACGGACCGCTGCGCATGATCACCAAGGACGAACGCACCTTGCTGCGATCCGTCCGTGCCATCGTGGAGAACGGAGACGACCACCTGCTGGCCACCGACATGGGCGTAGTGCGCATGATGCCCGGGCGCACCGAGCGTTGGACTTCAGTGGAGGGATTATGCGACAACACCGTACAGTGCCTATTGGTGGATCAGCACAAGCGCACGTGGATCGGAACCACCAATGGCTTGGCTTGCCATGATGGTCAGCGGCTCATCAATCTGCGCTTGGGTACCGACTTCGGATCCAACTACATCGACCTGTTACAGGCGGGGGATAACGGCTACATCTGGGCCGGCACCAACAACGGACTTTTTCAGTTCCACCCGGACAGTTTGTTGCTGGACCCGCTGAACAAGGAACACTTTACGGCCGTAGATGGTCTGGGCGGCGTGGAGTGCAACCTGAACGCCGGATTCCGCGATTCGGCCGGCCGACTGTTCTTTGGGACCAATGCCGGCCTAGTGATGCACGACCCTTTGCGGGGATCTGCCGTCATCAAGCGTCAGCCGTGTGTGGCCCGCCTGGTCGGTCTGCGTTCGTTCATGCTGCCATCGGACTGGCGCAACCAATGCGACAGCGTGGATCGTCGCACCGGTCTGCCCGCGGATCTGCAGCTGGCTTACCGCAAGAACCACGTGACCTTCGACTTCACCGCCGTGGCGCTGGCAAATGCCGACCGGGTGTTGTTCCAATACCGGATGTTGGGTATAGACCCCGATTGGCTGCCTCCAACGGATGTGCGTTTCGCCAGCTATTCCAACCTGACCGGGGGCGACTATGAATTCCAAGTGCGGGCCTCGGATGGGCCCAATGCATGGGGCGCTCCCGCAACATTCCGGTTCACAGTAACACCACCGTTCTGGTTGCGCTTATGGTTCTTCGGCATGGTGCTGGCCTCGCTCGGGGCATTGGGCCATGTGCTCTTGCGGTTCCGCGCGATCCGCCTCGCGCGTCAAGAAAAGACCCGCCAGTTAATGCTCCGCTCGCGCATGTTGCAGCTGGAGCAACAGGCCCTGAACGCAAATATGAACCGGCACTTCATCTTCAACGCTCTAAATAGCATCCAGTACTACATCAACCGCCAGGACCGCACGGCCGCGAACCGTTACCTCACGAGCTTCGCGAAGTTGATCCGTAAGAACCTCGATGCCAGTCGTAGCGATACCACCACGCTCGCTGAGGAGCTGGAGCGGTTGGACCTTTACTTGGTACTGGAGCATATGCGCTTCAAGGATAAGTTCAAGTATGAAGTGATCATTGAGCCAGGGGTGGACACCTACCGTATCGAGCTGCCTGCCATGATGCTGCAGCCCTACGTGGAGAACAGCATCTGGCATGGGATCCTCCCCACCGAAAGGCCCGGCACTGTCTCCATCCGCGTGGCGCCCGGCATTCCTGACCATGTGCGCATCACCATCCAGGACGATGGGATCGGGGTGGAGGCCAGCCGAGAGCGCAAGAATGGCAGCGGCTCGGACCACATCTCTCGTGGCATCGAGATCACCAAGGGACGGGCCGATGTGCTGCGCAGGCTGGATCTTGCGGACATCCGCATCACGGGTCCCGAGCAACTCCACGATGGCCTGGGCCAGCCGTCCGGCACCCGGGTCACCATCGAACTCCCTTCCAAGGAAAGCGGACCGGCTGGCAAGGGAAATTTGCAAAACGCTGTTACACCACTTACTTTTGAAAAGTCATGAAAGGTCTGCGCATATCCGCATCCTCTTTTGCTACCTTGGTCGTGGGTCTCCTGCTCATGGTGCTGTCGGTAGGTTGCAGCAAGAAGAATGATGATCGTGCAACTCCGGCGTCGACCACCCACGGCTCTGTTCGTTCAATGACGCAGCCCCCGGTCGGCGTGTTGGTAATGGACCCAGCACGCCCGCAGGGCATCACACGCGATCCCCAACTAACCGGCGCAGGTACTGATGAAGAAGGGATCAGCGATGATGGAGATGACGAAGCCGATGGGGAGGGCAGCAACAAGCGACCCAAGCCGAACTGAGCGAACGTTCTCACGATATTGATGGCCTCCAGCTAAGGGGGTCTTTTCTTTTATCGCCGGTCCTCAGATAGGCGGTCCCGTTCCTCGATCAGGCCACTTCGCCCATTGAAGCCCCGGTTAATTTTCAAGGCGCTCGGCATCCCCTTCGCCTTGGACCCCATGAGCAACGACCCGGAAGACCACGTGCATCGCCTGATCCAGTCCATGACCAGGGCGGAGAAGCGCTACTTCAAGCTGTACGCCACACGCCATGTGGTGGGCGGTGCCAGCCATTACAGCCAGCTCTTTGATGCCGTGGCCGCCATGCCCGTGTATGATGAGCAGGTTATCCATCGCCGCTTTGCCGGTCAAGCCTTTCTGCGCCACTTCACGGTGATGAAGCACCGGCTTTACGAGTCCATTTTGGGCAGCCTCGAGGCGTTCCATGCCAACGGTTCCATTGACGCGCGTTTGCGCCGCTCATTGCACCAGACCGAACTGTTGTTCCAGCGCGGTCTTTACATGGACGCCCAGCGCATGTTGCGCGGTGCCAAGGCGCTGGCCACCCAGCATGGCCGCAGCACGGTCCTCCTGGATGTGCTGGCTTGGGAACGGCGCTTGATGGAGCGGGCCAACTACCAGGGCGTGTTCGAATTGGATGTGCGACGGCTGGTGCATGAAGGCGTGGAACTGCGCACCGCGTTGGAGGAGGAGGAAGTGCTCTGGTCCTTGAAGAGCCGCTCCTTCATGTTGCTCTACAGCGAAGGCAAGGCGCGAAGCGAAGAGCGTGCCGCCGCCCTGCGCGAACTGCTGGTCCATCCGCTGTTGCAGGATTCCGCCACTCCGCGTACCCCCAAGGCCCGCTACCTACAACACCATGTGCGCAGCGCCGTAGCCTTCGCCCTGAACGACCTGCCCACCTGCGAACAGCAACTGGCCCTGAACGACGCGCTATTGTTAGAGGAGGAGCTCCATTTCCGCGACGAGCCGAACCTGCGCTTGGGCGTGATGAGCAACCTGGCCTACGTGCGCATGCGCCTGGGCCGTCACGCTCAGGCCCTGCAGGGGCTGAAGGAATTCAAACTGGTGCCAGCCCAGCTGCCTGTTGCCCCATCGCCGGATATGGAGTTGAAGGTCTTCGCCATGGGCGCCAGCCTCGAGCTCACGGTACTCTGCCGCATGGGCGAGTTCGACAAAGCCTTGGCCAAGCTGGACACGGTGCAAGAACAGTGTGCTCGCTATAGCGGAAGGCTTAGTGTGTTGCGGCTTTCAAGCATCCGTTTTCAAGCGGCTTGGGCCTGTTTCGGGGCGGGCGATAGGGAAGGTGCGCGTAGCTGGTGCCAGGAGTTATTGAACGAGAAGGGCGTGGACCAGCATCCGGAGATCCACAGCTTGGGCCGCCTGTTGTACCTGCTGGTGTTGTTGGCTTTGGGTCGCACGGACCTGCTCACTTACGAACTGCGAAACGTGGATCGTTTCCTGCGCAGCCACGCGCGTGACCATGGTGTGGAGCGCGAGCTGATCAACTATGTGCGCAAACGGATGCGCGCGACCTCGCTTCCAGAACAACTGCGGGCCCACTCGGAACTGGTCGCCGGCCTTACGGAACTGGAGAAAGATCCCCTGGAACTGGGTGTGTTCGACCACTTCGACCCGCTGTGCTACGCCATGGCCCAGGCCAGCGGCAGAACGATGGCCGAGGTGGCCCGCGAACGATGCCATGTGCCCACGGGTGCCAGCAGCCCGACCGGCAAGCGTCGCGCAGCGTGATGTGACGTACGGGACCGCTCTTACATTTGCCCTGCACCAAAGCTCCGTTCGTTCGGCACGGTGCGCAAACGCATGAGCACTCCGCAGGATTACATCCCCATCGCCATACAGACGTTCATCGCGCTGGGCTTCGTGCTCTTTGGACTTGGCGTGGCCGCGTGGCTGGGTCCGAAGCGCGCGGGCAAGGTGAAGGACGAAAATTTCGAGTGCGGCATTGAGCAGTATGGCAACGCCCGCTCGCCCTTCAGCATCAAGTATTTCCTGATCGCCATCCTGTTCGTGCTCTTTGATGTGGAAGTGGTCTTCCTCTATCCCTGGGCCGTGAACTTCAAGGAGCTTGGGTTGTTGGGCTTTGTGGAAATGGTCCTGTTCATCGCCTTCGTGGTGGCGGGCCTGTTCTACGTGGTGAAGAAAGGTGCACTTAAATGGGAGTAGGCGTTCTTTAGCGCTTCAATTGCCATGAGCAACGAGATCATGCCCCGCCCTGCCTTGGGCAAGCCTACGATCGTGCCGGCCCCACAAGGCTATTCCGGCGCTGGCTTCATGGCCACCCGTCTCGAGGATGTGGTCGGCCTGGCCCGCAAGAACAGTATCTGGCCGCTGCCTTTCGCCACCAGTTGCTGCGGCATCGAGTTCATGGCCACCATGGGTGCGAACTACGATCTGGCCCGCTTCGGCATGGAGCGCCTCAGCTTCAGCCCCCGCCAAAGCGACCTGCTGATGGTGATGGGCACCATCGCCAAGAAAATGGCCCCGGTGCTGAAGGAGGTGTACACGCAAATGGCCGAGCCCAAGTGGGTGCTGAGCATGGGTGCCTGCGCCAGTAGCGGCGGCATCTTCGACACCTACAGCGTGTTGCAGGGCATCGACCGCATCATTCCTGTGGATGTCTACATACCCGGTTGCCCCCCACGGCCTGAACAAGTGATCGACGGTATCCTGAAGATCCAGGAGCTGGTCGCCAACGAAGGCTTCCGCCGCCGCTATAGCAAGGAGTACGAGCACCTGCTCAAGACCTATAAGATCGACTGACGCGTGCCAGCCCCCGCTTTCTCCATCAAGGCCGACCGTGATCAACTGGTGGTCGATCAACTTACCTCGGCTTTCGCCGGTGCGATCGTTTCGCACGAGCGCATTACCGACACCCTCGTGATCACGGTCGCGAAGCCCGCGATCCATGACGTGCTGAAGCACTGCAAGGAAAAGCTGGACCTTACCTTCCTCACCACGCTTTGTGGCATGCACTACCCCGATCGCGAGTCGTTGGGGCTGGTGATCCACTTGC
>JBKJNF010000086.1:0-7817 GCA_046596155.1 Flavobacteriales bacterium | reverse complement strand
GTGGCCTGCAAGTGGGCTAACGGATCGGCGCTGATCCATACGCGCTGCCATGCAGGCGGTATGGAAAGCTTCCGGATGCGCTCCACGGTCTCCTTGTCGCTCACCAGCTTTCCGGATCTCAGGTAACGGAACACCTTGGGGCCACCCAGCCGCTCGATGCCCTTAGGTGTTCCGCGCACATAGTGCAAGCCCGCAGCGCGCGCGGATCTGGCGGGAGCAGCGGTATGAAGGTCCGGCTGTGCTGGCATCAGTGAGGTTATTCTTTTTTCCGTGGATCCAATTGCGAACGCCGGTTCGCCGGTAGCCTGAACAGTGAATGTTGCGCCTTCGGGTCGTCATCCCCGAGCACATAACCGAAGGGTTCCAACGCTGGTACCCGATCGAAGATCACCTTGAGTATGGCCGTTATCGGGATCGATAGGAACATGCCGGGTATGCCCCATAAGGCTCCACCGACCATCACCACCACAATGGACGCCAGTGCGTTCAGCTGCACCCGGGACGCCACCACCTTGGGCACAATGAAGTTGTTGTCCACGAATTGTACGAAGGCGTATAGCGCCAGCACGTACAGCGCGGCGCGCGGCTCCAACGTGGCCAACGCGATCAGAACGGGCAGGGCGGTAGCGATGATCATCCCGATGTAGGGGATCAGGTTCAACACCGCGCCGATGACCGCAAGCAACAGGGCATACTCAACGCCGATCACCATCAGACCTACCCAGTTCAAGATCGTCACGATGCCCGCCTCGAACAAAAGGCCTACCAGATAGCTCTGCACCACGCCCTTGGTCTGGCCGAGCACATCGTGCAATGCGGGCTGATCAGCTGGGCGAAACAGCTTGCATATGAACGTTACAAGCAACGTTTTGTAAAGAAGAAGCAAGAACGTGAATACGGGCAGCAGGAAGAGAAACGCGAACAAGGTGCCCACGGTCGTTAGCGTTTTACCCACAAGTGAACCCCCCTTGGCCATCCCCTCATCCTTCACCTTCTCCATGGCATCGCTCACTTCGCTCCGGCGCAAATGGAAGGTCTCTTGTGCCCATCGCTGGGTTTCCTTCCCGAAACCCTCCCACTTCTCTTTCAGTTGAGGCATCGTTTCGCTGAAGTGCGCCGCTTGGGTGGCGATGAAATACGCAAGTCCGACCAAGGCCGCCATAGCGAACAGCACCGCCAAGGTGATCGCCAAGATGTGGGGCAAGCGCCACCGCATAAGCCGTTTCACGACCGGATTGAGCAACATGGCGAGCAACAAGGCGAAGAGCAGCGGGACCGCCACCGGCTTCGCGTACGAAAGCGCGTAGAACAAGCCCACCAGACCGAGCACAATGAGGCTGAGTTTCTGATAGAGCGGCTGAATGATGGTGCGGGCGGTGGTGGACTCTGGCATGGAATGTTCGGTGGTTGAGGTCGGTGCAGTGTCAATTGCGGGGTATTAGAAGCCTTGCAGTACGAACATGTCATTCACCAAGGCCCGCCCCTGCTGATCCAAAAGGACCAGATGGTAGGTACCGGGTGTCAGGGAGCGCAGGTCGAGCTGGCCGTTGGATGTGAGCGCAACCTCCGCACATACACGACCTGTTGCGTCCAGCAAGCGTGCGCTAACAGCATCTGCCGGCACCTCGTTCAAGCGCACCATGCCGGTAGCAGGATTCGGGTATATCCGGTACGCGCGCCTTTTGTTCTCTGCCATCCCGATGGTGCCCTGAACTACCACGATCTGACCCTTCATGCCCATGTTCACATGAGGCACGCATACATAGTAGATCGTGCCCGGTGTTGTTGGAACCAGTTCGTGGACGGTCAACTCCGTAGCCTGATCGAATTCATAACCAATGCCAGGAGCGCCGACGTTCAAGTCCCAAGTGGTTTGTGACACCTCCCGGAAACTATGTCCGGCGCCTAGCGCGATACGCACGGTGTCCCCTGTGTTCATCGTGAGCACCAAGGGGTCGAACTGGAAATCCGAGGCCACCAAGGAGTAGGTGTTCTGTGCGCTTACCGCCGTACATGTTGTTGCGGCTGTCAAAAGCGTGGTCAGGAGTTGGAAGGTTCTCATTCGTTGGGGTGTTTATGGGTGTAGTTGATCATTTACCGTTCACTGGATCCACTTCCCGGACCCAGTGACAGTGTGCGGCGATAGTGTTCACGAACGCTCGGGTGATGCCTTCGACATCCCGACCTTTCACGATGCCGGGTGTGCTCTTGGCATCCACAGCAACCAGGCCCCTTGCTGCCAACCGATCCGAAGGATCCCCGACACAAGCGATCTTATCTACTTTGAAGTAGCCGTGTGCCCCTGAGCCACGCGCATGGACCGCGCACGCTGGAATGCGCTCGTGAAAGACGTGCGTGATCTCCTCACGCAACTGGCGGTCTTGCAACCATGTGGGGCCACGACGCCCGGCCTTCAGGCTATTCTGGTCGTCGTTGATCGGAAGACCCGCGTTGCTGGTAAGCACTCGGGCGCTACCAGCGGTGGTGTCCTTCAGCAGCGCGCGTCGCTTGTCTTCCGTGCGTGGCGTAGGAGGCTTGTTTGTCCGTGGTGGATCGGGTCGTATGGCCATGATCATCTCGCGTTTCGTTATATGCCCTGTGATCTGTGTGCCGATCGTCGCTCATCAAGCGGGCCGTGCGATCGGGGCACAGGATACTGCCATATGCGTGTGGCATCTCCCCACTGGCGTGGAAGTACATCCACATAGCACGGTTCTGGTATCCATGCGTTCGGCACGTTCCCAAAGGGAATGGATACTGGCACAGGATCTTATTAGCCGTCACACATGAACCACCGTGCCAACCAGAACGCAACCCTCAGTGGTGCTGTTGAGGCCTGCCAGAACAAACCCCATGCGGAGGGACTCATGCTTACCGAAGACGGGCTCCATAACAATGCGCTGCCATTGGTTCCGTACCGGTCCACCAGCGATCCTTTACACTGCCTCGAAGGTTCAAGTGACCCGGACGACATGAGCATGGTGTATGCCGTGATCATGCCTCCCCGATCATAGATGTCGCCCATCATGGAGATCGCCATTGCGCTGGTACAATTGGACATCGCCCCGAGCGAACCGCTGAAGAACCTGGAGCGCATGGACCAGTTCGTGCGTCAGGCCAAAAAGCTGGGCGCCGACCTGGTCATCTTCCCGGAAGATGCCGTCTGCGGCCCGCTCAGCGGACAGTTGGACTTCGTGGCCTACGCACCGGATTACCTGGCCCACTTTCAAGCACTCGCGGCCAAGCACACCATCGACATTGTGCCCGGCACATGGACCGTTGCCGAGAACGGACTGCTGTTCAACCAAGCCCATTATATCAATTCGGACGGTTCGCTCGCAGGAACTTACCGCAAGATCAACTTGTGGGAAACGGAAAAGCTGCACATCACGCCAGGCTCTCTGGCCTCGGTCTTTCCGACCCGGTTCGGCCGTGTTGGCCTCATCATCTGTTGGGACATCACCTTTCCGTCCCTGTTCGCGGAAATGGTGGCACAAGGGGTTGAACTGGTGATCTGCCCCACCTATTGGTCCTTCACCAAGCCTGCCGAGGAGGTGAAGGAGGTGGTGGATGACGAGATCCTGTTGATCGATTCGCTCTGCACTACGCGCGCCTTCGAGAACAACATCCTCTTCGCCTACTGCAACGCCGCAGGCCAACTGGTGACGCCCGAGGGCGATAGCGTGCTTTCAGGACGTTCCCAGATCACGCACCCCTTCCAGAAGGTGGTGGTGAAAGCAGCGGGCAATGCGGAAGATCTGCTCTTCGCCCGAATTGCCCTGGAGCGCGCGCCAAACATCGTTCCCGTGTTATAGGATCGCTGGGCTTGTGGTCCTCCGATATCTTCGGAGCGGGTTGCTCGGTGATCACGTTCAACCTCCATAAGAGCCAGGCAACCCGGCTTGCGTTCAACCGTTCTGTAAGCATCCAGATCCCACCATCCATGCTCCGTAAGATCCTTGTACCGCTTCTCCTGCTCTTTGCAGACCCCACCGCTTTCTCACAACTCGTGATGGAGGACTTTGAGAACGGGGGATCCTTCGACCTCAGCAACGTGCAGACCTATTGCATGATCGGCATGTTGCAAGGCTCAACGGACACGCATGGCGGTGGTAGCACGTGGAGCGTGGAGTTCCCGTTCGCCTTTCAGGGTAGTTGTCCCCTTCTCACACCGGGCATCTTCGTTCCACTGACGGGAGTTGCACCAGGCGATCAGTTCACGGTGGACCATTGGCAGAAGCAGCAATCCACCGGCAGTGCGGTGCTCACCGTGCTCGTCTACAGCTATCCCGCAACGGGTGTGTTGCCAGCGGACCCTATGGATCTGCAGTACGCAAGCTCCGGAACGTATTGGAGCGGCACACCGGGATCCTGGTTGCCGATCACCGACAATTTCCAGCTGCCGTTGGCCATGCCCTGGCCGAGCGATGTGTTCCTGGCGATCCACGTACCCACGGACAGCATGTTCATGACCAGCACGCTGGTGGATGACGTGACCTTGACACCCGCCATCGGCACAGGCATCGGCACAGGCGCCGGGCCAGCACCATCCGCCGCCGACATCACGATCGCACCGCAGCCCGCCATGGACCGGATCACCATCCGTGGCCTTTCCAGCGGACCGGTCCAGCTGCTCAACAGTGCGGGCAGTTGCGTCAAAATGAGCTTGGCCCCGTTCGCAGAGGGCGTGTGGGACATCCACGACCTGCCTCCGGGGATGTACTTCGTGCGACAACAGACCCGCTACGCGCGGTTCATGAAAGGGTGAGCGAAGGAGCTTGCAGGATCTCAACGCGATCGACACAAAGACGAGCGCGCGCCCACCTGTAGCGCGCCTCTACCAACAAACTTTCGTGCGTGTGCTCACCTGCCGCAGGTCGGTCAGGCGTGCGGGGGCTATTGGGAAGGAAGGCCGTTCTGCCGTACGCACGCACTGTGCGATGATGATGGTCAGGCTGGTGGTGTATCTACTTTCGTCATGATGATGAAGTCTTCCCTCCGATCCCTTGCACTCCTTTTCCTGTTGCACTCCACCGCGCAGGCGCAAACACCCTCGTTCACTTGGGCGACGCGCTGGGGGGCCACCGGACAAGATGATGCGAACAGCATCGCCACGGATGCGGCGGGTAACACGGTGGTGTTGGGCCTTTTTGAGGGGACCATCGATGGCGATCCCGGGATGGGCACGCACGAACTGGTGGCGGCTCAAGCAGGCACCAAGGATCTTTTTGTGGTGAAGCTGGATCCGCAGGGGCAACATCTTTGGTCCTTCAGCCTCGGCATTCCGGAGAACAATTACGACGCGACGTTGGCGGTGGATCCGGGGGGCAACATCGTGATCACAGGCGTCTTCGCCGGGGCTACCGATCTGGACCCCGGCCCGGGTTCGTATACGCTGACCACGGACGGAACGAAGGATGTGTTCATCTTGAAGCTCGCCCCGGACGGCGGTTTTCTATGGGCGCGCAGTGTAGGATCCACATACAACGACCAGGTCTATTCCTTGGCCACGGACATGGAGGGGAACGTGCTTATAGCCGGTAGCACTTTCGCCGGTTCAGACCTGGACCCCGGTGCGGGTACGTACACGGTATCCACGAACATCTTCCTCCTGAAAATGGATGCGAACGGCGACTTCGTTTGGGCGGTGCCCGTAGGTCCCGGGGTCGTCTTCGCCCAAGCCATGTGCACGGATGCTGCCGGTTCGGTCTACCTGGCCGGTAATTTCAATGGCGCGGCCGACATGGACCCCGGTCCGGACACGTACGAACTGACCAGCGCAGGCCTCTATGACATCTTCGTGCTCAAGCTGCAGGCCGATGGATCGTTCGTTCGGGCGCGGCGCATGGGTGGCCCGGCTGATGATCGTGCAACGGCCATTGCCGTGGATGGCGCTGGCAACGCCTTCGTGACCGGCTTATTCAGCAATGGGTGCAACTTCGACCCGGGCGTTACGGACCTCACCTTCACTACGGTGAATGGTGGCGATGCCTTCACGCTTCGCCTTGATCCACAAGGTTCGCTGGTGTGGGCTTTTCAGATCGGCGGCAGCACCTTTACCAGTGATGTGGGCAATGGCATCGCGGTGGATGGCCAAGGGCGCGTCTACATCACGGGTGAACTTCTCGGCACCAGTGATATGGACCCCGGTGCGGGCACCTTCACGCTGAGTACCGGTGGCACCACTGCCGTGTATGTGCAATGCGTGCAGGACGATGGTACGTTCCGATGGGCCTTCAAGATCGGCGCGCCCGGTTTCAACTACGATTCAGGACGTGGCATCGCTGTTGATGAGGCCGGCCATGTGCACGTTGTAGGCACCTTCGAGGCACTCAACGTGGACTTCGACCCCGGCACCACGACCTTCAACATGTCCTCAGCGGGCATCGGTGATGGATTCGTACTCGACATCGACCCGGACCTCTCCACGGCGTTGGATGACATAGAGAGGACAACTGCCACGGTCGCGGTATTCCCGAACCCGGCACGTTCACTTCTCTTCGTACGTTCTCCCAATGCCGGCAACATGCGTTTTCGATTGATGGATGTAACAGGTGGCGAACTAGTGAGCACGGTGCTTCGCTCCGACATGAACATGATCGACCTCCCTGAACATTCCGGCGGCACTTACCTGTACGTGATACAATGCGGTGGGGGAATGCCTGCCTGCGGCCGTGTGGTCCTGGACTGAGCGGCAGGGCCCCGTGCCATTTCACGCTGACGAATGCGCCTCAGCGTAGAGGAGAACACCCGCGTACGAACCCAGGGTCACCGCAATGCGCCGTGTGTGGCATTTCCCCGATCCTGAGCTAATGGGGCGGCTCTGCGCCCCATGTGCGCTTGCGCCTTTCCCGTCACTGGCGCTTGCAAAGCGCTAGCTACCTAGACACTGCGAACCATTGTGCCTGAGCTGTGGTAGCGGACCGGGAATTGCACAGGCCCATAGGTGAACGCATAGTTCATTAAAAAAAACGCAACCATGTCAACGCACAATAAGAAGCAGTTCGGGATCTGGATGGATCAGCACCATGCCACCATCACCCACAGGGAAGGCCAAGGAACGGAGCCCTTCGTTGTGCTGGGAAAAGTGGAGAATCCGGGGCCGGACAACAACTCCAACGAGCAGTCCGCCAACCACCAGCAGATCGCCCTGACCCACAAGTATTTCAAAGAGATCGCCGCAAACATGCTGAATGCGGATGAGGTGCATGTAAGCGGTACGGGCCAAGTGCAGGAGCAGTTCATCAAGTTCCTGGCCGAAACGCCGCAGTACAAGAACGTATCATCGAGCGAGAGCACATCTGTCAAAATGGATGATGGGCACCTGATCGCCTTCATGGCGAAGCACTTCAACTAAGGCGAACCCGGTTGGCGGCGCCCGGGGTGCTCCCGGGTGCTGCATGACTAAGATCCTTGTGCCGCTGAGTGGTCATTGCAGAGGTGCTGATGATCGATGGCACGCGATCGGCATAGGCTATTGAAACCTGTTCAACCCATGAAGATCCTTGTTCCCCTGTTCGCGCTGCTGTTGATCGGTAGCACGGCCACCGCCCAAGAGAAAGGGCATATAAAGGAGATGTACCATGTATCGTGGACGGACCAGCACGGCAAACCCAAGTGCCACAACGGAGCATCAAAGATGCAAGCCGAAAAGAACGCGGCGAAGAAGCGCACGAAGAAGGGGATCACCAACGTAAAGGTGAGTGCGGGCAAGTGTGATCACGACAGGGACGGGCGGGCGGAAGGAAAGCCCGGCCAAGCGCAGAAACCAAAGCCGACAGGTCAGAAACCCCAAGTGGCAAGGCCCACCCATGAGG
>JBKJNF010000262.1:0-12841 GCA_046596155.1 Flavobacteriales bacterium | reverse complement strand
TTCCCAACGCTCGTTGGCCAGACCGCTATCCTCTTCGCTGAAAAGGGCAATGTGCCTGCCAAATTGATCCGTGACTTCCGCAAGAAGGGCCAGCGCCCCATCCTGAAGAGCGCATGGATAGATGAGGCCGTCTTCATCGGCGATGACCAAGTGGCCATCCTGTCGAACCTCAAAGGCAAAGAGGAGCTGATCGGCGACATCATCGCTTTGCTCCAGAGCCCGATCAAGAACGTTATCGGTTCGCTACAAGGCGGCGGTGGCCAGAAGATCGCCGGTTTGGTAAAGGCCCTCGAAGCCCGCGCCAGCAACTAAAAAGTCTCAACTCGTTACATTACGCTTCCACGTAAGTTCCGTTCCCAAAACAAGTAACAAATCAGCAAGATGGCAGACATCAAATCACTCGGCGACCAACTCGTTAGCCTGACCGTAAAGGAGGTAAGCGAACTCGCCAATTACCTGAAGGACGAATACAAGATCGAACCAGCAGCAGCTGCTGCGGTCATGGTGGCCGGTGGTGCCGCCGGTGGTGGCGAAGCCGCCGCTGTTCAGACCAGCTTCGACGTGATCCTGAAGGCCGGCGGTCAGAACAAACTGGCCGTGGTGAAGCTCGTGAAGGAGCTAACAGGTCTGGGACTGAAAGAGGCGAAGGACCTCGTTGACGGTGCTCCCAAGCCGCTGAAGGAAGGTGTGTCCAAGGAGGACGCCGAGAACTTGAAGCAGCAACTGACCGAAGCAGGTGCCGAAGTTGAGGTCAAGTAAGATCCTCTCTGCGCATTGACCATCCGGCCCCGGTGCCCGTGAAAACGGACACCGGGGACCGGGTGGATCACGCCGTTTTACAGGTGCCCTCCCATAGGCCCGTGCATCAGGGGCCCTTCTGATGCAAGAAAGTCGTCGGTCGTTCGTTCACTCACTTCCCCCCGCAGCAACCCACATGGCCCAGGCGAAGACCATCTCGCGCAAAAACAAGCGCATCGATTTCGGCTCCCTCCACCTTCCGACCCAGTACCCGGATTTTCTCGACATCCAGTTGAAGAGCTTCCAGGAGTTCTTCCAGATCGAGACCCTCCCGGAGAACCGCAACGATGAGGGACTCTACAAGGTGTTCATGGAGAATTTTCCCATCACGGATACCCGCAATCAGTTCGTCCTGGAGTTCCTGGACTATTTCGTTGATCCCCCGCGCTACAGCATCGATGAGTGCATCGAGCGTGGCCTCACCTACAGCGTGCCCCTCAAGGCCAAGCTGAAACTCTATTGCACCGATCCCGAGCACGAGGACTTCGAGACCATCGTGCAGGACGTGTACTTGGGGCAGATCCCCTACATGACCCCGAAGGGCTCCTTCGTGGTCAACGGCGCCGAGCGCGTCATCGTTAGCCAGCTGCACCGCAGCCCGGGCGTGTTCTTCGGCCAGAGCCGCCACGCCAACGGCACAAAGTTGTACAGCGCCCGTGTGATCCCGTTCAAGGGCTCGTGGATCGAATTCGCCACGGACATCAACGGCGTGATGTACGCCTACATCGACCGCAAGAAAAAACTGCCGGTGACCACGCTGCTGCGTGCCATCGGCTTCGAAAGTGACAAGGACATCCTGGAGATCTTCGGCTTGGCCGACGAGATGAAGGTGACCAAGGCCAATATGAAGGAGGCCGTCGGCCGCAAGCTCGCCGCCCGCGTGCTGAAGAGCTGGGTCGAGGATTTCGTGGACGAGGACACCGGCGAAGTGGTGAGCATCGAGCGTAACGAGGTGCTGATCGACCGCGAGACCGTGATCGAAGAGCATCACGTGGACCAGATCCTCGAGAGCGGTGCCAAGACCGTGATCCTGCACAAGGCCGGTGTGAATGCCGCCGACTACGCCCTGATCTACAACACGCTGCAGAAGGACACTTCCAACTCCGAGAAGGAGGCCGTGGAAGTGATCTACCGTCAACTGCGTAACGCCGAACCACCGGATCTGGAAACGGCCCGAGGTGTCATCGACAAATTGTTCTTCAGCGAGCAGCGTTACGACCTCGGTGAGGTGGGCCGATACCGCATCAACAAGAAGCTCGGCCTTCAGAGCGAGCTGAGCGTGCGTGTGCTCACCAAGGAGGACATCATCAGCATCATCCGCTACCTCATCGAGCTGGTGAACTCCAAGGCCGATGTGGACGATATCGACCACTTGAGCAATCGCCGAGTACGTACCGTGGGCGAGCAGCTCTACACTCAGTTCGGCGTGGGCCTGGCCCGCATGGCCCGCACCATCCGCGAGCGTATGAACGTGCGCGACAATGAGGTGTTTACGCCTACGGACCTGATCAATGCCAAGACCCTGAGCTCGGTGATCAACTCGTTCTTCGGAACCAACCAGTTGAGCCAGTTCATGGACCAGACCAACCCGCTCGCCGAGATCACCCACAAGCGCCGCCTCTCGGCTCTTGGACCCGGAGGTCTCAGCCGCGAACGCGCCGGTTTCGAGGTGCGCGACGTGCACTATACGCACTATGGTCGCCTCTGCACGATCGAGACGCCTGAAGGACCGAACATCGGTCTGATCAGTAGCCTCTGCGTGTTCAGCAAGATCAACAACCTCGGCTTCATCGAAACGCCCTACCGCAAGGTGGTGGATGGCAAGGTGGACGTGAAGAGCGAGGCCATGTACCTCAGCGCTGAGGAGGAGGATAACAAGGTGATCGCCCAGGCGAACGCCAACTTGAAGGAGGACGGCAGCTTCGATACCAAGCGTGTGAAGGCCCGTCAGATGGGCGACTTCCCGGTGGTGGACCCCAAGGAGCTGCAGCTGATGGACGTGGCGCCGAACCAGATCGCTTCGATCGCGGCCAGTCTGATCCCCTTCCTCGAGCACAACGACGCCAACCGCGCTCTGATGGGCTCGAACATGATGCGCCAGGCCGTGCCGCTGCTGCGGCCCGATGCCCCGATCGTGGGTACCGGCCTGGAAGAGCTCGTGGCTCGAGACAGCCGCGTGCTGATCACCGCGGAAGGTGAGGGCGTTGTGAAGAGCGTGGACGCCGATCGCATCGTGATCGACTACAAGCGTTCGGAAGATGAGCGTACCGTGAGCTTTGATGGTGATGAGAAGGAGTACCGCATAACCAAGTTCATGAAGACCAACCAGAGCACCTGCATGAATCTGCGCCCCTACGTCCGCAAGGGCGAGAAGGTGGTGAAAGGGCAGACGCTCGTGGAAGGTTATTCCACCGAGGATGGCGAACTGGCCATCGGGCGCAACTTGGTGGTGGCCTTCATGCCTTGGAAGGGTTACAACTTCGAGGATGCCATTGTGATCAGTGAGCGCGTGGCCCGCGAGGACATGTTCACCTCGATCCACATCGATGAGTACATCATGGAGGTGCGCGACACGAAGCGCGGCCTCGAGGAACTCACGAGCGACATCCCCAACGTGAGCGAAGAGGCCACGAAGGACCTCGACGAACACGGCCTGATCCGCATCGGTGCGGAGATCAAGGAAGGTGATATCCTCATCGGCAAGATAACGCCCAAGGGCGAGACCGACCCAAGCCCTGAAGAGAAGCTGCTGCGCGCCATTTTCGGCGACAAGGCCGGTGATGTGAAGGACGCCAGCTTGAAGGCTCCCCCCAGCACCAAGGGCGTTGTCATCGATAAGAAGCTGTTCAGTCGCGCCATTAAGGACAAGAAGACCAAGGGCAACGAGAAGGCCATCCTGGACCAGATCGATAAGGAACAGGACAAGGAACTCGGCGACCTGAAGGAACTGCTCGTGGAGAAGCTGATGAAGCTGATCGGCGGCGTGTCCAGCAACGGCGTTAACAACAAGTACAAGGAAGAGCAGATCAAGAAGGGTGTGAAGTTCAGCCCCAAGGTGCTCCAGGCCATCGACTACATCACCGTGGACCCCTCTGAGTGGACCACAGAGAAGCGCGTGAACGAACTGGTGCGCCAGCTCATCCACAACTACACGATCCGTTACAGCGATATCAGCGGTGCCTACAAGCGGAAGAAATTCCAGGTGAGCATCGGCGACGAACTGCCTGCCGGTATTGTGAAGCTCGCCAAGGTGTATGTGGCTGCCAAGCGCAAACTGGCCATCGGCGACAAGATGGCCGGCCGCCACGGTAACAAGGGTATCGTTTCCCGCATCGTTCGCGATGCCGACATGCCCTTCCTCCAGGACGGAAGTCCGGTGGATATCGTGCTGAACCCGCTGGGTGTGCCTTCCCGAATGAACCTCGGACAGATCTACGAGACCGTACTAGGCTGGGCCGGCTTGAAGCTGGGCCGCAAGTACGCCACGCCGATCTTCGATGGTGCCACCATCGACGAGATCAATAAGGAGACCGACGAGGCCGCACTGCCCCGCTTCGGCAAGATCCACCTCTATGATGGCGGCACCGGCGAGCGTTTCGACCAGCCTGCGACCGTGGGCGTGATCTACATGCTGAAGCTCGCCCACATGGTGGACGACAAGATGCACGCACGTTCCATCGGGCCCTACAGCTTGATCACCCAGCAGCCGCTTGGCGGTAAGGCCCAGTTCGGAGGCCAGCGCTTTGGTGAAATGGAAGTATGGGCGCTCGAGGCGTTCGGCGCAGGTCACATCCTCCAGGAGATCCTCACCGTGAAGAGCGATGACGTGATCGGCCGTGCCAAGGCCTACGAGGCCATCGTTAAGGGCGAGCCCCTGCCATTGCCGGGCATCCCCGAGTCGTTCAATGTGTTGCTCCACGAACTGCGCGGTCTCGCGCTGAACGTGAGCCTCGAAACCGAGACTGAGAACGTCTGAACCTCCCAATCGCCACGACCATGACCATGATGAAAAAGGAGGTGAAGATCTCCAGCCAGTTCGACAAGATCGTCATCAGCCTGGCCAGCCCCGAGCAGATCCTTGAGCGGAGCCACGGTGAGGTGATCAAGCCCGAGACCATTAACTACCGGACCTACAAGCCGGAGCGTGATGGCCTGTTCTGCGAGCGCATTTTCGGTCCTGTGAAGGACTTCGAATGCCACTGTGGAAAGTACAAGCGCATCCGCTACAAGGGCATTGTCTGCGACCGTTGCGGTGTGGAAGTGACCGAGAAGAAGGTGCGTCGCGAGCGCATGGGCCACATCCAGCTCACCGTGCCTGTTGCCCACATCTGGTACTTCCGCAGCCTTCCCAACAAGATCGGTTACCTGCTCGGTCTGCCTACCAAGAAGCTTGACCAGATCATCTACTACGAGCGTTACGTGGTGATCAACGCCGGTGGCGCCAAGAACAAGGAAGGCGCGCCCCTGCAGTACCTGGATTTCCTGACGGAAGAGGAGTACCTGGACATCCTGGAAGCCGTGGGTAAGGACAACCAGTACCTCGACGAAAACGACCCGAACAAGTTCATCGCCAAGATGGGCGCCGACTCGTTGTACGACCTGCTGCGCCGCCTGGACCTGGACAGCGTGAGCTATGACCTGCGACACAAGGCCAACACAGAGACCAGCCAGCAGCGTAAGAACGAAGCGCTCAAGCGCCTCAACGTGGTGGAAGCCTTCCGCGATGCCAACACACGGCGCGAGAACAAGCCCGAGTGGATGATCATCAAGGTGGTGCCTGTGATCCCACCCGAGCTACGCCCCCTAGTGCCCCTGGACGGTGGACGATTTGCCACCAGTGACCTGAACGACCTTTATCGCCGCGTCATCATCCGCAACAACCGCCTGAAGCGCCTGATGGAGATCAAGGCGCCGGAGGTGATCCTGCGCAATGAGAAGCGCATGTTGCAGGAGTCGGTGGACAGCCTCTTCGACAACAGCCGCAAGAGCAGCGCCGTGAAGAGCGAGAGCAACCGCCCGTTGAAATCCTTGAGCGATTCGCTCAAAGGCAAGCAGGGCCGCTTCCGCCAGAACCTGCTCGGTAAGCGTGTGGACTACAGTGCACGTTCTGTGATCGTTGTAGGCCCCGAGCTTAAACTGCATGAGTGCGGTCTGCCCAAGGACATGGCCGCCGAGCTCTTCAAGCCGTTCATCATCCGTAAGCTCATCGAGCGTGGCATTGTGAAGACGGTGAAGAGCGCCAAGAAGATCGTGGACAAGAAGGAGCCCGTGGTGTGGGACATCCTGGAGAGCGTGCTGAAGGGCCATCCCGTGCTCCTCAACCGCGCACCAACACTGCACCGCTTGGGTATCCAGGCCTTCCAGCCCAAGCTGATCGAAGGCAAGGCCATCCAGTTGCACCCACTGGTATGCACCGCGTTCAACGCTGACTTCGACGGTGACCAGATGGCCGTGCACGTTCCTCTGGGCCACAACGCCATCCTGGAAGCCCAGCTGCTCATGCTGGCTAGCCACAACATCCTGAACCCGGCCAACGGCGCGCCGATCGCGGTGCCCAGCCAGGACATGGTGCTTGGACTCTACTACATGACCAAGGGCCGCAAGAGCGAGCCTGCCCGCGCCATGCGCGGCGAAGGCCGTGTTTTCTACAGCAGCGAAGAGGTACACATCGCCCACAACGAGGGCCGCATCGATCTGCATGCGTGGATCAAGGTGCGTTGGACCAACACGCTCAACGGAAAGAGCGAGCTGATCGAGACCACTGTGGGCCGCGTGCTCTTCAATGAAGTGGTGCCCGTTGAAGTGGGCTACATCAACGAACTGCTCACCAAGAAATCCTTGCGCGATATCATCGGTCGCGTGATGAAGGAGGGCGGAACCGCGAAGGCCGCGAAGTTCCTCGACGACATCAAGGAGCTCGGGTTCATGAACGCGTTCAAGGGTGGCCTCTCATTCAACCTGTTGGATGTGGTGGTACCCGAGGAGAAGGACAAGCTGGTGAAGGTGGCCCAAGGCGAGGTGGATGAAGTGATGGGGAACTACAACATGGGTCTCATCACCAACAATGAGCGCTACAACCAGACGATCGACATTTGGACCCACACCAACAGCAAGCTCACCTTCACGCTCATGGAGCGTTTGAAGAAGGACAACCAGGGCTTCAACTCCATCTACATGATGATGGACTCCGGTGCCCGTGGTTCCAAGGAGCAGATCCGTCAGCTCAGCGGCATGCGCGGACTGATGGCCAAGCCTCAGAAGAGCGGTGCCGGCGGAGGTCAGGACATCATCGAGAACCCCATTCTTTCGAACTTCAAGGAAGGCCTGTCCATTCTGGAGTACTTCATCTCCACACACGGTGCCCGTAAGGGTCTGGCCGATACAGCCCTCAAGACGGCCGATGCCGGTTACCTCACTCGTCGACTTGTTGACGTGGCGCAGGACGTGGTTATCACCATCGACGATTGCGGAACGCTGCGCGGTCTGGTGGCCACGGCCCTGAAGAAGAACGAGGAGGTGGTTGAAAGCCTTTACGACCGGGTGCTCGGCCGCAGTGCCGTGCATGATGTGTACCACCCACAGACCGGCGACCTGCTGGTAAAGAGCGGTGAGCAGATCACGGAGGACATCGCACTGGCGATCGCCAACAGCCCCATCGAAGAGGTGGAGATCCGCAGCGTGCTCACCTGCGAACAGCGTCAAGGTGTGTGCGCCAAGTGCTACGGCCGCAACCTGGCCACGGGCCGCATGGTGCAAATGGGTGAAGCGGTCGGTGTGATCGCCGCACAGTCCATCGGTGAGCCGGGTACACAGCTTACCCTGCGTACGTTCCACGTAGGTGGTGTGGCCGGCAAGATCGCCGACGACAGCCAAGTGGCCGCCAAGTACGATGGCCGACTGGAGATCGACGAGCTACGCACGGTGAAGAAGAAGGACAAGAAGGGCGAGGAGGCCGAAGTCGTGATCAGCCGCAGCACGGAGATGCGCATCATCGACAACAACACGGGCATCGTCCTCACTACGAGCAACATTCCTTACGGAGCGTTCCTGTACGCCAAGAGCGGCAAGAACGTGAAGAAGGGCGACGTGATCTGTAACTGGGATCCGTATAACGCGGTGATCATCTCGGAACTGGCCGGTTCGCTGGCCTTCGAGAGCATCGAGGAGAGCGTGACCTTCCGCGAGGAGATCGACGAGCAGACCGGCTTCACCGAGAAGGTGATCATGGAAAGCCGTGACAAGAAGAAGAACCCGATGATCAAGATCATGGACGTGAAAGGCAAGGAAGAGCTGAAGAGCTATTCCCTCCCCGTAGGCGCCCACATCATCGTGAACGAAGGCCAGAAGATCGAGGCCGGCGACATCCTGGTGAAGATCCCCCGCAGCTCCGGCAAGGGTGGTGACATCACCGGTGGTCTGCCCCGTGTGACCGAACTGTTCGAGGCGCGTAACCCCAGCAACCCTGCTGTGGTGAGCGAGATCGATGGTATCGTAAGCTATGGCAAGATCAAGCGTGGCAACCGCGAGATCATCGTGGAAAGCCGCACCGGCGAGCACAAGTACTACCTGGTGCCGCTGAGCAAGCACATCCTGGTGCAGGAGAACGACTTCGTGAAGGCGGGCGTGCCGCTGAGCGATGGCAGCGTGAGCCCCACCGACATCCTCGACATCCAAGGCCCCACCAAGGTGCAGGAATACCTCGTGGATGAAGTGCAGGAGGTGTATCGCATGCAGGGTGTGAAGATCAACGACAAGCACTTCGAAGTGATCGTACGTCAGATGATGCGGAAGGTGGAGATCGAGGATCCGGGCGATACCCGCTTCCTCGAGCGCCAAGCCGTGAACAAGGCGGACTTCATGGAGGAGAATGACGACATGTACGACATGATGGTCGTGACCAACGCGGGCGACAGTCCAACGCTCAAGGAAGGACAGATCCTTTCGGCCCGCAAACTGCGCGACGAGAACAGCGTGCTGAAGCGCAAGGACCTGAAACTCGGCGAGGCCCGCCAGGCCACACCGGCAACCAGCCGCCAGTTGCTCATGGGTATCACACGTGCTTCGTTGCAGACCGACAGCTTCATCAGCGCCGCGTCCTTCCAGGAGACCACGAAGGTGTTGAACGAGGCGGCCGTTGCTGCCAAGGAAGACCACCTCAAGGGCCTCAAGGAGAACGTGATCGTTGGCCACCTCATCCCAGCAGGAACCGGCTCGCGCAGGTTCCAGAAGGATCTGGTATATAGCAAAGAGGACTACACCCGCATGATGTCCGAGCGCCTCGCCAAGGAAGAGGTAGCGGACTGAACCAACAGATAGACCCCTTCTCTCCAGCTTGCGCTAAGGCTTTAGCGGGGAGGGGAGAAGGGGTCATCCTTTTTCACCATGGCAGAGAACAACGACCCCAAGAACCGCCCCAACCAGCTGAACATCGAGATCAGCGAAGAGGTGGCCGATGGCATCTATAGCAACCTGGCGATCATCACGCACAGCAACTCGGAGTTCGTGCTGGACTTTGTGCGCGTGATGCCCGGTGTGCCCAAAGCAAAGGTTCGCGCCCGCGTGCTCCTTACGCCCCAGCATGCCAAGCGCCTGATGCGTGCCTTGGCGGACAACATCCAAAAGTTCGAGCAGATACACGGCGCGATCCGCGAAACGGAGATGCCTGAGATACCCATGAATTTCGGCGGGCCTCCGGCGCAGGCCTGAGGTCAACTACGTGCATTGAAAAGCCCCGAGTGATCGGGGCTTTTTGCGTTGGCGGTATACGCCGCACCCCACCGGTCGGTCACTCCATCGCTTTCTGCGCGAAGATCACGTAGCCGAAGTTGGCGCTGAATACCCAAGGTTTCGCGAGACCTTGTATGTAGCTGGTGTTGAACCATACTGGGCCCAATGGGCTCTGCCAGATGAGCGATCCGCTTCCCAGAAAACTGCGCGTATTGATGCCGGTGCCGTATGCCGGCTGATCCACATCCGTTCGTTGGATGCTTTTGTACGGCTGGAATACGTAAGCTTCCAGTCGTAGGTCGAACTTGTTCTTAGCCACCGCGACGATCATGCGCGCGCCACCGGCCACATACTGTGGTGCACGGAAGTTGTCCAGGAAATACGCCCGGCTCTCCGGTGTGGGCTGGAACACCGGTGCGCGCATCACGGAGGCCGTGTAGTTCTCGAAGAGCCCCTGTGAACTGTAAACGCCTTCAGCCAGCAACCCGAACTTGAAATGCCCGCGAGGGATGAAGTACTTGTCCAGCGCCACCCGGGCCACGAACCAGTCATGGTGCTTGCTCTGGGGCGTGCGTTCGATGGACGTGCTTCCCGGCGTGGTGCGTTCATCGCCGTTCACGTAGCGCACTTCAGCGAGCAATCGTTCGCCCGCGTTTGCGTGCTGTTTCCGATTCAGACTGTTGCGCTCCACGCGCAGTCCTCCAGTACCGAAGAAGAAATCCGTGACATCCGCCGTGTCGCGGTTGCTGAAGTCCTGGGTCTGGTAATAATCATCCTCTGTCCGGGCGTATTTAGCATCCAGCCGCAACAGGCCTTTGTTGCCCAAGGCCATCCCCACGTTCAGACCGCCCCATAATTCCTGCATGACGATGTACGAAGGCCGAACGTCGTCGAAGAAGGTGGCGAAACCGCTGAAGTGATCCCATTTATGCAGTGTCAGCGACGGTTCCAGGAACATTGGTCGACGGGTGGACAGATCCGTGCGCAGCTTCAACTGGCCTGCCGTATAGAATTTGCCGAAGTAGCCTGTGCCTTCAAGCCGGGCGCTGGTGCGGCCGAAGAAGTTGTAGCGCAAACCCAGCATGCCGGTGTTCACGGGGCGCGAACTGAACATACCTCCGAAGCGGACCTCCAGAGGCTTCTTGCGCTTCACCAGTACGTCCAGATCATAGGAGGCGCGCTCCCGGTCATAGGTGGCGCGTGGGAACAGGCCGTTAACGTTGTGATCGAAGTACAGCCGGAAATAGCGCGATTTCAGATCTTCTGCGCTAATGACGCCATCGTCCTTGAAGAGTACGTTCTCGCAATAGCGCGTCTGGGTATGCGATAAGCCCTGGATCCGGATACGGCTGAAGTGTGCGGGTGGTGACAGGTGGCGAAAGGCCCTACGCCGTGCCTCCACCTCAGCGCGAGGGACACGACGGCTGATGGCGGCCAATAGCTCGGGCATGCGTGCCATGGCAGCGGCATATCCGTCCGCCACGGTCTGTCCAGAGTTGGAAAAGTCGAAGAGCGTGGTGGCGGTAACAGGTTCCACGATGAGGCCGGGTTCGCATGGCACGCTGTATTCGGTGCGCTCCACCATCATGGCGCGCAGCTGGCTCATCAGGTCGTCCTCGCTAGGTGGGCCGGCGTTGTATGCCACGTTACTGCCAATGATGAAGTCGGGGAGGAACGCATCGTACATCACGTCACTGGGGAAGTTGTTGTAAAGCCCACCGTCCATCATCAAGTGGCCGTTGATGCGAATGGGCTTGAAGTAGAACGGATAGCTCATACTGGCACGAACGGCCTGGGCCAGATTGCCCTTCGAGAAAATGACCCGTTCGCGCGCCGTTATATCGCTGGCCACGCACCGATAGGGCACGAATAGGCTGTCCATATCGTATCCACTGATGGCAGCGGCACCCATGAAGCTGATCATCTGCTCCCAGTCCGTGAGCACCGGGCTGCGGAGGTTGGTGGGCAAGGAGGTCTGGATGGATGTATCGGGATCGAAGCGCAGGTTGATCAAGGAAGCATCGGGCGTTTCCTGCTTGAAGTAGTACAAGTAGCCGTCCTCCACACCGCCCAGTGCCATCAGTTGGTATAGCTCTGTCTGGAAAAGCGAGTCCATGTCCCACGGCGAGTAACCGGCCGCATACAGGCCGCCCACCAACGCTCCCATGCTGCTGCCCGTGATGTAGTCCACGGGAATGTCATTCTCCTCCAGTGCCTTCAGGACACCTATGTGGGTGAGGCCAACGGCGCCGCCACCGCTGAGCACCAGGCCTACGCGTTGTGCGTGTGCGATGTTCAGCAGGCCAAGCGCTACAACAAGGGAGAGTAGTGAACGCATGCGACCCGGAAGGCGACCAAAAATAGGTCGGTCCTACCTGCGCACCACGCCTGACAAGGTGCCGATCAGACCGTTCATGTAAGCTGGGGACTTCAACAGGCGACTTCCGTACCAGCTGAACTGTTCACCATCCACCAGCCGGACCGGCGTGCCCGGGCAGATCATGTTGATGTCGGCGATGTGCTTTTCGGCGAAGGGATAGGGCTCGGAGGAAAGCAGGATCACGTCCGGATCGGCCTCTGCGAGTTCCTGATCGCTGATCTCCGGATACCGCGCATCGCCTTCGTCGAAGACGTTGATCAAGCCGCAGAGCTTCATCATGTCGTTCACGAAGGTGCCATGACCCGCCACCATGAACGGCTCGCGCCAGATCAGGTAGGTCACGGTGAGGGGCTCTTCCAGCGGACGGAGTTCCGCGAAGGCCGTTCCGATGCCTTGCGTGATCGCGTGGGCTTTGGCAGAAGTGGCGGTCAGTTCGCCCACAAGCTGGATCATGTCCAGCGCACTGGGCAGGTCGCGCACGTCGCTCATCCATACCGGGAACTCGTTCTCCAGTTCCTGGATGTCCTTGCGTTCGTTCTCTTCCTTGTTGCCGATGATCAGGTCCGGTTTCAAGGCGCGCACCTTGTCCATGTCTACCTTCTTGGTCCCACCTACACGGTGCTTGCTATTGAACCAGGTCTCCGGATGCACGCAGAACTTGGTGATGCCGACCACGCGTTCGCCGAGGCCGAGGTCGTAGAGCAGTTCGGTTTGGGAAGGGACGAGGGAGATGATGCGCTGGGGCAGCGACGGCACCTGGATGGTGCGGTGCATTTGGTCTGTGATAGTTCCCATTGACCTGACCTTCACTCGGTTGACCTCAAGTCTCGAAGTCCATGTCCGATCTGAACAAGCAGTGAGTCCCGTGCTGCGATCAGTTCAGCAGGAAAATTTTGCGTGACTTGGTCCAAGCTATCCTGATAGACCAGCAAGACA
>JBKJNF010000198.1:0-26260 GCA_046596155.1 Flavobacteriales bacterium | reverse complement strand
CTTCCAAAGTCGAACTCACGCGCATAGGCATCGTTGTCCACTGCGTCCTGCGCATAAGCAACCTCATCGTCGAAGAAGTGCACTTCCTTCGTTCGCGCCATACCGATCTGCGGATGTTGGCGCAGGTAGTGGTCCAAGGCCGTGGTACCGGCTTTCTGTGCACCGATCACGAGGAAGCCGACCTTGGGGATCCGCATGTCCACGATGGCCCCTGCTGCTGGCTTCAATCCCGCCCAACGCGGGCCTTCAGTTCCACCAGTAGGCTGCCGAGCATGGCCCCTTTGTAGTCGTCGGTGTTCACGGCGATGGCAGCGCTCACGTCCTTTATTCCACGGAGCACGGCCTTCTCACTCAGCACTTCTTGGTTCTCTAGCACCGTGAGGGTTTCGAAACACTCTTCAGCGTCCCCTTCAATGGCGCAGGCGATCAGCTTGTCGATGTAGGGCGAAGCGTCGAGGCCGGCGTTCCAGAACGTAGCAAGGATGGTCTTGCGGACCTTGCGTAGAGCTGGCTCATCCAAGGCACGCACAAGTTCGGCGGGAGCATCCTTCACCTTCACCTCATACAACAGGGCTTGGATCCGGCTCTGGCGCTGGACGTCGGAGGTCTTCGCCAAGGCATGAAGCAGGGGCATGATGGCCCGCGAATCTCCGCGCTCTTGCACGTAGGCCAGCGCGCCGAGCACTTTGGCGTCTTCATCGCTCAACAGGGCCGCGAAGGCCTGATCCATCAATCCGTTCGACTTATCGGTCATTTGTCCTGCTCCTAGGCTTGTTGCCCCCGGACTTGCCGCGAAAGTAAAGAAGGCACGGCGAGGTGCCAACTGGACAATAGTGCTTTCCAGCAGCGGAAGCGGCTTAGAAGCTCATGAAGTTCTTGCGGCCGGGCGAGCGCTTGAACTTATAGCTGAGTTCGAACGCGAGGTAGCTGAAGTTGTCCGGTAGTCCCGGATTGCCCCGGCGGCTTGTGCGGTAGCTCAAGGTGCCATCAGTGCCCCAGCCGGTTGGATCGCTGATGTAGCGGGCCAGGAACTGCTGAGTGCTGTCGGCGTACACCTGCCCGATCTCATCATAGGTGGTATAGCGTTCGCTAACATTGTCAAGCATATCCGTAAGGAACATGTAATAGCTGAACTCCGCGCCGATGCTGAGCTTGCGCGTGAGCATGTAACGGATGCCGAAGCCCATGGGAATACCCACGTGCCATGGATTCTGGCGCTCGGCCACGCGCAGGTCATTGCTCTTGCCTCGCCCTTCGGTCACCCAGCTGTACAGGTCCGTCTCGTACACACCGTCCTGCTCCACCTCGTTGGCGCCGGGCGTGCCGCGCGGAGCGTCGCGAATAGTGCCGTCATCCCAGAAATAGTACTTATTGGCCAGGTCGATGTCTCCGCGGAACAGGTCTGCCTTGGGCCGACCGTAGAACAGCCCGACCCCTGTTTGGAAGAACATGAAGAACCGCTGTTTGAACAGCGGGGTGAATGGCTCACGGTAAGCGTTCAGGACGATGTGGGCACTCATACCCACTAGGTCCGTGCGGAAGTTGAGGCCGCGGCGCCAGTTCGGAAGTTCCAAGCCGCTCAACCCATTCGTTGGTTCCACTTCGTTATACCCAATTCGGAACCAGCTCATGCGCGCCTCCATCGTGAGTGAGCGGGTGACGTAGCGCTTCGGGTTATTGAAGAAGTCCCGGAAGGTGATGTTCAGTGCCGGACGAGTGCTGTTCCATTGCACCTGACTGCGCCAATTGCCCAAGTCCCCGTAGTATTGGGTAACACCCGTCGAAATACCTATCTCCAAGTTCCGTTGGGCGGAAACAGGAGAAAGGCCCATGAGAACCAACAGCGCAGTGAGTAGTCGTCTGGTCATACGGATGACTGTAGGCATATCGAAGATACGTGATGCAGACGTCCAGTGGATCAGGCGGTTGCCCCTTTGTTCATAAACGGCGTTCCCCGAAGATGGCGGTGCCGATGCGCACCATGTTGGAGCCTTCGGCAATGGCGCATTGCGCATCGCCGCTCATGCCCATGCTCAGTGCTGCGAATTGGCCTGCGGGGAAGTGGCCGCCTTGCTTGATCCGACCGAACAGCTCGGCCAGCCCAGCGAACTCCCGTGAGACCTGGTCCGGATCGGGCGTGTTCGTCGCCATGCCCATGAGTCCGCAGATGCGCACATGTGGAAGCGAGGCCATCCCCGTTGGTCTTTGCACAAGCTCCAGCACTTCGGCAGGGGCGAAGCCATGCTTGGTGTCCTCCTGCGCGATGTGCACCTGCAATAACACATCGGTGCGCTGGTTGGCCTGGGCAGATCGCTTTTCGATCTCTTCCAACAAGCGCTCACTATCCACCCCATGGATCAGGTGGGATATGCCCACCACGTGCTTCACATTGCTGCGTTGCAAGTGGCCGATGAAGTGCCATTCAACGTCCTCCGGCAGCGCTGCGGCTTTCTCCCTCAGCTCTTGGGGATAGTTCTCGCCAAAGGCCCGGTGCCCGAGTTGGTACAATGCGCGCACCTCATCCACACTGCGGGTCTTGCTCACGGCGATGAGCTTCACCCCCGCAGGCAGCGTGGCCTTCACCTCGTGGTATCGATCGGCAAGCGAACTCATGTCAACGCTCACAAAGATGCCACATGCCAACGCGCCCCAATGTTCAGATACCCAAGGTTATTCCAGCGGATAAACGGTGAGCCCACTGCGCAACTTGGGTTCGATATAAGTGCTCTTGGGCGGCATGCAGCCACCAGTATCCGCAACGGCCTTCAGCTCCGCGAAGCTGACGGGTCGTAGGTTAAATGCTGCTGCGGCTTCACCGCTTTTCACCATGCGTTCCAGTTCAGCCACGCCCTGTGTGCCTGGGACGAACTTCACGTGCGGATCAGTGCGCAGATCGTGGATGCCGAGCACTGGGGCCAGCACGGAAGCACTGAGCACGCTGGCATCCAGCGCATCGGCAGCATCCGCGCCCGCGGGTGGTTCGGGCAGGTCCAGCGCGAACCAGCCCTTACGCGTGCAAACGTAGACGATGCCATGCGGGGGCGGACTGATGGGCGGGCCGGTCATGGCATCGAGGTGGCCCACCTTCTGCAGGGCCTCGATGAACTCATCCGTATCGTGCCCACCGAGGCTGGTGACCGCACGATCGAAGTTGAGGATGTGCAAGTGTTCCTGCGGCACGATGAAGGCCAGGCACCAAGCTTGAGGCGAATCGGCGAAGGCGCCGCTCGCTTCCGCCAGCCGCGCGCTACTTGCGAAGCGGTGATGCCCGTCCGCGATGTACAGCGCGTCAATGTTCTCGAACTGCTTGCGCACGGCGGCGATGATGCGCGGTTCGCTCACGGCCCACAGGCGGTGCCGTACCATGTCCGCAGTACTGAAGTCGTACATCGGTCGCGAATGCCAGATGCCTTCGAGCGCCACATCGAGTTCATGTGCACCGGGCGCGGCCAACAGGACAGGCTCGGCGTTGATCCCCGTGGAACTCAGGTATTCCTTGAAAAGCTCCTCGCGCGCCTGCAACGTGTGCTCGTGCACCTTCACACGACCACCGCGGTAATCAGCCACATTCACGCCAGCAATGATACCGCGCGACATCAGGCCTTTGCGGCTCTGTTCGTAGAGGTAGAGGCAGTCCTGCTCATCGCGCACATACCAACCTTCGCCGAGGAAGTCGTTCCACTTGCGGCGGACGTTGGTGAATCGTTCTGCGCGTGACAGGTGCTCGGTGCGACCGTGATCGGGATGGATCACATGCAGGAAGGAGTAAGGGTTGCTCGCGAGCTTCTCGCGCAGTTGGTCCTCCGTGTAATTCACATAACTGCGGCTGGCCACCAAGTGGGCCTTGTCCGGCACAGGTCGCCAGGCGCGAAAAGGGCGGAGTCGGATCATGCCCGATCAGCCGTCACCTGGTCGCGAAAAGCGATGATCAGGTCGCAAAGTTCATCCCCCACGCGTCCCTGTGCCTCCGCCGTGGCCGCGCCGATGTGCGGGCTCAGGCTGATGTGCGGGTGCTTCAGTAGGTCCTGGCGCGGTGTGGGTTCGTTGGTGAAGACGTCCAGCGCGGCGGCACGAACGCGACCGTCGTTGAGTGCTGCGAGCAATGCGTCCTCGTCGATGCTTCCGCCGCGGGCGGTGTTCACGACCACTACGCCGTGCTTCACGCGAGCGAGTTCGTCGGCGCCCAGCAAGGGTTCACCGTTGGGTTGTGAGGGCACGTGCAGACTGATGGCATCGCTCTGTGCGAGAAGTTCATCGAGCGTGACGAGTTTCACGCCGACGCGGATCACTTGTCCGCCGACCTCCAACTCCAGGCTTTCGGCAATGGCGTGGCGATCGGTGTAGATCACCTTCATACCGGCCCCCAGTGCATAACGCGCAGTCCATTGCCCGATGCGGCCGAAGCCGATGATGCCGAGCGTTTTGCCACGCACTTCGCTGCCTTTTTCGTAGGCCTTCTTCAACTCCTTGAAGCTGGTGGCCCCTTCTACGGGCATGAGCCGGTTGGCCAGGTGCAGATTGCGCAACATGCCGGTGAGGTGCGCCATCACCAGTTCCGCTACCGAGATGGAGGAGGAGGCGGGCGTGTTGATCACGGGCACCCCTTTTATTTTGGCGTGATCGGTATCGATGTTATCGAGGCCCACGCCGCCGCGCCCGATGAGCTTTAGTCCGGGGCATACGTCCAGCAGGTCCCTGCGCACTTTGGTGGCGCTTCGCACCAGCAGCACATCCACGTTCTCCTTGTTGATGTACGCCGCCAGATGATCCTGGGGAACGTGGTCGGTGGTGATGTTGAATCCTTCCTCCTTGAGGCGGGCTGCCGCCCCTTTGCTGATGCCGTCGTTCGCGTGTATGCGCATGTGTTCCATCCCGCTTAGCGGGTCTTATCCGTTCTTTTTTGCGAATTGCTCCATCACCTCCACCAGCACCTGCACGCTCTCGATGGGCAATGCATTGTACATGCTGGCGCGGTAGCCGCCCACACTGCGGTGTCCGCGGATGCCGCTGATACCGGCCTCTTTCCACAGGGCGTCGAAAGCGGGCTCCATTGCTGCATCGTTCAGCACGAAAGTGGCGTTCATCTGGCTGCGGTCCTCCACGGCCGTGGTGCCCTTGAACAGGGGCAAGCGGTCGATCGCCCCGTACAGTAGTTCGGCCTTCGCCGTGTTACGCTTGGTGATCTCCGGAATGCCGCCGATGCTCTTCAGCCACTCCAGCGTAAGCATGCTTACATATACGGGGAACACGGGTGGCGTGTTGTACATGCTCTCTTTGTCCGCGTGGTTCTTCAGGTCCATCATTGGACTCAGCTTGCGACCGGTCTTCCCTAATGCGCCCGGGTCGAAGAGATACACGGTAGCGCCGGCGGGCCCCATATTCTTTTGGGCACCTGCGTAGATCAGGGCGAAGTCGGCCACGTTCACCGGGCGGCTGAAGATGTCGCTGCTCATGTCACATACCACGGGGATCGGCGACTTCGGGAACTGCCTGTACTGCGTACCGAAAATGGTGTTGTTGCTGGTGAAGTGGAAGTAATCCGCATCGCTAGGGATGCTGAAGCCTTTGGGGATATAGCTGAAGTTCTTGTCCTCGCTTGTGGCCACAATATCGGTCTCGCCTGCCAGCTTGCTTTCCTTGATAGCGCGGGTGGCCCATTCGCCGGTATTGGCATAGGCACTCTTGCCGCCGACCTTCATGTAGTTCTGCGGGATCATATGAAAGCCGAGGCTGGCGCCACCGCCGAGGAACACCACTTGATAATGGTCGGGCGCGCCGAGCAGTTCCTTTACTAGGGCTTGAGCCTTGGACATCACGGCCTCGAAGGGCTTGCTGCGGTGGCTGATCTCCAGGAGGCTCATACCGCTGCCCTCGAAGTCGAGCACGGCCTGTGCGGCTTTCTCAAAGACCTCCTGCGGCAGGATACAGGGACCTGCGCTGTAGTTGTGGACCTTTTTCTGGGTAGCGGTGAGCATGGTGTGGGCCCGTGTATTGGGCGGCGCAAAGGTAGCGGGGGGCGGGGGTGGGGTTCCAGTTGCGGGAACGACTTCTTCACCAACGGATCGTCGATCCAGCCATGCTCACTCCTTCGGCGGCTTGTTCCAGGGCTTGCTCTGGTCCTCCTGCCGCACGTCCACATCACGCTGCACCACCCAATGGTCCTTCTCCCACACGTAAGCATCGTAGCTCAGATCGGGGCCCATGAAGGCGGCCTGCCCCGCGAATTCGGGCTTCATCGGCGCCAGATGGTCCACCACGATGCGCAGGTTCGCCTGATCCCACTTCACGCTCATCGACGACTGAAAGCTGAATCCGAAGACCTCGCGCATCCGCTTTACGCGGCCTTCGCCGAAGAGCGGCGCACCGAACACAGGCACAGCTCCTTTGAAGCCGAGGATCTCGATCACCTTACGTGTTTCCACATTGCTGTAGCCTTTCCAGCCGAGCAGCGTGTACCAGGTCTTGCCGCCTTTCTTCATCGGCACCACCGTGTAGTAGAGCGCCCCATACCAGTTATCGGGGGTGCACGTGGCCAAGGTGGGACTGCTGATCTTCTCGGTCATATCGCGCAGTTCGTACAACACGCGGCGGCGCTTGTCTTGCACTAAGAGCATGCCTTCGAATCGATGTGTCCCGTTGGTATAGGGGACGTTCCAGGTAAGCAGTCGGAACTTGCCGTCCGGTGCGTCCACACGGCTCATGGGTAGGTCTTTTAGATCCGCAGCAAAGGCGTCATCCGCCTCCAGGATCGCTCGCAGACCCTGTTTGATGTTGGCGCTGATGCTGTCGCGTTGCGCGTCGCGCGTGGCGTCCGTTAAGGCCTTTAATGCAGCGATCACAGGCGCGTGGTCCACCAGCTGCGCGCGAAGCAACGAGGTGGCGAGCCCGACGATGAGCAGAAGAAGGATCCGCATGCGGTAAAGGTCAATGGCAGGCATCGTGCCGAAAGTACATCCGGTCGATCGGTCAGGCCTGTGGGGTACGGCCTGCAGCCTGCGGCTCGATCACGGCTGCGAACGTTCACAAATGCATGAACTCCTTCTTCGCCATCAACTGCTCCTTGGTCTCGCGGAATTCCGGATCGTCCACGCAGCAGTCAACAGGGCATACGGCGGCGCATTGCGGCTCGTCGTGAAAACCGGTGCATTCCGTGCACTTGTCGGGAACGATGTAATACACGTCCATCGCCTTTGGCGCGACCACGGCGTCTGCGTCATAGGTATTGCCCATGGGCGTGGTCAAACTTCCGTGGAGGCTGGTGCCGTCACTTAAGCGCCACTCCGCTCCGCCCTCGTATATGGCGTTGTTGGGGCACTCCGGCTCGCACGCACCGCAGTTGATGCACTCCTCGGTGATCATAATGGCCATGGTCGTCGCTCTATGTTTGATGCCCCGTTCATCCGAATAGCGGCGAAAAGGCGGGGCGAATTTAAGGAGCATGAACAGCGCAACATCCGGAAAGGTTCCCAGGTCCGAACTTTCAGAAAGGGTCGATGTCTTCGTGAAGTTAGGTGAACTGTTCAGCCTCTTCGCCGCCAACAGCCCCTGGCCCGGCCATGCATGCGGACTTAGCGAAGTGGAATACGCGGCCTTCCGTGAGGTGGTGCTGCGAGCTGTTGCGCGCAATGGCTGGTTCACGGAGGCCAACGTGCGGCAGGCGCTGGAGGGCTTGTCCATCATGCTGCGGCGCGAGGCACTGGCGGAGTGGGTGAAGGCCTATCCTTCGCTGCAAGTGGATCATGTGCAACGCACCATCGGTATCATCATGGCGGGCAACGTGCCGCTGGTGGGCTTCCATGATCTACTGTGCGCGCTGATCTGCGGCCACACCGCCCGCGTGAAGTGCAGCAGCGATGACGCGGGCCTAACGCCGGCCGTGATCCAGCTGCTTGACCATCTGTCACCGGACCTGGCCTCGTCCGTGTTCATTGCGCCAGACAAGCTCGGCGAAGTGGACGCTGTGATCGCCACTGGCAGCGACAACACCGCACGCTATTTCGATCACTACTTCGCGCAGCACCCGCGCATTGTGCGCCGCAGCCGTACGAGCGTGGCCGTGTTGGACGGCACGGAGACCGAGGCCGAATTGGCTGCGCTGGGCGAGGACATCTTCCGCTACTTCGGCCTGGGCTGCCGCAACGTAGGCAAGCTTTACGTGCCGCAGGACTTCGACCTTGACCGCATCTTCAAGGCCATCTTCCCATGGGAACACCTCGCCCGGCACAACAAGTGGGCGAACAACTACGACTACCACAAGGCCATCTGGCTGATGGACCGCGTGCCCTTGATCGAGAACGGGTTCGTACTGTTCAAGGAGGACACTGGGATCTACAGCCCGCTGGGTTCGTTGTTCTATGAGCGCTACGCCGATCGCACAGCTGTGCTGTCAACGCTGAAGGCGGAGGAGCACCGCATTCAATCCATCATCGGTCACGGTCATCTGCCCTACGGCACCGCGCAATGCCCGGGCCTACTGGACTATGCGGACGGTGTGGATACGATGAAGTTCCTGTTGGAGCTGGCTTAAGGCCAATATTCGTAGCATCCAATATCCACACCGCCGTCCTGCCCGCCATACGTGTGTCCGTCCAGATCCTCGGTGGTGCTGGTGTTCTCGCCCCTGTTCACGGGGAATACATTGATGCTGGATAGGTGCAGGTCATGCAAACTTGGATCAACAAAGCCTGGGTTCTGGTTCCGGTAGATCGAACCTTGGTCGGGGAAATGGGTGGCATCGATGGTGGGCTGATCCGTCTTGAACAGGAAGTGGTCGAACGTGAACGTCGAACTCTGGGAATCATCCAGATCCAGTGTGAATTCGTTGGAGTTGTTCCCTGTGATGATCCCGTTCTTGAAGTCGCTGTTCTCGATAATGCGGACCTGAACCGCGCCGAACACATCCGTAAACCGGTTGGTCATGAGGAAGGCCGGATCCTGCCGCACATCGAATCCCCAGAAGTTGGCAATGGTGGGGTGGTCGAAATGATACTCACCTCCTCCCGTCAGCACGGTGGAATATTGGCCTGCATCCGAGACCAGCAGGTTGGTTGAGGTGATCCGGTAATTCTCGGCATACAGCCCGGCGGTAAGGCAGTTCTGGATGTTCACGTTCTCCAAGATCAGCTTGTTTGTGCTCGTGGGCTGACCGGGTGTGAGCGGAAAGGTCTGTGCTTGCAGGCCGATCAGCGCGTTCTTGATCACGCAGTTCCGCAGTTCATTGTCCTGCGAACCTTCATTGATCCAGATGCGGTCCCATTGGTTCGGTAGGTCGGCGTACTGCGCCTCCAAGCGGTCGCCCTGGAAGGTGATGCGGTCCTCCACTGTGCCCATGGCCTGGATGTGGCCGTATTTGTACACCCAGAGTCCGGCGCCACCATGGAAATACACCTTCACGCCGGGGTCGATGAGAAGGGTGCAGCACGAGTCGACCACACCGTATCCGAGAATGACGACAGGCTTTTCATTGGTCCAGTGCACCGTCTCACAGATCTGGTTCCCGTTCTGATCGTAGCCACCTGCTATGTATCCGTACCTAGGTAATCCCGAGATCTGAATGCTGTCAGGTCCAGGACGATAAAAGAGCGCATCCTGCCCCCAAGCGAGCAACAGCACGTTCTGCTCATTGCCGTTCGTGTTCAGTAGGATGTGGTCCTCGATGATGAACGGATTGTTGGCGTTGTTCGCGTTCAAGGTGGCCTCCACGAAAATGTAGATGCTGTCGCCGCCAAGGATCTCCACATCACTGAAGGCCGTACCCGAGGCGCCGTCCACGTTGATGCGGAAAGGGGAGGGCGTGCCACCCTCCAAGGCGATGTCCACCTTCACGGCCCCCGTGTTCTCGTTCCGCACGGTGAAGCGCTTCGTCACCGAACCCACCGTGGTGAAGATGGTATCGAACAAGATGGTGTCCTCTGTGAGCACCAACTGCGCTCCGGGGTCGTCCGTGAACTGTTCGTCCTTGCGGCAGGAGAACAGGAGCACGGCCAATAGACCGAATAGGAGGGTAGGGCGGATGGTTGACAAGAGGGCAAAGATGGGTGCGCAGGGGGATACGTGGGAAGGGCCGCTGCTATTGCCCGAAGGTCAGCGAGTTGCAGGAATGGTGGAAGTGGTTACATTTGCGGCCCCTATGCCCGGTCTTCGGGCAGGAAACCAAGACGAAAAAGCGCCATGAAGCCAGGCATTCATCCCGATACCTATCGTACGGTCGTGTTCAAGGACATGAGTAATGAGACCATGTTCCTTGGCAAGAGCTGCACGAACACCAAGGACACTGTGAAGTTCGAGGACGGCAACGAGTACCCACTTGTGAAGTTGGACATCAGCAACACCAGCCACCCCTACTATACGGGCAAGATGATGCTGATCGACACAGCAGGTCGTGTGGACAAGTTCAAAAAGCGTTTCGCCAAGCATACCGATATGGACGAGGCCACCAAGGCTGCCAAGGCCGCTTCAGAAGTTCCGGCAAAGTAAGAGCATACGAAGGTTTCTCCAGAGCCCTTTCGCCACGCGGCGGAGGGGCTTTGTCATGCTGTTTCCCGCGGTGTCCTTGCAACACGGAGTGCGTTCAACTAGGAATCTGGATCTGGAGGTGGTGGATCTCAGGAACAGTTTTCATCAGGCTCCTTTGCGCGAGGCCCTGATGGAACTAATGTCTGTTGATCCTCCCGTCAGGCTCAGTTCTCCACACTCACACCAGTGACGTCCAGCACCGCTTTATCCGTGCATGCGAACACCCGGTGCAACTCCGCAGGCCGCAAGATGTGTAGCCCAGTGGTGATGCCGAAGGCAGGCAATAAAGTAACCTGAGGTCCTACCAGGAAGCAGGGCAGCCGGAGGCGCTGTCGTCCCACACCATATAGCACCACACCAGGATGCGTATGGCCGCTGATCACATGGATCATTCCGTCCCCGCCCATGGCCAAGGGTGCCTCATGTTCCAGGATGAAGGGCAGCGCTACCAGGGCAGCAGCGTGGGTGTGCAATCCCGCTTCGCGATAGCGGCGCTCGCTAAGGCGATCGTGGTTACCCATCACCAAGTGCAGTTCCATGTGTTGCCTTTTGCACCAGTCGTGGAAGAGCTTCCAACCGTTGTTCAGGTCGCTGTGAAAAAGGTCGCCGATGATCACCAAGCGCTGAGGGGCGAAGTGGACGATCAGCTCATCCAGTCGTGTCAAGGTCTGCTCATCGCTTCCTTCCGGCAGTGGCAGTCCCGCCTTGCGAAAATGCGCTGCTTTGCCCAAATGCAGATCGCTGAGCAACAACCAGCCCTTGCTGCGCCAGAACATGGCGCCGTATGGATGCAGCGTGAAGACGTCCTGAAGTATGGGGATATCGTGGGTGAGCATGCACTTGAAATGTTGAACGCGTTCATTCCTTCTCCAGCCGCTCCGTCATTTTCCGGATCCGGTCCTCCAATTCCTCACTGGTGAGGCGCTCACGCAAGCGGTCCACGATGATCGGAAAGGCGAAAGGGGTGAACCGGCCGGGATCCTTCATCACTTTGCGTTGCCCGTGGATGCGGTGTAGCGCTTCGCGCAAGCGCGGAAGTTCCATTTGCACATCGAAGGCTTCATCGTATGCTTGGCGCAGCAGAATGTGCTCTGGTTCATGCTCGCGAAAAACGTCGAAGAAGAGGCTGCTGTTGGCGCGCATGTGGCGCTCCTTCATGGGCTTGCCGGGCATGCCTTTGAACACCAGACCGGCGATGGCGGCGATGTCGCGGAACTTCCGGCGCGCCATGTCCGTGGCGTTCATGCTGCGCTGTAGGTCGGGCAAGAGGTCGTGCGCGCTGAGCAGATCGTTGTCCAAAGCCTCTTCGATCGGGATCGGTTGATCACTGAGCAGTTCGAAGCCGTAATCGTTCATCGCGATGCTGAAGGTGATCGGTTTCAGCAGGCTCATGCGGAAGGCCAGGAGTGATCCCAAGGCCTCGTTCACGAAGCGACCTTCGAACGGATACACCACCACGTGATGCCCTTCGCGACTGGTGAAGCGCTCGATCAGCAACTCGTCCGGCCCTGGCACGATGCTCGTTTCGCGCTGGCGCAGGAGGATCGGTTCCACTGCGGCCATCTCCGCCCCCGGCCGGGTCGTTGAGAACTGATCGCGCAGCACCTGTGCCATGTAACTCGTAAGCGGCATCCGGCCACCCTGCCAGCTGGGGATCTTGCCCTTGCGTTCGCGGCTCTTGCGCACTTGCGCCACCATGTCCTTCACGCGAACGAGTTCCAGCGATCGGCCGGCGAACCAGAACACCTCGCCGGGCTTCAACTGATTGATGAACCATTCTTCCACGGTGCCGATGCGACCGCCGCTCACGAACTTCACAACGAAGCTGCTGTCACTGACAATGGTGCCGATGCTGAGCTTGTGACGCAGTGCAATGCGCTTGTCGTGCACGCGCACGAGGCCATCGTCGTCCACCACGGCCTTGCGGAACTCATCGTAGGCCAGCAAGCTCTTTCCGCCGCTGGTGATGAAAGTGATCAGCCAGTCCCATTCCTCGGGCGTGATGTCCTTGAAGCACCATGTGGAGCGCACCTCGCGTAACAGATCGGCCGGTGCAAAGCCGTCGCTCACGGCCAGCGTCACCATGTACTGGGCCAGCACATCGAAGCAGCGGAACAGCGGCTGGCGTGACTCTATGGTACCCGCCTCTGCCGCGTGACGCAACGCAGCGGCCTCCACCAATTCCAAGGCGTGCGTGGGCAGGAACCAGATGCGGCTTGTGGCATCCGGCTGGTGACCGCTACGGCCAGCGCGCTGTAAGAAGCGGGCCACGCCCTTCGGTCCGCCGATCTGCACCACGCTCTCCACCGGACGGAAGTCCACGCCCAGGTCCAGGCTGCTGGTGCACACCACGGCCTTCAGCTTGCCTGCGTCCAGTGCCTGTTCCACCCATTCGCGCACTTTCCTGTCCAACGAGCCGTGGTGCAGCGCGATGGTGCCGGCGAGCTCCGGGGCGATATCGAGGAGGTGATGGTACCAGAGCTCACTTTGCGCGCGGGTGTTGGTGAAGATCAGCGTGCTGGTGCTCTGCTCGATGATGGGCAGCAGGCGGTGTGCGAGCCTCAGTCCCAAGTGCCCGGCCCACGGATAATGCTCCACCTTTTCTGGAATGATGCTCCGGACCTCGATCCGTTTCTTCACGTTGGAGCGCACCAGCACTGGTGTACTCCGGCCCAATTGATCAGTGCCGTGCAGCACCATCATCGCCTCATCGAGGTTGCCGATCGTTGCACTGATACCCCAGACCCCCAACTGCGGGCGCAGCGCCTTTAGTCGGCTCAATGCCAGTTCCACCTGCACGCCACGCTTGCTGCCCAAGAGCTCATGCCATTCGTCAGCGATGAACCAGTCGAGGTGCTTGAACTGATCGGCGTACCCTTTAGTGGCCAGCAACACATGCAGGCTTTCGGGCGTGGTGACCAACAGTTGTGGCAGTGCTTTCTTTTGTGCAGCCCGCTCCTTGGTACTGGTGTCGCCCGTGCGGACGCCCACGTTCCACGCAAGTCCCACACCATCGCACATGCGTTGCGCGCTGTCCGCGATCTCGCCGGCCAAGGCGCGGAGCGGCGTGATCCAGATCGCCTTCAGGCCCTTGTTGTCGGCCCGGTTGTGCAACGGAGTGACGCGAAGTGCCGCATTCACCACACCGCCCCATACAGCGTAAGTCTTTCCGGTGCCCGTAGGCGCGTTCAGCAGCCCGCCGCGGACTGCGGACATATGCGTCCACACCTCGCGCTGGAAGGGCTGCGACCTCCAGCCTTGTGAGGTGAACCAAGCATCGACAGGTGTGGTCTTCCTCCGTTCCCGAACGGCCTGCTGATCTTCCGATCGTCTGATCATCGGATCAAGGCTTTCAGGTCATCCAATGTATTCGCATCGATCGGCTTCTTGTCGTGCCGCCATCGCACGATCCGCGGAAAGCGCACGGCCACGCCGCTTTTGTGACGCGAGCTGGCATTGATGCCCTCAAAAGCGATCTCGAACACCAACTGCGGCTCCACTTGCCGCACGGGTCCGAATCGTTCCACGGTGTGCTTCTTCACGAAATGATCGACCTGCTTCATCTCCACATCGGTAAGGCCGCTATACGCCTTCGCGAAGGTCACTAAGCGACCCTCTTCCCAAAGTCCGAAGGTGTGGTCCGTGTAAAGGTCGGCGCGACGTCCATGGCCCTGCATGCTGAACGTGAGGACCGCGTCAACGCTGAGCGGATCCACTTTCCATTTCCACCAATCGCCGCGTTTTCGGCCCACTTCGTAGGTGCTTGATCGGCGCTTCAGCATCAATCCTTCGACACTCGTTGCGCGGGCATGTTCGCGATGATCCACAATATCCGGCCAGGTTGTGAAGTGCAGGGTGGGGGATAAGCGCAGCGCCGGGTTCGAAGCATCAGCTATCAACCGTTCCAGCAGGCTGCGCCGATCGCTCATTGGCAGTTGGCGGATGTCGTGGCCCTCGAACTCCAAGAGGTCATACGCCATGAACACCACGGGGACGTCGCTCAGGATCTTTTTGCCAACCGTCTTTCGCCCGATGCGTTTTTGCATGTCCGAAAAGGCAAGTGGTGCGCCGTTCTTCCAGGCTAGGATCTCGCCATCCAGCACCGTGCCTTGTGGCAGCACTTCGCGCAATGGCTCGAACTCCGGGTATTTGTCGGTCACCAGTTCTTCACCACGGCTCCAGACAAAGTGCCGATGACCGCGGATGACGAGTTGTCCGCGGATGCCATCCCATTTGTGCTCGGCCTGCCAATCCAGCGGATCACCGAGGGAACGCAGTTCGTTCAGCCCGGCGCCAGCGGCCCGTCCCTCTGCTCCCTCGATCCCGTAGGCGAGGTAGAAAGGGTAGGGGCGGGAGGCTTGATCGGCGGGGTTCTCGGAGAAGAGCAACGCATGGAATGTGGTGGTGTGCGGACTCCATTCGCCCATGAGCCGATGCGCAATAGCATCCGCTTCCAACCCTGTGGCCAAGCTGAGGCCTTTCACCATGATCTTCTGACTTACGCCGATCCGAAAACCACCGGTAATGATCTTGTTGAACACGAAAAGCTCCATACCTTCCAGACCGGCCCAAGCGGATCTTACCAATTGGCCCTTGTCCTCCTCGCTATTGTCCTTCATATCCTGCACGTACTGGACCCATTCCGTCAGGCTCTTGGTGATGGGCCGCTCCAGTTTTGCGATATGCGAAACGGTCTCCGCGAAGTCGCCCACCACATGATAGCTTGCCTCGAACAACCAATCCGGTATGCCGCTGATCTCTGCGGCCCAGCGCCGCAGCTGAGTGTTGGTAACAGGGCGTTTGGGACGCCGGCCGCTGAGCAGCGCGATGGTCCACAACTTGTCCGTGTCGGTGGCGTCGCGGAAATAGCTGGCTAACGCCTCCACCTTGGCGTTGGTGCTCGTAGTGGCATCAAGTTCGTCGAAGAGCTGCGCCGCGCGTTTCATAGTGCTACTTGGTCGCTCTGTAGACTTTGTGGGTGGACGGTACCGGAGCCTCCTTCCACCACCTCGGTACCTTGGTCGATGCCCTCACCTTCACCAGCGAATTCCGTGCTCTCAGCGGTCGCATCATATCCCACGCTCCGCAGGTATTGGCTGAACACGTCCGTGTATCCATGTGTCGCAATGATCCGTTCGGCGCCGGTCTCTTTCACGGCCAACAACAAGGCGTCCCAATCGGCATGGTCGCTGAGCACGAATCCTTTGTCCAGGTTGCCCCGCCTGCGCCATCCCCGAAGCTGCATCCAACCGCTGGCCATGGCCGTTCTATACGGCTTCATCTTGTTGGTCCAGGGTGAGTTCAGGCTGCTGCCCGGGGTGATCACCAGAGCGTTCCGGAAACGCTCCTTCGGAGTGTCTTTGGTGATCGGTTCCCATGGCGGCAATACAAGCCCGCAGCTGGCCAGTACATTGTTCATGTTCGCTACGGCCCCATGTACCAGGATCGGTCCGATCGATGTGTCCACACCAACCATCACGCGCTGCGCCTTGCCCAGGCTGTAGGCGCTAATGATGCTGCACATCCCGTTCTCTGCGTTCTGTTGCCACCACGCATTGATGTTGGCGAACACGTTGGCTGGCTCGGGCCACCGATAGATGGGCAGGCCGAAGGTGCATTCGGTGATGAACGTATGGCAGGGCACGTTCTCGAACGCTTCGCTGATCCCATCCGCAGCTCGCTTGTGATCGCCACTGGCCACCCACACCTCCCCCTTGTATTCAACCCGCACCTGCATGCTTCCAGGAATGTGGCCTGCAGGATGCAGGGAGAACTTCACACCGTTGATGGTGCCCACCTGGCCTGGCCATAGGGTGTCAATGGCGAGGTCCTTCCCGATGCGTGCATGCATCAGTTGCTTAGTGGTCGGATGGGCAAGGTACCGTGTGCTACCGCTGCGGGCATGATCGCTATGTGCATGCGTGATGATGGCGCGTTCAACACCCTTCCATGGGTCGATGTACGCGTCGGCTTGGGCGCAGTAAATGCCGCGATCAGTGAATGACAATAAAGACGTCATGGGCTGTTCCCCAAGATAACGTCCAAGCATACCCTCTGGATCGCATACGTCGATTACATTTCGGCATCATGCGTACCATCGAAAGGAAAGGATGCCTGGAGTGCGGCGAGCCGATCCAAGGCAGGACGGACAAGAAATTCTGTTCGGATGCCTGCCGCAACCTCTACCATTACCGGAGCAATAATGCGCCGATCAACTACGTGCGCAACGTGGTGAATTCACTGAAGCGCAACCGCCGGATCCTCACTGAACTGAACGACGGCCCCGAAGGCACCAAGAAGGTGCACCGCGACAAGTTGATCGAACGGGGGTACAACTTCATGTACCATACGAATATCTATAAGACCAAGAAGGGGAATACCTACGTGTTCTGCTTTGAACACGGCTACCTCGAACTCAGCGACAATTGGTACGCCCTGGTGAGGCGGGATCAGTATTTGGAGCGAGCAGGGGATGCCTGAGGGTCGCTATTAACAGCTGATCCAGATGAGCAATACGATGGTGCCAAGCAAGAGCAGCGCGGTGAGCACCGGACCTGCGATCTCATTTTGCTCGGATTCTTCAGGAAAATGACCTTCGTGGGGATGCTCGCTCATGGTGTTGCGCGTTGACGGGGCGAATATAGGAGGCCTTCCCAACGTCACGCGAAGTAGTGCACTGTCCGTTTATCAAGGATAAATGAACAAGCGTGCGGCGGTGGACAGGTCTTACCCGTCGAGCATCGATAGAGCTTAGTTCAAGCTGAAGGTGGGCTGGCGAAGAGACATGCGAGCGATGATACTGCTTTCGTTGGTGCGCATGCGGCGCACCATAACGCGTACCTGCTCTTCCAGCTCCGAATCGCTCAGCTTGGTCAGATCTTGGTAGACCGGCAGGCTGCTGCGGCTCTTGAGGATCAGCGATATTTTGTAGGCGCGTGACATGCTTCTTGGAAGGAAGACGATCACAGAGGCGTTAGGGATGCCTCTATCACCGATGAATATTGCCAACGGTTGGTCCGACTGTAGGAAAGGCATGTGTGAGGCCGGTTTCGGCAAAGGGCGATCGGAGCGGCCGGACCACTCAGCTCAGAAGTTCAGCATATCCTTGGATTCGCTCTTATATATTATTGATTATCATACTTATATCATGCTGTAGGTGAAGTTATAAATGATCAAGGGATAGCAAGGAAAAGCAACGAATACCACGCTAGCAGATCGCCGCTGCTAGGCTGCAATGGGTAGACCTCATTACCCCGCCCTGCTCGCTGCGCTCGCTGCCTTTTATTGATCGCCCTCGCTCGAACTACGCTCGGCTCGGTGGGTCAACAAAAAGCCCTTGCGATCTTGTCGCAAGGGCTTGGGTCTGGTCGGGGTGAGAGGATTCGAACCTCCGGCCTCGTCGTCCCGAACGACGCGCGCTAACCGGGCTGCGCTACACCCCGAGCGGTGCAATGGGCGGCAAAGATAACGGGGCGTTCCAGTCGGCTGGATCACGCTTCGAATTTGTAGCCGATACCCTTGACAGTGCCGATCCGGTCATCGCCGATCTTCTCGCGCAATTTGCGGATATGCACATCGATCGTTCGGTCCCCTACGAAAAGACCATCACCCCAGATCCGCGAATAGATCTCGTCCCGCTTGAACACCTTGCCTGGCTTGCTCATCAGCAAGGCGAGCAGCTCGAATTCCTTCTTCGGAAGTTTCAGTTCCTGACCATCCTTTCGCACCACCACCTGCTCGAGGTCCAGTGTCACGCCGTTCGCCTCCATGATGCGTTCATCGCCCTTCACCCCACCGGCCCGTTTCAACAGGGCCTTCACCTTGCTCACAAAGACCTTCGGGCGTACGGGCTTCGTCATATAGTCGTCCGCCCCCGCATCGAAACCGGCGATCTGCGAATAATCCTCGCCGCGCGCAGTAAGGAACGTGATCAGCGTGTTCTTGAATTCCGGTAAGGCACGCAGCCGATTACATACCTCCACGCCGTCCATCCCGGGCATCATGATGTCCAGCACGATCAAGTCAGGATGTTCGGCCTTGGCGATGCGCACGGCCTCTTGGCCGTCGGGCGCAGTGAACACCTTGATACCTTCCTTCTCCAGATTGTAACGCAACAGTTCAAGGATGTCCTTCTCATCATCCACGAGCAGGACCTTAGAAATGACGGTGCTTTGCATCAGATTTTCCATGGATGGCGGCTGCAAAGGGAGGTGCTTTCGTCGTTTGCGATGTTAGGGGCTTGTCAAAAGTAGGTTAAGCCCTGCGCGCCTCGGGGCACTTGGAGAGGGATGGGATCATAACTTTACAGCCTTATGAACAAGCGGGAGTAGCTCAGTTGGTAGAGCATCAGCTTCCCAAGCTGAGGGTCGCGGGTCCGAATCCCGTTTCCCGCTCGATCGAAAAGCGGTCTGAACAGGCCGCTTTTCGCATAGGAAGCAAGGAGCACCGGCATGCCATTCCTGCCGATCCTATCTTGGCCGTCTGATGAGCAAAAAGGCCCGATCGACCAAAGGGGAAGCGCTCCGCGTAGTGGAACTCTTCGCAGGCGTTGGTGGATTCCGGATAGGACTGGAGGCTGCAGGGGGGGTTGAGGTGGTGTGGAGCAACCAATGGGAGCCCGGCCGGAAAGCGCAGCACGCAAGTGATATCTACGTTTCACGTTTCGGCGCAGAAGCCCATGTATGCTCGGATATCGCCACGGTGAAGGCCGCCGACATCCCGGACCATGATCTGTTGGTGGGTGGCTTTCCGTGTCAGGATTATTCCGTGGCTAGCACACTAAAGAATGCGCGTGGCCTGGTAGGCAAGAAGGGCGTGCTCTGGTGGCAGATCCACCGGATCCTTTCAGAGAAGAAACACAAGCCGCGTTACCTGCTGTTGGAGAATGTGGACCGTTTGCTTGGTTCGCCCGCCGGACAGCGGGGCCGCGACCTGGCGGTAATGCTCAGTTCCCTGAATACCCTGGGATATGAAGTGGAATGGCGCGTGGTGAATGCGGCGGATCTGGGCCTGCCTCAACGCCGCAAGCGCGTGTTCATCTACGGCGAACACACGGGAACGAAGTCGCCGAAATTGAAGGATCCCGAGGAGCACTTGCTCAGTGATGGCTTCTTCGCACGTGCCTTTGGCAACGGGCATGCCTCCACTCCAATGGAGTGCTTTCAACTCGATGACGATCTGGCCAAGGTCACCCGCTCATTCAATACCGGCGGACATCGTTCGCCGTTCCATTCCGCAGGTATCATGCGGCATGGCCAAGTATGGACAATGACCGTGAAGCTGCCTGAACCCGTCAAACGTGCAACGCTAGGGGATGTGCTCCTTGATGAGAAGGATGTGCCAAAGAGCTACTTCATTCCGAAGGGCCATATGTCCAAGTGGCGCTATCTGAAGGGCGCTAAGCGCGAACAGCGGGCCTCGGCTACAGGCCACAAATACCACTACTCTGAAGGGTCGATGACGTTCCCGGACGCGTTGGACCGCCCGTCTCGCACGATCGTCACGGGTGAGGGTGGTCCAGGGCCTTCACGCTTCAAGCACGTGGTTCAGACCAAGGATGGTCGGTACCGCCGTTTGACCCCAGTGGAGCTTGAGCGGCTGAACATGTTCCCGGATGGACATACGGCCGGGGCTACCGATGGATGGCGCGCCTTCTTCATGGGCAATGCCCTTGTCACAGGCGTGGTCACCTTGCTGGGCAAGGCGCTGAAGCAGCAGCATTGGCGCACGGCAAAGACCCGTCATTGAGCTATCTTAACATCGGCCAGGACAGATGCCTGATCCATTCCCGTTCTGAGTGCGTTAATACATCAGATGAACAACCGAACCTCCACTTACCGTCCAAGGCCTTGGCTGCCGATCGCCGTCATAGCTGCACTTTTTTCCTGCACGCACGACCCTTCAACCGCAATGACCCATAACGCACAAACCGATCCGATCCCCGCCCAGGACCAAAACCTCGATACCATTGTGCTTGGTGCCGGTTGTTTCTGGTGTGTGGAAGCCGTGTTCGTCGAGCTGAAAGGCGTGTTGAAAGTGACTCCCGGATATGCCGGAGGGCGGATGGTGGATCCCGATTATAAGTCGGTATGCACGGGAGCCACGGGGCATGCCGAAGTGGCTCAGATAGTATACGACCCTGCCGTGATCAGCGTGGATGAACTGCTCGAGGTGTTCTGGCAGACGCACGACCCGACAACGCTCAACCGCCAAGGTCATGATGTAGGCGATCAGTACCGCTCGGCCATTTTCTACAGCAATGATGAGCAGCGCCGCAAGGCAGAAGGATATAAGTCGCGGTTGGACAGCACCGGGGCCTTCAATGCGCCCATTGTTACCGAGATCACGGCCTTGTCCAAGTTCTATACAGCGGAGAACTACCACAACGACTATTACGCCAACAACCCGGATCAGGGCTATTGTCAGTATGTCATCCGCCCGAAGGTGGAGAAGTTCCGCAAGGCCTTCGCGGACAAGCTGAAGTGATCAGCGGGTGGCATGTATCTTGCCACGGTCCGCCAAATCACCCAGCTCCCGATGAAGGCTCTTCTATCTGTTGTCCTTGTTTTCCTGTGTACTCAACCGTCCTCTGGCCAAGCTCCTGATGGTCTGGAATTCGTGCGCAACGGTGGCTTTGAGTTGCTCGATAAAGAACCAACCACCTATGACCAAGTCCCTAATGCCGAAGGCTGGGGAAACGTGACCATCGGCCTGTCCGAGGTATTTAGCAAGGATGCTCCGGCCAAGACCGTTGGTATACCGGCCAACGATTACGGCAAGATCGAGCCGTTCGAGGGCGACCACTATGCCGGCTTTTTCGCTTGGAAGGACGATATGAAGCGCAACTACGAGGAGGGGCAGGATGAATACGTGCCCGGGTGGAACGCCTACTCGGAATATGTGATATCCGAGCTCGTGAGCCCGCTGGTGGAAGGGCAGGAGTATGAGGTCATATTCCATGTGGCCCTTTCCGGCAACAGCGATCGTGCCGTCATGGGCATGGGGGTCTACTGCGCCTTGGAGAACATGAAGCAGCAACACCGCCATTTCCTCTCGGAAACCCCGCAGGTATCGGTGGATTCCATTGTCGGCGAAAAAGGAGTGTGGAAGGAGGTGAAGGGGCGCTTCGTGGCCGACGGAGGAGAGCGCTTCATCGTTATTGGGACCTTCACCGCAGCCGGTTTCGATAGCAAGCGGTGCATCGAAGGACCCGATAACAAGTATGCCTACTACTACCTTGATGGTATCAGCCTGAAGGCGGCGCCCAAGGATTGATGCATGTTTCCCAAGTTTTCAACGTTCATTGAGGGAACAATTCGGATGGTTTGACCGGATGGGGTGTGACCGATCGTGACATCTGCTGTCACAACAGCACCACAGTGACAAACCACCGTCAGAATGAAAAGTCACTTTCAAATGGCCGCATTGGCTTGCCTCTTTCAAGAATTGGCGTAGTGCTGGTCGATCACTTTTTTCAACGGGATCTTCATTCTTTTGAACGAACGCACAACGTCAGGTGCCAGGACTAGCATGCGGCCGTGTCGCTTGCCGCGCTCACTGAGGCTGCACGCCGGTCTGCTGCTGCGCTTCAGGTGGCAGGTTGCCCTCCACGAAATCCATGGCCTGTACCACGAATCGGTAAGGCAACTTCCGGGTATATCCACCGATGTCCGTGAACCCGACAGGTTCCATCGCATCCATGACCTGCTCGTCCGATACACGCTGGTCCATGGGTGGTCCCTCCGGAGTTTGCTCCGGAAGGAAGTCCACGATGAACAGCATGCATGGTGGTTTGATGGACGCCTTCACTTTCATGAAATAACTTGAGCGATCGGGGATACTGATGAACGAACGCGTGCAGAGCGCCATGTCCACTTCGGCCAGGTTCAAGTTGGGCGCACCCGGCGTTGAACTACGGATGAGCAAGCGATCATCGCCGATACCAGCTTCGGTCTTCCACTTGCTCAGGGCCTCCACATTCCGGGGATCGTCGTCCATGGCGATCACGCGGGCTCCGGCTTCCAGCAGTTTGCGGGTGTAGTAGCCATCGCCCACGAATAGGTCTGCCACGATCTTGCCGTTCACACCGCCCATCACCTTGAAAAGGCTGTCCGTCGCATGCCAGTCATCCGGCGTGCGGGAAGGGGGGGGTGTACTAGTGGAGTTACCGCTGTTCACCGAGGTGCCATCACCATGCGCCTGATCATGGGTGCAGGCGGAAATGGCAACGATCGAGACGGAGATCAACAGGTGTCCGGTGCGCATAAGAGTTGGTTTTCGGGTGGGCAAAAGTAGGGGCTCGGGTCATCCTTGCTGGGCCATGATCGATCGCTCCCACACGGGTCGGCCCTGTTCATCGCGGATGGTAATGGTCATTACGCGCTGCTTCTTCGGTCCGCTGAATCGCAGGATGGCGAAGTTCCGTTGGTTCACCAAGGTGCCGTCCAACGCGTAAGTGTTCGTCTCCTTAGGCTCATGCACGCCACTGGTGAAGGGCGAAACGGTAAGGTCATACACGGGTTGACCGTTCGGCAGGTCGAGTTTGCAGAGCACGCTATGGTGCCGATCGCCAGTGAGGAACACAACGCCTTTGATCCCTTCCGCATTCAAGCGGTCCAGGATCCGCTGCCGTTCGCGGGGGTACATCGAATAGGTCTCAAAAACCGCGGCGCTGTTGAGGAATTGACCCCCAAGCGCGACGATCTTGAAGCTGGCATCGCTGTATTTCAGTGCGCGTATCAGCCAGTTGATCTGAGCCTCACCTAGCATGGTGGCGCTGTCCGTGACCACCTCCGGGGGAATGCGGAAGCTGCGGTCATCGAGCAGGAAGAAGTCGACGTCAGCGTAGGAGAACGATGTTGTGATGCCACCCACACCTGGCGCCTTACCCGGCGGGTTGGGCCAGAACAGATCGAAGGCGGTGCGGGCCATGCCGGCACCCACGAAGCTCCCATCGGCATCGTTCGGCCCGAAGTCATGATCGTCCCAGATGGCGTAGTGCTGGGTGCCGCGCAGCAAGCGTTGCATTTCGGGTAACGAGCGCGTGTGTGTGTAGCGGTGCATGAAGCCGCTCCAGGTGGCCCAATCCGGTTCGCGCAGGTAGATGTTGTCGCCGAGCCAGACCATGAGGTCCGGCTTTTGGTCGGCAATGCTGTTGAAGATCCCATAGCCATCACCATACGGCTTGCCCGGCCGGTCGTATACCGGCTCGTTGATGTACGCGCAGCTGCCGGTGGCCAGCGTGAACTCCGGAGGTTCACTCCGGAATTTCCAAAGGGGTTGTGTGCTGAATTGCAAGGGTTCATCGAACGGCACAGGATCACCGTTCACCAATACTCGGTATTCATACGTAGTTCCCGGTACTACCTGGTCGGCGATGAGGTCCATGGCATAGGCCTGTTCACGCTCACCTTTCACCTCTGCGGTGGTCATCACACTATCCGGCCGACCTTTCTTCCAATAGTCGATCTTGGCGGTACACGGGCCATGGCATTGCAGCCAGATGATGCCTTCGAGGCATTCGCTATAGCCGGGCATGGGACCATTGATAACGGATTGAGCTTCGCCTTCTGGAAGGCACACAGCAAGGGAAAGGAAAAAGGAGAGGGCTCGCATGGGATATTACGTACCGGCTTGTGCTGGGCTTTGCAACAAACCTACCGCAGGCCGCGGTCAATACATGTGGTCCACAATGCGTTGGACATACCGACCATCCTCCAGCACCCAAGTGACGATCAACGGATGGGCGTCGTCACCTACTTGGGCCTGAACGTAGGTGCGCCAGCCATCCTTGCTGCGCCATGCGGCCGCCAGGACCACACGTCCGCTCTCCCGGCTCAATGGTGTGTCGAACAGGTCGGTGAACGCCTGCACAGGGATGGGAACGACCAGACCGTCCATCACCACTTCCAAGCGGCTCATACGTGCATGCTCATCACCCGTGCTCCAACCGAGGATGGGCTGCCGATCCAGCTGGGCGTTGCCATTCCGGATCTTTACGCCACTGACATCCTCGAACGGTTGTGCCTCCAGACGCACGCGCAGACCTTCGCCCCAGAACTCCACATGCCTTGGGGACCATGAGCGGATGGGGATGTCCACCAACAGTGCTTGGTGATCGTCCGAGCTCATTTCCTGATAAGGCCCTGTTCCGGCGATCTCCGCGCGGATCGTGAGATCCTGAACTTCCATCAGCGAGCGGTCCGGCCCTTGGATAGCAGCGTGCAACGTGATCGAGCTGAGGAGCAGGGTGGCCGAGGTGCTCACCGCGGTGGGCAGGAAAGTGGGCATGTTCTGGGGCAATGTGCGCCCGGATGCAGTATTCAACGCGAATTTCTACCGTTCGTGTATGTCCGGCGATGGGCGATCAGTGCGTGGCTAGTCGCCGCACCATTTCTTGGATGATCGGGGAGGCATCAGGGCCGAATGCGTTGATCAGAATGCCCTTGACGTGGTGCTTGATGGAACTGATGGCGTAAACGATGCTCTGGTCCTCCGGATCGGTGTTCCCTTCGAAGCGATGGAACTCATCGATATGGAAGTCGACCGGATCCAGGGCCACCTTCTTCGTGCTGCAGAAGACTTGGTGGTCGAGAACGCGCATATCGTCGGTATAGCCCCGGCGCTGCAGGTCATTCACGGCTTCGGAGAGGGTGGTGTATACGGGCATGGACTTAAGGTACGAAAAGGATCGGTCAGATCATGGTCAAATGAGTTTCCGCCTCTTCACACTGTGCCCGACATCGCGTCCCTCGGTATGTTGCGGCGAGTAAGTATCCGCCGAGCAATGACTTGAAACGTGAACGTATACAGGACGATGTAGAATGGCGTCGCCGGTAAAACCAGCCGATCGCCCTGCCAGTAGGATATGCCGGTAGGCAATGTGGACAGCAGCAGCAAGGCGGTAAGCACGATCATCCAGTAACGATGTTCATCACCGTAGATCCACGATCGGGTGATCACCCAACAGAGCGGCAGGAAAAGCAGAACGTGCAGGGCTAGCAAGAAATATCCGAACAGCGCCGGCACGTAGTACAGCAGGGCACGGAACTCCATGTTCTTCGTCCCGTTGAGGATAGGAAGTGCGAATGAGCCGACGCTCAAATTGCTACCCAGATTGCGGAAATAAACACCTAAAAAGGTCATCGAATGCTCACGCATGAAGGCGGATCGGGCATCAGCACTCATGACGCGAGCATGTTCCACCGCGGTTCCATAGGGCACCGCTTCGATCTCCGCCAAGCCCTGGCTAAAGAGGTAGTCACGCACCGTGATAGGACCGATACGCGAAATGCTCCATTCACCGGAAACCTGATGGACGATGGTGGCCTGCATGATCAATGGGGCCATGAACATCGCCAGGCGCATCGCACGCATCACACGCCACGAACGGATCAACCGCCAGATCACAAAGGGGAGGAGGGCGAGCAGCAGATACAACGTCTGTGGCTTCACCAGCGTTAGCAGTACCAGCAGCCCGGCGATGTTGATCGGATGAACACCTTCCGCAAGTTCGCGCCGATGTTTCACGGTGTACCAGCAGATCACCGTACCGAGAAGGACGGCAAGGGTCTCGGTCAGCATGAACACCGTGCATGCGGCCAGCGAGAGGCTCAGGCCCATCAACAGCGTGCACCCCATGACCAGCCAACGCCTATGGAGGAGTAGGGATAGGGTGGCGAACAGGAGATTGATGGACGAAGCCCACATCAGGACCTGTAACGCCCAAAGTGCTTCATAACCGCCG
>JBKJNF010000181.1:0-3244 GCA_046596155.1 Flavobacteriales bacterium | reverse complement strand
ACTGATACGCCGGGCAAAGGTCCGCAAACTCCGCATTACGGCCAGCGTAGTCGCTCACAACCTGCTGCTCGACGACGGCTGTCTTCGTGGCTTCGATACCAATTACAAAGTACTGCCTCCCCTGCGCGACCTAGAGCATATTGAGGCGCTTCGCGAAGGGGTGAAGGACGGTACGCTGGACACCATCACCAGCGACCACCGACCCGAGGATGTGGAGCATAAGAAGTTGGAATTCCCGCAGGCCGCATTCGGCATCATCGGACTGGAATCGGCCTTCGCCGTGGCCAGCACCGCACTGAAAGGCCGCATGAGCACGCGGCGGTTGGTGGACCGCTTCTGCCAGGGCCCACGCGCAGCGCTCGGGATGGAAGTGCCACACATCGTGGAAGGCAACGCAGCGGATATCACGCTCTTCGCACCCGAACGTGAATGGATCTTTTCGGAGGCGGACATTGTGAGCCGTTCGCGGAACAGCCCCTTCGTTGGCTACCATTTTACCGGTAAGGCCATGGGCATCATCGCCCGGGGACAGGTGAAGTTGAACACCTCCGCTATCGCAGAAGCGATCTGAGGGAACGGCTACCGGGTCACTTGCCCTTCGCGGCTTCCGCCTCTGCGTTCATCTTCTTGAACTTCTCGATCAGCTGCTCGTCCGTGTACTGCAGGTTCTCGATCATCTGCTTCGCGTCCCTCGCGAACGGATGATCCGGATAGCGCTTGATCACTTCCTCATACGCGGTCTTCGCCTCACCTTTCTGGTCCAGGTCGTTGTCCAGCGTGAAGGCGCGGAGGTAATAGGTATCTGCCAGTCGCCGCCAACCTGGATAGTTGCTGATGATGCGGTCGTACACCTTCATGGTCTCCTGGGGTTCGCCCAACGTGCGGTAAACACCGGCGCAACGGAAGAGGTACTCCGGCGACATGGTATCCAACGGATATTCCTTGGCGAAGGCGAGGTACACATCGCGCAGCGCCATCGCTCCCTTGCGATCGTAAACGGGCTTGGCGAAGAGGCTGTCCTCCATCGACCGGATCCGTTTCACACCTTCGACCGTGTTGGTGCTGTCCGCGGTCGCGGTTGACTTCGTACCGGCCTTATCACTCTGTCCGCAGGCGAACAGCAGCATCAACGGAGTGAGCAGCAGGAGCTTGTTCATAGGGTTCATTTTTGTGGCGTGAAGCGCATCTTGTACTTGGCATCCGTGCGGCCTTCGGTGATGTCGCGCAGCCGGCCCTTGATCATACGGCGACGCAAAGGGCTGATGTGGTCGGTGAAGAGGATGCCATCGAGGTGGTCATGCTCATGCTGGATGACCCGGGCTGCAAAGCCTTCGAAGGTCTCCTCGTGTTCCTTGAAGTGCTCATCGAGGTATTGCATAACGATGCGGGGCTGGCGTTCCACCTCCTCGCGGATACCGGGGATGCTCAGACAGCCCTCCTCGAATGGCCACTGCTCGCCTTCCTCCTCCACGATGTACGCGTTGATGAACACGCGCTTGAAATCCTTCAGGTGCGGCTCTTCGCTCGGCTTACCGTCCTCCTCCTCGGCGAACGGCGAGGCATCCACCACGAATAAACGGACGCTATGGCCGACCTGTGGAGCTGCCAGACCCACGCCATTGGCGGAGTACATCGTTTCGAACATGTCAGCGATAAGTTCCTTCAGGCCGGGATGATCGGGGGTGATATCCTGGGCCACCTTTTTCAGGACCGGGTCGCCAAAGGCGCGGATGGGGAGGATCATGGGGCCGCGAAAATACACGCGGCGGCCGCCCTATCGTGCTTACCACCTTTGTGGACCCTTCGGGCGTTCCATCCACCCCTGTAATAGGATGGTGGCGCTGATGCGATCAAGGGTACCCTTGTCGCGCCGCGCCATGCGTCCAATGCCGCTCTGCAGCATTGTCTGCTGCGCCATCCGGCTGGTGAATCGCTCGTCCAGGGTCTCCACCCATTGATCCGGGAACCCTTTCTTCAACTCGAATAGAAAGGCTTCCACCAACGGAGTACCATCCGTGGCCTTACCGTCCAAGTTGGTGGGCAACCCGACCACGAAGCCTTCGACCTGCTCCTTCGCCAAGTACTTCCGCAAGTAGTCGATGAGTTGGGGCGTGGGCACGGTGTCCAACGCGCTGGCGATGATCTGCAGCGGGTCAGTAACGGCGAGACCTGTGCGCTTGAGGCCGTGGTCGATGGCGATGATGCGGGGCATTGACGGGGTGAAGGTGGGGAGAATGAGGGAATGGCAGGAGCTTGATCCTTGAAGCGTGGAGTGTGAGATGCGAAGGAGTACGGCGCATGTTCGAGCCACCTCATCTTTGCTGCATGCATGAACTTATCGAAAAGGCATGGGCGGACCGCAGCATGTTGCGTTACCCGGAGGTGATGGAGGCTGTGGAGAACGTGATCGCAAAGCTGGACAAGGGTGAGTTGCGTGTTGCTCAACCCGACGGCGATGGCTGGAAGGTGAACGAGTGGGTGAAGAAGGCCGTGCTGATGTACTTCCCCATCCGCCAGATGCACACCTTTGAAGTGGGGCCCATGGAATTCCACGACAAGATCCCGTTGAAAAAGCACTACGCATCGCTGCAGGTGCGCGTGGTGCCACATGCCATCGCCCGGCATGGCAGTTACCTGGCCCCTGGCGTGATCCTGATGCCGAGCTACGTGAACATCGGGGCGTACGTGGACGGCGATACCATGGTGGACACCTGGGCTACGGTGGGCAGCTGTGCACAGATCGGCAAGTGCGTGCATTTGAGCGGCGGCGTTGGCATCGGTGGCGTGCTGGAACCCGTGCAAGCCGCGCCCGTGATCATCGAGGACGGCTGCTTCATCGGCTCCCGGGCGATCGTGGTGGAAGGTGTGCGTGTATGCCGCGAGGCGGTGCTCGGCGCCAATGTGGTGCTCACGGCCAGCACGCGCATCATCGACGTCACTGGACCCGAACCTGTGGAAATGAAAGGCATCGTTCCCGCGCGCAGTGTGGTGATCCCCGGCACAACCCAGAAGCGATTCCCGGCTGGTGAGTATGGCGTACCCTGTGCCCTGATCATCGGCCAACGCAAGGAGAGCACCGATCGGAAGACATCGCTGAACGAGGCGTTGCGGGAACACAACGTGGCGGTGTGAAGAAATTCCTCGTCATACAGACCGCCTAACTTGGCGATGCAGTGCTCGCCCCGGCCCTCTTGGAAAAACTTCATGCATTCTTCCCAGATGCGGCGGTCGACCTGGTCGTGCG
>JBKJNF010000167.1:0-3467 GCA_046596155.1 Flavobacteriales bacterium | reverse complement strand
CGTTCGGATACTTTTTTTGGGACGGGCATGGTGCGGATGAAGGTTGTTGTAAAGATGTACAATTCCGCTACACTGTGGCGTGAACGCCCACGCTTGTGCCTTGACACCTCCTTGTCGCAAGTGTTCCTCGCGCTCACGGAGCCTCAACCGGAGTGGCGAGGGCCACTGTGACGTCCCCAGCTTATCGCAAGTGTTCCTCGCGCATTCGGCGAGGGTCACTTGTGAGGTGCACAGCCATCGGACAGAACAGGTTACTGGCCGGGCGGTTTGAAACCGCCTTCCTTCTGGGTGAGGCTGGCAAGGAATATCCGGATGGTCACAAATGGCCCCGGCCGCGTTTGTGATGAACGCATAGTAATGTGGCGGCCGGGAACACTTGCGACAAGGGAGGAGACCCCGGCCGCGACTGTGATGACCGCACAGAATGTGGCGGCCGGGAACACGTGCGACAAATGAGACGAAAACGAGCGAAAGGGCAGTAGCCTAAGGATCCGCACCGCCAACTGCTTTAATATCTTGGCAGCATGGATCTGCGCTTTTTATTGGTCGCCTGCGCAAGTTGTTGGGCCTTCTTGGTCAGGGCGCAAAACGCCATGGTCCCGCTGGGTGGCGAAGCCACTGGCAGCGGCGGCTCAGTGAGCTACACACTGGGCCAGGTCGCAGATGAGGTTCAGAGCGGCGTTGGAGGCCTTGTGCAGGAGGGGGTTCAGCAACCATACGTTGATGCATCGACCATAACCGCCACACAGGAGGACTTCGGCGAGGTGAGCGTTTATCCGACTGTAACCGCGGACCACGTGATGATCCTCCTTTCGAAAGTTCCCAGCCAACGAAGTAGCGTGACCTTGTTCGATGCGCAAGGCCGCCCGGTGCTACAGCACGCGATCGTCGGCGTGCGCACGGAGCTCTCACTCGCATTGTTCGCGAACGGTGTTTATCAATTGATCCTGTATGATGAAGCCGCCGTTCCGCGCGCATTCACGCTCATCAAAGTGGACCACCCATGAAACCCTTCACGCTTCTTCTTGCAGCACTGCTGGCGCTTGATCTTTCCGCGCAAGCGCCTCCGTTGATGAGCTATCAGGCCGTAGTGCGGGATGGCGGCAATGCGCTGGTAACGAGTGCGCCCATCGGCATGCGAATCACCGTGCGCCAGGGTTCCGCAACCGGCACCGCCGTGTATGTGGAGACCCATGCGCCCACCACGAATGCGAACGGATTGGCCACGGTGCAGGTGGGCGCGGGTGCGGTGGTGTCCGGCAGTGTGGCCGGGATCGATTGGGCCGCTGGTCCGTACTTCCTGGAAACGGAGACCGATCCGGCCGGAGGGGTGAACTACTCCATTTCGGGTACTCAACAGCTGCTCAGCGTGCCGTATGCCTTGTATGCGGCGAACGGCGGCGTGCAAGGACCGCAGGGACCGCAAGGGGACCAAGGCCCGCCGGGGGAGAGCAGCTGCACGCTGGTGCATACGGGCGATGGACGTGTGGTGGTCTACTCCGCCACCGAGGCGAAAGGCTTTGGCTTCAACAGCACCAGCGGGAGCACATGGTACACGGTCACGCTCAGCGGCACCGTACTCGGGGCGGTGGCCTCGGACAGCAGCGTGGTGGTGTACACCACCACGAACGCTTATGGCTTCGGCTACAACAGCACCAGCGGCAGCGCGTGGTACACCACCAGCTTGGTAGCGCCGCCCCTTGCTGCTGTGGCCGCTAGTGGTCGCATCGTACTGTACTCCGCTACGGAGGCGAAAGGCTTCGGCTTCAACTCCACTAGTGGAAGCACTTGGTACACCACGGCACTCTCAGCTCCACCCTTATCAAACGTAGTAGGCGGTAACAGGATCGTGCTGTACTCGGCTACCGAAGCAAAGGGATTCGGATATAATGAGACCAGCGGCAGCACTTGGTACACCACCACGTTGAGTGCTCCGCCGGTGGATATCCTGGGAACGCACTAGGGCTGTCCCGCCCCGGACAACTTCCTGCCTCATCTGGAGCGAGCGTCTATGGCCCAGCTTGTCGCAACTGTCCTCACTCCTCCTTGTAGCAAGTGTTCCTCGCGCTCACGGAGCCTCAACCGGAATGGCGAGAGCCACTTGTCAGGTGCACGGTCCTCGCCCAGAACAGGTCACAGGCCGGGCGGTTTGAAACCGCCTTCCACATGGGTGAGGTTGGTATCGAATGTCCGGAAGCTCACAAGTGGCCCCGCCTGTTTCTGTGGTCTTGTGTCGGGCGGGAACATTTGCGACAAGGGTGTAGAACGATATTATCCCAAGATCGCATACCTTTCTATACAGAATGGAGATGATCATGAGGGTCGAAACGCGGTTGGCGGTGATCGAGCGCCATGAAGGGAGCTTGGTGAAGACACGTTTCAAGGATGGCGTGGACATCTCCATGGAAGGCATGCGCGAGAACATCGCACAACGCCGGGTGCTCTGTGGTGACGAACCGCACGTGATGCTGACGGTGATCCCGGCGAATGCGAATTTTGACAACGACATGATGCTTGCGGATATGTTCAAATACGACGGACTACGCGCCAATATCGTGGCCATCGCGGTGGTGGCGATGAGCCCTATGGTGGACATGGTGATGAAGCTCTATTTCTCCTACTTCCCGCAGGTTTTCCATACACAGGTCTTCAGCCGAGAGGAGGACGCGCTCGTGTGGTTGGGCCGGATGAAGCAAGAGCTCGTTCTGGCCCGGAGTTGACGTGCGTTGCGGATGCACTGACGCTGCTATTTCCCGCAGGGCATCCATCCCTTGATACCACCGTTCACCTTGGCGTGGCCGGCCTCAGCATTTTGGAGGGGCTACTTTTTCTTTCTATTCGGCTCCTTGATGGCCAGATAGAAGCCCGTGGAGAACAACGCAGTGACCAGGCATACGGCGTATGGCATGAGCTCAGTCATCGTTGCTGTGTTTTAGAAGCTTCACGTATATGCCAAAACATAAGATGGATGGAACCCATAGGCCCACGAATAACGCATGCTGCCGGTCCCCGTTGTACCACAAGGCTTCCGAGAAAACGAGTGAGACGAAGGCAGCAGCAAACAATAATTTGTCTGCCGTGGTGAAGTTGCTGAACATGGTATTTGTTGCTTCAGGTAACCGATTTGGAAGCGCCGATAGGCAGTATGCGTTGCTCTTTTAGCTGGCGACGCCGCGCCGGGGAAAGGTAGTAAAGATCTGTTTCCGCATCTCAACGTGGTGGCGTCCCACTGAGCGTAAGTGGATCGCGCTGGAGCAGGACGACCAGTTGTGTCTTGGTGGATGGTCACACATGATGAGCATGCGGGAGAGAACCGCGATCGGAACTGGCGCTAAAGACCCGAACCGCAAGACAGAGGACACAAGTCGTCTCGCCAGATATGTGGTGGCGGGCAGATCTGCTTCAAGGTGGGATGAGCCTCAAATGGCCGTCCCCGAAAATAACAGAGGGTAACGGCTCAGCCAGTA
>JBKJNF010000156.1:0-14083 GCA_046596155.1 Flavobacteriales bacterium | reverse complement strand
ACGTTGTGTCCACTTTTTTTCAAAATGAGGGACATGGTGTCTGCGGCGTCCGTATTGTCATCGACCACCAGCACACGCAATTGTTGATCAGCAGGAGGGGTGGCTACCACGGACGGCTGGACCGGCGCACTGCGGTCTGCTATCAAGGGCAATCGGACAATGAACTCGCTCCCCTTGCCCAACCCGTTGCTCACGCCTTCCAAGGAGCCTTTGTGCATGGCCACGAGCTGCTTAACGATGTTCAGACCGATGCCCAGGCCACCGCCCACTTTCACTTGGGTGGGAGAGGCTACTTGTGCGAACATGTCGAACACGAAGGGCATGGCCTCCGGTGTTATACCGATGCCATTGTCCTTTACACGTAGCACCGCTTCATCACCTTGCCGCTCAACGCGGAGTTCGATAACACCACCAGGTTCCGTGTATTTCGCCGAGTTGTTCAACAAGTTCGACAGGATCTGCGTCAGCCTTACAGGGTCCCCGTTCACGGTGGTCATACCTTCAGCGATGCTCACCCGCAGGTCATGATCCCGCTGGGTGATCAGAGGTCTCGCCACTTCTACAGCCATTTCCACTACCGCTTTCAGCTCCACGGCTTCTTTGCGCAGAACGATCTTGCCGTTGCTGATCCGGCTGAGGTCCATGAGGTCATCCACCAGCCGTACCAGATGGTCCAGCTGCCGCGTCATGATCCCATGGGTCTTGTTGATCAGCACTTCATCCCCGCCGCTCAGTTCAAGGATTTGAAGACCATTTTTCAACGGGGCCAGCGGGTTGCGCAATTCGTGGGCAAGGGTTGCCAGGAACAGGTCCTTTTGATGGGCGCTCTGTTCCATAGCCTGCTGCAATCGGATGCGCTCTTTCATATCACGCATCACGTACAAGTACCCCACATTGACGCCATTGTCATCCAGCAGCATGCGAACGGATGATTCCACATGGAATTCCTCTCCGTTCAGCTTCACATGGATGTTCTCGCCGCGCCAGTGTCCCTGGTCCGACAAGGCTTTTTTAGACCGATCATCATCTTCCGATCTCACCCAGCGATAGGTGTACAAAGCAGAAATAGGGAGCCCAAGGACGTCGGAGGCCTTACGATCATAGCGCCTTTCAGCCGCCGGGTTGATGTAGGTGATGCGCTGGTCCATGTCCATCGCTACCACTTCATCATCTATTTGCTCGAGCACTTGGCCCCGGAACCGGTTGGAGTCCGCCTCTGCGCTTTCAAGTACGAAAATATCCTCCCCCTTCACCAACGCATCCACCTGCCCATTGCGGATAGCGTAAAGCGTGTCCTCATATTCGGCTACCTGGATGCGCAAGCGTTCGACCTCCCGCTCCAACTTTTGCTGCTCGCTGGTCATTACCGTGGGATGATCACACCTGTTCCAGCCCCAATCCGTTCAACAGTCGCGCCGTGTCGGACATGTCCCCGATGAAGCGCCTTACGGTTCCGGGCGACAACTTTACCAATGTAGGCAAGCCGAGCATTTGTTCTTGGATGGCAAGCTCGGGGTGTTGCACAATGTCCACGATCTTGAGGTCGTAACGCCCCGCTAAATGCGCTTCACAGAAGATGCGCAAATTGGTCACGGCCCGAGTGGTGTTCGCCGTGTTGCCCGCTATATATAGCCGGAGTACGAAAGTGCCCTCTCCAGCACCTGAGCCATGGTCCATCCTCTTACCGTTCGCCATCGATCTGAGCACCGTTACTCCTTCACTTTCACATCCAAACCTACAAGGACCCGCTCCTCCAAGGAGAGGTCACCAATGACTTTACGGATAGGGGAGGGCAATTTCCGCACCAGCGTGGGAACGGCAAGGATCTGGGCGCCTTCCGCCAATTGCGGGGAAACGAGCAGATCCACCACCTCCAGGGAATAACGATTCTCCAAGTGGGTCTCACAAATGCGTCTCAAGTTCTTCAGGGCGAGTTCCGATCGGGGCGTTCCACCGGCCACGTAAAGTGTTAACTGCCATTCCCGCTCTGGCATTTTGGGTTCCGCTTTCTTCTTGGCCATGGCTTTAGTTCCGTCAGTTCATTTCCTTCGTTTTTCGCGACCTCCTACTGTAGCCATGGTCTCCAAGGTGGAATTCGCAGTGGTCGCCCGGGAATTCCCCTCCACTATCGGGACGATCTTGATGCCTTTGTTCGAGAGCGTGAATTCCATTACCCGGTTTGAATGGGACGTCCCACGTGCTTTCAGCACCAGCAAGGCCCGCGTGCGTTCATGCCCACGCTCCACATTGCGCAGCGCGATCCACGTATCCATCAGCGAGGATACACCCACCTCGGTATCCTCCAGGATATTGTTGTTGCCGGTGGTAAGGCTGGTGAATAAGGCAGTGATCCCTTTTACCTTCAAGTGATCGATCAGCCGCATCAACGTAGGTTTCACCCCATAGTTCTGATCCATGGTGAGGTTGCTGATGGGGTCCACCACCACGATCGCAGGTTCGAATTCCAGAACGGCCTTGTGCATTACGACCAGGTGCTGCTCCAAGCCGGTGAGGGTGGGACGGGATGCATGAATCTCAAGCAACCCTTTCTTCACCCAGCGCTGTAAGAAGATCCCAACGGAGGTCATGTTGCGCATGATCTGCGATGCCGATTCCTCATACGCGAACAAGATGCACCGCTCTCCACGCGCGCAGGCCGCATCCAAGAATGCGGCGGAAAGGGTGCTTTTGCCGGTTCCCGACGCACCACTGATGAGGATGCTACTTCCCCGATAGAATCCACCCCCGGTGATCATCGCATCCAACGTCGTAATGCCCGTCGGGAGCCGCTCTTTGAGCGCCTTGTGCTCCAGTAACAGTGACGTGATCGGCAGCACGGATAAGCCTTCCTCGCTGATGATGAAAGGATACTCATTGGTGCCATGGGCCGAGCCGCGGTATTTGACCACCCGCATGCTCCGTGTGGATATTTGGTCCACCACCCGGTGGTCCATGAGGATCACACAATCCGCTACATATTCCTCAAGCCCATAGCGTGTAAGTGCGCCCCCGCCGCGCTCAGCCGTGATCACTGCGGTGAGTCCCCGGTCCTTGATCCAACGGAACAACCGCCGGAGTTCGCCACGCAGCATAGCTTCATTCGGAATACTGGCGAACAGCGCTTCGATCGTGTCCAGTACAATGCGCTTGGCACCGATCTTATCTACCGCATACCCTAAGCGAATGAACAGTCCTTCCAGGTCATACGACCCAGTCTCTTCGAACTCGCTGCGTTCAACATGCACGTGATCGAGGACCATCTTTTTATCGGCAACGAGCTTGTCCAGATCGAATCCAAGTGAGCGGACATTGGCGGTGAGTTCTGCGGCGTTCTCCTCGAACATCATAAAGACGCCAGGTTCATTGTAGTGCACAGCCCCGTTCACAAGGAACTCCACAGACAGCATGGTCTTGCCGGAGCCCGCATTTCCGCAGACCAACGTCGGTCTGCCTGCTGGAAGACCTCCAAGGCAGATCTCGTCAAGGCCGGCTATGCCCGTAGCGCTTTTCGGAAATCCCCTTCCGGGAGCGGGCACTTTCTTTTTCACCATACGCAACTATGTTTTTGGTCTTTTGGTCCCTACACGCGGACAAGGTAAGGCGGCATTGTTCGACTGTACCTTGGCGGGATCAGCCGATGTGCGCACCCTGATCCTCCCGCAACACCAAGCGCCGGGCCAAATTGCTATGCGGTGGAAAAGCATAGTCTCGCGGATCTTGGATAAGGTTCATGGCGTTCACCTAAACTGAAATGCAACATTCTGCGCTAACGGCGGATCACGTCAGTTCGTAATGCAACAGATCCCCGGCGAAAGCCGGGGATCTGTTGCATCTATCCCCTTCACAGGGATGAATGCGCAGCTCAATGCTGGACCCCTGGAGTGCCGCCTTTCGCTTTCCCTTGGTCGGGGCCTTGGCTGCCACTTTGTTTGGTACGCGAGATACCGCCGCGGCCTTGTGCGTCTGCGCCTTGTGTGCGAGCGGCATCACCACCGCCTTCTTCGTTCTCTTGTTCTTGGTCCTCATCGCCAGCACCCTCCCCTTTGCTCGCGTCATTGGTCATGCCGGATCCGGTTCGCACTTCCTTGTTGTTCTGGGTCCGCTCGCCGTGGTTTATCTTCTGTTCACCGATCTGCCCAGCACGGTCATTCCCTTGTTGGCCTGATGTGCGTCCTTCTGCGTTGCCACCGTGCATGCCTTGTTCACGCTCGGTGCCCTGTCCTTGAACAGTGGGTGTTGGACCTGTTTTGCCTTGTGCACCATCTTGTGCGTCGGCTATTGATACGCTCTGTGCTGTAGCACTTGGCGTCTTCGAATTGTCTTTGCGCTCGTCCATTGTAGTTGGGTTTGTTGGTTTATCGGTGGCTGGCCACTTATATGGATCTACAGGACACCTCAGCCGGGTGTCCAAATAGCTTTCCATGGTAAACACGAATGGCAAAAAAAGGGACGCAACTCTACTACCCGCGTCCAGCCATGGAACCGCGAGCAACCATCTTGCATGAATTGGATTATCCGTCTGTTCGTCCTGTGAATGATCTCTACAGTTCGTGGAGATCCGGACCCGTGTGCGATGGCAGAAGTTCTACATCCGCCGAGTTAAAGGGGGCGCTGAGTGTTTGGCCCAAGGTCGGTTCACCTCAAGTAACACCACATCTATGTCACCAACCGTCTCAGACCCATGACATCAAGAACCGCCACCGCCGCATCGATAGCCTTGGTCACAGGTATTGCTGTTCGATTGTTGTTCGCGCCAATGTCCGGCAGGGACTCCCGCAAGCGGATCGCAAAAAAAGCGGTCGATGCGAAAGACATGTTGGAGTATATCCTGCTCCAAGCGCAAGAATATTTGAACATCATTCGAAGCACGGCAAAGGACGTGGTTGATGCGATCGCAGAGGTGGCGGAAAGTACGCCGAGTATCGGTGAAAAAGTCGGCTTATCCGCCTATTTCGCTATACACGCGAACAGCCATATGCTGGTCTTAAGATTCGTCAACGTTAGTCGTCGATGGTTACATGGTACATGCGCAAGCACATACGCTAGTGCCGTTATACTCCCTAGCCAAGCTTGACCACCACCTGAGGACTTGTCCATCGCCCGATCCGCTTCTCTAAAGCGTGGTAGAACTTCCACGATCGAGCCGTGAATTCCACGATCGCCATCACCTGGATACGAAGCTCGCGGATCCTTTCGATCGGCCCGAGATCAGCACTGTCCTCCACATGATGATCCACTACACCTTCCTTCCAGGCGTGCGTCAAGCACAGCAGGCGGCGAGCTACTTCAAGGATGTGGCCGGTGAACTGATCGATGCACACGTTTCCACGATGGACCCACGCCAATATCTTGTCATGGATCCAGATGTCGGGCGATTACATATGCGTATTTGGACACAGGGGGCGTATAACACCGACGCTATCCTATACCTGGTGCCATGGCTGCGCGACCTGAAGCGAGATGCTACTCGATTTCAGGATGGGGCGATCGATGATGAGAGTGTGCACGCTTTCATGGAGGAGCTGCTAGGAATGGACAACGGCACGTTCACCTTCTTCCTGGATGTGCTAAACCCTATGCATGCTTTTACGCCAAAGGAGTTTAACGACCTGAGCATTGGCGTGGTAGGTGGCAGCTTGGTCTTGTTCAGTGCCAATAACCTCATCGGCGTGGAACTGGGCACAGGACTTTTCGGGGCTTCTCTTGCTGGCTATGGTAGCATCCAGTGTGAAACCACCGAGGCCAGACCTATGATGCGCGTCGCCTGATTTTAAGCGCAGCAACGTGCAACCAGAGAACCCTTGCTCGCATAGATGATGACCCATCGAATAGTGATGAAAAAGGAAATGACCACCCCTCCATCGGACCGTAAGCGGCGGCGCATACGGACCGTCCTCATCATTATCGGTGTTTTGGTATTGATCAGGCTCATCCTGCCGTATCTCCTCTTACGCGTAGCTAACAACCGCTTAGCAAAGATCCCGGGTTACTATGGCCATATTCAGGATCTCGACCTAGCCCTGCTCCGCGGCGCTTACCGGGTGCAGCAATTCGAGATGCTCAAGGTGGATAGCGTTTCGCAAAAGCGCACACCATTCTTGGCGGCTGAGGATATCGACCTAAGCGTGGAATGGAAAGCTCTTTTTCATGGATCGATCGTGGGTGAATTGGTCATTACTAAACCCGAGGTGCGGTTCACCAACGGTGCAGCCGAGCCCGGACAAGTGGTAGAGGACACCACCTCATTCAGGGAACTCTTGGATGATATGATGCCTCTGCGCATCAACCGTATTGAGGCGCATCACGGTTCTGTGCGCTATGTTGACCCCGCCAGCAGGCCAAAAGTGGATGTGGAGTTGAATGAACTGGATGTTCTGGCGTTGAACCTGAGCAACAGTTACGATTCCGTTCAATTATTACCTTCTAGCATCGTGGCTACGGCGCTTGTTTACGGAGGTACGTTGAACTTTAATATGAAATTGGATCCTCTCGCAAAGGACCCCACCTTGGACATGAACGCAGAGTTGAAGAGCATGCAGCTCACGCGTGTGAATGAGGTCCTGCAAGCCTATGCCAATGTGGATGTGAACAAAGGCACCTTTGGTCTATACACTGAAGTAGCCACTCGCAACCGGGAGTTCGAAGGGTATGTAAAGCCGGTGATAAAAGGTTTGGACGTGCTGGGCAAGGAGGACCGGAAGGATAATGTATTCCAGAAGTTATGGGAAGGGATGGTAGGCACAGTGGGCGATGCGCTCACCAACCCGAAGAAGGACCAGGTCGCAACCAAGGTCGTCATCAAAGGAAAGCTGGACGGTCCGCGTGCGAACATCTTCTATGCGGTGGTCGATCTCCTACGCAATGCTTTTATTCAGGCATTAAAGCCGGCATTGGATCAAGAGGTCAGTATAGCCACGGTAGGCGCGGCCGAAAGCGAGCACAAAGGTTTCTTCAAGAAGCTTTTTGGTGGGGGTGGAAACGAGAATGACAAGGAACAGGGGACGGAGGAGAAAAAATAGTTCTGACCAAAACCGGGGTGCTTCCAACAGGAGCTTTCCCGAGCAGCCCATCACCAGGTCGATGGCCTCCGCGGCGAAGACCTCACTTGTGCAGGTCGGCTTTCTCTGATCTCGGGCTGATCATAACTCGAGGTTCCATGGACATGGGGATCCGGTCCGGTGTACCCGCCATCCCTACCTTCGGCATCCCACCATCCAGCGCATGAAACAACTGCTCCTCCTTACCTCGCTTTTTGTTTTGGCGGTCGTCCTGCTGGTTCGGCGGGCGGCGCCTGCGGACCACGCATCAGCCGCTTCGCCCATGGGCGCGGGCGACCAAGAAGCGCGCGCCGCGCTGAAGGCCTGGGACATGGAGCGCATGCGCGACCCGGCCACTGGCCTGATACCGGCTGATGTACGCGCCAAGGAACTGGCCTTTGCCCGCACCCTGCCGAACCGCGCTGTGGCCAAGAGCCTGAGCTGGGTGCAGCAAGGTCCGCGCAACCGCGGGGGCCGCACACGCGCCTTCGGCGTGGACATCAGCGATCCGAACGTGCTATTGGCGGGCAGCGTTACGGGGGGCATCTGGCGCAGTACGGATCAGGGCCAGAGCTGGTCGAAGACCACGGCGCCGTTGGACATCCAGAACACCTCGTGCATAGGGCAGGACATCCGGCCTGGCCACACACAAACGTGGTATGTGGGCACCGGGGAGAACTACGGCATTGTAAGCGGCACCAGCTTCGAAGCCCTGTTGCCCGGCGATGGCATCTTCAAAAGCAACGACGGTGGCCTTACCTGGGCACGACTGGCCAGCACAGTAAGTAACGATGCGCCCGTGTTCGATCGCAAAGGCGCCTTCAAGCACGTGAACAGCGTGGTGGTGGATCCCGTGCGCAACGACAGCGATGTGGTGGTGGCGGCCATCTTCGACGGCATTGTGCGCAGCAATGATGGTGGTGCTACCTGGAAAACGGTATTGGGCGTCGATACCAGCATCACGACCACCAGCCTGTACACTGAAGTGCGGGTGACCTCCGCTGGCGTGTATTACGCGGCCATCGGCAATGGCGCTCCCTACAAAGGGGTATACCGCAGTACCGATGGGTTGACCTGGACCAACATCGGCTTGAACCTCTATCCCCTGGCCGCGCAACGGACGGTGATCGGGATCGACCCCCAGAACGAGGACCGCGTGTGGTTCTTCTGCCAATCGCCGGGCACGGGGCTGCAAGGGCACAGCCTCCTGCGCTACACATATATCAGTGGCGATGGAACGGCGGCCGGCGGAAGCTGGAGCAACCGCAGCAGTAACCTGCCCAACGGATCGTGCACGGGGTACTTCACCTTCGACTTCGGCTATATCAACACGCAGACGAGCTACGACATGTGTATCGCGGTGCATCCCACGGACAGCAACACGGTGTACATCGGTGGCACTAGCGTGTACCGCAGCACCAACGGATGGACCACGCCGCAGAGCTACGATTGGATCGGGGGGTATCGCTGCAACACGGTGGATCCGAAGCAGTACGTGTATCCGAACCACCACCCCGATCAGCACTGGTTGGAGTTCGCACCGAACGATGCTTCCCGCCTCTATAGCACCAACGATGGCGGCGTGCAGGTGACCCTCGATCCCTTGGCCGATAGCGTGGGCTGGGTGGATCTGAACGACACCTACATCACCTCGCAGTTCTACACGGCACACATCGAGGAAGGAGCCGCCACGTCGCCGTACGTCATCGGCGGCACGCAGGACAACGGATGTTACCTGGCCGTAAGCAGTGACCCCGCGGTGCCGTGGGCGCGGGTGCATCAGGACGACGGCGCTTATTCCGCCATCCCGGAAGGCCGCGCCTTCATGCTCACCAGCAGCCAGCAGGGCCGCATCTACAAAAAGCTGATCGATGACAACGGCGTGGTGAGCGGCTACGAGCGGATCGACCCCACCGGTGGCACCACGTCCTACAACTTCATCAACCAGTTCCTATTGGACCCCGTGTCGGGCAACAAGTTGTACATGTGCAGCAACACCAAGCTCTGGCGTAACAACGATGTGCAAGGGATCCCGGTGACGAACAACTTCTACAACACCATCACCACCAACTGGGAGCAGATCAGTGTGGTCACCGGTTCACAGCGTTTGTGCGCGCTCGACATCAGCCTTGCGGAGCCAAATGCACTGTGGTACGGCACCACAAATGGTCGCGTGTTCCGCGTGGACAGTTTGTACGGTACTCCGCAGCGCACCCAGATCACCTCGGACCAATGGCCGTTCAGCAGCTATGTAAGCTGTGTGGCGCCGAACGACTACAACGCAGCGGAGTGGCTCCTGACCTTCAGCAACTATGGTGTGCGCAGCGTGTTCCTGACGTCGGACAGCGGCGCCACCTGGACCAGTGTGAGCGGCAACCTGGAGGAGAACCCCGATGGCACCGGCAACGGACCTGCGGTGTTCTGGGCTTTGATCTATCCGACCTATGGCGGGGTGAACAACCGCTACTTCATCGGCACCAGCACCGGGCTTTACAGCACCGCTGTCCTGGATGGTGATAACACCGTGTGGGAACTGGAGGATCCCGATGGCATGGGCAACATTCCGGTGAACATGATCGCGGCGCGTGGCAGCGATGGATTCATCGCGGTGGGCACGCATGGCAACGGCGTGTATACAAGTCACCTGCCTGCGGCGCCCGTGGGCATCAGCGAAATGCCCGCGGAGTTGCACGCCGGCAATGCCTGGCCGAATCCCGCGAGCGAACAGGTGCACATCGATCTGTACCTCCCACAGGCCGGGCGTCTCAATGCGCAGGTGTTCGATCTGCAAGGGCATGCCGTGTTGAACAGTTCACTCGGCCAACGCGCGGCCGGCAACGTACGGTTCACTTGGGACCTCCGCGATGACCGCCGACACCGTGTGGCGCAAGGCACCTACCTAGTGCGACTTTCCAGCGCGAACGGCGCTTCCACCACCACCCGCGTGATCGTGCGGTGAACGGATCGGGATCCCGCCTATTTTGCACGTCCCTCGTCGGTATTATCAGGCCGCGTGTTCACACCACCACCCTCCGATCAACTCCTCGCCATGCCATTTCCCAGTGACCTCGAGATCGCGCAGAAGGCGCAGCTGAAACCCATCTTCCAGATCGCCGAGCGCCTAGGTATTGATCCGGAAGTGATCGAACCCTACGGCCGCAACAAGGCGAAGCTGCCGCTGAACCTGATCGACGATGCGAAGGCGGCGAAGAGCAAGTTGATCCTGGTGACCGCGCTCTCGCCAACGCCGGCAGGGGAAGGCAAGACCACTACCAGCATCGGCCTCAATGAGGGCTTGAACAAACTGGGCAAGAAGAGCATCGTGGTGCTGCGCGAACCTTCGCTCGGTCCCGTGTTCGGCATGAAGGGCGGAGCGGCCGGCGGCGGCTATTCGCAAGTGGTGCCCATGGAGGACATCAACCTGCATTTCACCGGTGACTTCGCCGCGATCGAGAAGGCCAACAACTTGCTGGCCGCGCTGATCGACAACAACCTGCAGAACCGCAAACGCACGCTCAACATCGACCCGCGCACCATCGCGTGGAAGCGTGTGATGGACATGAACGACCGCTCGTTGCGCGACATCACCATCGGTCTCGGTGGTACGGGCAACGGCATTCCGCGCCAGGACGGATTCAACATCACGCCGGCCAGTGAAGTGATGGCCATCCTGTGCCTCGCCACCGGCATCGACGACCTGAAAAAGCGTCTCGGCAATATCTATGTAGGCCAGCGCTGGGATCGGACCCCTGTGTACGCCCGTGACCTGAATGCGCAAGGTGCCATGGCGCTCTTGCTGAAGCAGGCCATCATGCCCAACCTCGTGCAAACGCTCGAAGGCAATCCTGCGATCCTGCACGGTGGTCCATTCGCCAACATCGCGCAAGGCGTGAACAGTGTGCTGGCCACCAAAATGGGCCTCAGCCTGGGCGACTATGTGGTGACCGAGGCCGGCTTCGGTGCCGATCTGGGTGCGGAAAAGTTCTTCGACATCAAGTGCCGCGCAGCAGGCCTGAAGCCGAGTGCTGCGGTGATAGTGGCCACAGTGCGCGCCTTGCGTTACCACGGTGGTGTGGATGTGAAGGAGGTGAACAGCGCCGCTCCGGAGAACGTGAAGGTGGGCCTCGCCAACTTGGGCCGCCACATCGAGAACGTGGCCAAGTTCGGCGTGAAGGCCGTGGTGGCCATCAACAACTTCCCCACAGACACAGCTGAGGAGATAGAGCTGATCAAGGCCTACTGCAAGGAGCGCGGCACTGAGGCTGTGCTGTCGGAAGGTTTCGCGAAAGGCGGTGCTGGCACTACGGACCTCGCAACCGCCGTGTTGCGCGTGGTGGATGCAGGCCAGAGCAACTTCAAGCCCTTGTACGACCTGTCGCTTTCCATCAAGGAAAAGATCGCCGTGATCGCCAAGGAGATCTACCGCGCAGACGGCGTCGAGTACAGCGGCGATGCGGAAACGGCGTTGCGCCGGATAACCAAGCTCGGTCTTGACGGCGTGCCTGTGTGTATGGCGAAAACGCAGTACAGCTTCAGCGATCACAAGGAACTGCGCGGTGCACCGATCGGCTTCCACATCACCGTGCGCGATATCGAGATCAGCGCCGGTGCAGGCTTCGTGGTGCCCATTTGCGGGGAGATCATGCGCATGCCTGGCCTGCCCGAGATACCTGCCTCCGAAGGAATGGACATTGACGCCAACGGCATGATCAGTGGGTTGAGCTGAAAGCCTTTTCAAGGGCTTTCGCGTTTGGGTGGTCCCGAACGCGTAATAGACTTACTGTTTCGTGTCCACCCCGCTGACACCGTCTACTTCACACTGTATTTTTGTCTCAGGGCCTGTATCACTTAGCTGCCACGTCACCTAGCGATGCGCTCAGGCTGGCAAGTCCGAGTTTGATCTGCTTGGCATCCCAATCTAGCCCATCATATTCCTTGGCGGGCAGCGAGGTACCGCGGTCATCGAAACGGGTCCAAGTACCGAACTTCTGGTTGTTCACGTAGTCTCCTTCGGCGCGAAGTGTACCGTCCTCATCGTAATAGCGGAAGTGTCCATTCAAAACTTTGCCCAAAGGATCGCTGCTGCCACCGGTCATCAACACACGCCCATCGGCCTTCACAATACGCACCAAGTAACCGTTGGACATCGGGGTGATCTCCCGGACGAACAACCCTTCCTTCTTGGAAGCGCAAGGCTCGAACCTGGCATTCACCAGATCAATACGTTCGGGCTTGGCCACAACTGCCTTGGGCGGGTTGCGGCGGTAAGAGTTGAAGAACTCGGTCTCCACCTGCGCCAAAGGTTCGGACTGGGCCTGCACGGAGGTCATTGTCAACACAAAGGTTGAAGCGGTGAGGAGGTGCTGGAGTTTCATGGTCGTGGCGTCTTGGTCTTCTCTGTATACGAATACATCGTGCCAATGGATCATTTTGTCGACTTATTCAATGGTATCGCAGGTTCCAGCTGTTTGCCATGGGTCAGCGCACTCCGCGGCGGAGGGGATGCGGCGCCCCATGATCGTGGTACACAACTGAATTTCGCCCCACATCCCCACTTCTGGACCCTCGCGTTCCACAGTTGGGTATGCGGCCCTTCTATGTAGAACCTGCGGAATCTCCTGATCCATGCGTGGGCCGATATGAATGCCTTCGCCTTCAGTGCATTATCCACCAAATCTGGCAGATGGTCAAGGCCCTGGAATTCCCAGCAAACCAGTTGACCGGTTAGCTCAGATGCGCGAAGGGTCAGCTCCCTTACGGGCCAGATAGGGTCCCGATCACATGACCGTTCGACCATCCGGGGAACCATTATTTTTTCAACCATAGTGTACGATCCACAGAAGTCTGCCAGTATCTTGTTGGTGACCACCTAAAACCAAGCGACCATGAACATCACCTTCAATGAGCTCCGTGGCATCAAGGACCGCCTACCCGATGGAAGCATCCATCGGATCGCCAAGGAGCTTGACCTCAACGTGGAAACTGTTTGGAACTACTTTGGAGGGTATTCACATCCGGAAGGACGGCCCATGGGCGTGCATGTGGAGCCCGGTGCGAACGGCGGCGTTGTTGCGCTGGATGATACACGGATCCTGGATATCGCACAGCGCATTCTGAGCGAGCAGCCATTGCCCGCGTGATCTGATCGTCCTGCTCGCACAGGAGGAAAAGGGAGCTGAGCGATCGGGTCCCTTTTCTTTTTGGGATCAGCGCTCCATCACCTTGATCTCCACGCGGCGGTTCTGCGCACGTGAGGCATCATCGGTATTGGGCACTAGGGGCTTGGCTTCGCCGTAGCCTTTCCAGCTCAAGCGCTCGGCGTCCACCTTCTTCGCTACCAACCAGTCCACAACGGCCTTGGCGCGGGTCTCGCTCAGGCGTTGGTTGTAATCGTCGGTGCCCTGGTCGTCCGTGTGTGCTTCCAGTTCGATGTGCATCAGCGGGTAGTCGGTGAGGAGGTCGAGCACCGTGTTCAGTTCCTTTTCGCTCTCGGGCTTCAACGTGCTCTTGTCGAAGTCGAAGAAGATGTTGTCCAACCGGATGTGCTTGCCCACTTCGGGCTCCACTTGCATGATGTCCACCGTCCTACTGCTCACGTGATCTTCTGCCCGTGGCTTGGGTGGCGGTGGAGCGCAGATCATGGGCACATCATCGACCTTAGCGCCACCAGGAGCAAGTCGTACGCTCACATCATCGATGAAGTAATAGCCACCCCGTTCGCCCTCCGGCATCTTCTTGTTCGCGGTGATCTGGTCGCTGCAGAAGTTGCCGATCACCAGGAAGCGCTCGTCGCCCCGCGCCTCAATCACTCCGCCCACGCGCTCCCAGCCGCTGTTGTCCAGCACCTTCTCCTCTTTGACCTGCGGTGCGCAATAGAGCGGCAGGCAATCCCGCGTTCGCACCTCGGACGCACTGAGGTAGATGCCCAAGTTGTTGCTGGCCACATTGCAGAAGGGCGCTCGGAGCGCATACACTTCCACGATGTACTGTGTGCCGGGGTTCAAGGATGCTGGAAGCTCTATCTGCAGGTACTCGTGCCAGTAGGT